>NZ_DIIQ01000021.1:0-43489 GCF_002420785.1 Pseudomonas sp. UBA5666 | reverse complement strand
ACCGGCTCGTTCTTCTCGGACAGGTCGATGCACTTGGCGTAGCAGCCACCTTCCATGTTGAAGACGACACCTTCACCCCAACCGTGCTCATCGTCACCGATCAGGTAACGGCTCTCATCAGCCGACAGCGTAGTCTTGCCGGTGCCGGACAGACCGAAGAACAGGGTGACATCACCCTCTTCGCCGATGTTGGCCGCGCAGTGCATTGGCAGTACGTCGGCAGCCGGCAGCAGGAAGTTCTGTACCGAGAACATGGCTTTTTTCATTTCGCCAGCGTAACGCATGCCAGCGATCAGCACTTTCTTCTGGGCGAAGTTGATGATCACGCAACCATCGGAGTTGGTGCCATCACGCTCAGGCTCGCAGACGAAGTTGGCGACGTTGAGGATCTGCCATTCGCCACGGCCAGCCGGGTTGAACTGCTCCGGGTTGATGAACAGGCAACGACCGAACAGGTTCTGCCAGGCCGTCTGGGTCGTCATCTTGACCGGCAGGTAGTGCTCGGCCGCCGCCCCTACGTGGACGTAGGAAACGAAGTGATCCTGGGCGTTGTTGAACGCCTCGACGCGGTCCCACAAGGCATCGAACTTGTCGGCCGGGAACTTGCGGTTGATCGGGCCCCAGGCGATGGCGTCCTGGGTGGAAGGTTCTTCGACGATGAAACGGTCAGCCGGGGAACGGCCGGTACGGTGGCCGGTCTCCACGACCAGTGCACCCGTGTCGGCTAGTACACCTTCACCGCGTTGCAGCGCTTCTTTTACCAGCTCATCGACGCTCAGGTCGGTGTACACGGTGTTGTTGGCTTGCGTCATGAGATACCCCATCCGGCCCGAGGCCGAGTGCTCCAAACGTTTTGTAGTCGTTTCAGAAAAACTACTACAGCGAAAAAAGTGGCCGGATTATGCCAGAAACGCCCAAAAAAAGTAGGCCCCTCCTGTCAGAACCGAGCTTTTGCGCAATTCGACAGGAGAATCTCCTGTAGTGAAACGTTTCAGTGAAGAGTTTCTGAGGCAGAGTCCGTGCCGCCGCCCGCAAAGAGCTGTGCGACATCGCTGGCATCGAAGAAATACCGCTCATTGCAGAACTGGCAGTCGATCTCCACCGTACCGCCGCATTCCTCCACCAGCGCCTTGGCATCGGCTTCGCCCAGGCTTACCAGCGCATTGCCGGAACGCTCGCGCGAGCAGCTGCAATTGAAGCGCAGGGGCTGAATGTCGAACAGCCGCACGGCATCTTCGTGGTACAGGCGGTGAAGCAGGGTTTCGTTGGCTTCCTCCCACTCTTGCGGCTTGAGGGTCTTGGCCAGGGCCACTACATGCTGCCAGCTGTCCTCACGTTCCTCGTCATCAGGCTGACGGTCACGCGGCAGTTGCTGAAGCAGCAGACCACGGGCCTTGCCGGCCTCGGCGTGCAGCCAGAAACGCGTGTTCAGCTGTTGGGATTGCACGAAGTAGTTGGTGAAGCATTCCGAGAGGTCGGCGCCGTCTAGTTCGACAGTGCCCTGGTAGCGCTGGCCCCTGACCGGATCGATGGTCAGCGTCAGGTGCCCGCCTGGCATCAGCTCGGACAGGGTGGCATCGGCTGCAATCTGGTCGGCCTCGTAGCGGGCCATGCCACGGATGTCGCGGTCCCCGGAGCACTCGACCATCAGCAAGGGGATAGGCCCTGCCGAGCGCGCCTGCAGGATCAGCAGGCCGTCGAACTTGAGGGCACCGACCAGCAGCGCGGTGGCGGCCATCAGCTCGCCGAGCAAGGTCTTGACCGGCGCCGGGTACTCGTGACGCGCCAAAACCGCAGCGTAGCTGTCATCGAGAGACACCCACTCGCCGCGCACATCGCGCTCGTCGAAGATGAAACGTTGGGTGAAATCTGTATCTGGCAAATCGCTCATGGTTGTCTGGCTATCTGAAAATAATGACAAGATAATTGCCGGGATTTGCAATCCCGTCGTCGAGCGTTTCGGGCGCTCATTCCCGTTAGGAGATCGAGGTATCTTATGGACAATCGACCACTGTTCCAAGCGAGGTGGTCCTGGGGGCCATTGGTAGCCTGTACGCTACTGCCCATCGCACTACTGTGTTTCTGGTTATGGCCTGTTGGCCAGATGCTGTGCCTGGCATTCGACGAATGGCTGTTCCACAGCCTCAATGCACCGCTGGCTGAAAACACTGCCTGGCGCTACATCTGGACCGTCGGCAGCCTGCGCCCGTTCGACATCGTCGTCGGCCTGATCCTGCTGGCCACGCTGATCCGCGGCGACTGGGTGTTCAAGGCTGCCCAGGTTCGCCAGGCATTTTTCGGCTTTCTGGTCACGCTACTGCTCTTAGTGGTGATTCGGGCACTGTTTTCCAAGTGGGTCGACGCGGCCGGCTGGCAACACAACAGCCCGTCGATGATGCTCGATGGCGCCGTTCACCTGAGCGACTACTACCCACACCTGGAGGCAACCTGGGAACTGAAGGACCGTTCCAGCAAGAGCTTCCCGGGCGATCATGCCTCGGTATTGCTCATCTGGGCGTTGTTCATGAGCGTCTTCAGCCGCCGCGTCGGGCAGTACCTGGTGATCTGGGGGCTGGCTGTGGTGTTCATGCTGCCACGCCTGGTCGCTGGCGCACACTGGGGCCAGGATGACTACATCGGCGGCCTGTTGATGGCGGTGCTGGCACTGGGCTGGAGCCTGTATACGCCCCTGGCGGCCAGAAGCAGTGCTGCGCTGGTGCGCTGGACCGCTCCGCTGTTCAGGCTGTTGGGCAGGTTGCCGCTGGTCGGCCGAATGGCCGTGTTGCGCTGAGGCCTGGGCCGCCATGCGGCCACAGCTACTCGAAGCTTCCGTGCAACTGATGTATCTGGCGGCGCTGCTTCTTGGTCGGCCGCCCATCGGTGGTGACACCGGTGGCACCGGCCTTGCGCAGCGCCGCAGCCTGCTCGCGCCGGCGCACGCTTTCTTCGGTTTCTTCATACAAAGCCTGCGCTTCAGGCGCACTGCGGCGCACTGCCGACAGCGCTTTTACCACCACCGTGCGCTCGTCGAAGCCTGTACGCAGAACGAATTCATCGCCCACCCGCGGCTCCTTGCCCGGTTTGCATCGCTCACCACGGCAATGCACCTTGCCACTTTCGATGGCCGCCTTGGCCAGCGCACGCGTCTTGTAGAAACGCGCTGCCCACAACCACTTGTCCAGGCGAACCTTGTCGTCATCTTCGACTTTCTGTGCCATCCCGATACCTCGAATTCCGTGATTGGGGGAACTGTACTACCGTAAGCATCGGATGCAAAAATTCCCCGCCATGCTTACAGTTCACTCTCTCATCCGCTGGGTGCGTTTCGTGAAGACATTTGATCATCTGACTGTAATTGGCCTGCGGGAATGGGTAGCCTTGCCCGAGCTGGGCGTGGCAGGGCTACGCGCCAAGATCGACACCGGCGCCAGCACCTCCAGCCTGCATGCCACCGAGATAGAACCTTTCGAACGCAATGGCCAGCCGTGGGTCCGATTCACTGCGCACCTGGGTTCGATCGTGCAATTGCGTCACCGCCGCTGCGAGGCGCCGCTGGTGAGCATGAAAACCATCCGAAGCTCCAATGGCCACGCCCAAACCCGTTATGTCATTCGCACCACGCTCGCGTTGGGTGACAGGGTATGGGCAGTCGAATTTACCCTGGCTTGCCGCAAGAGCATGCGTTACCGCCTGTTGCTGGGTTCCAAGGCCCTGATTCACGGCCAGTTGGTCGTCAATCCGGGCCTGAAGTACGTACAAGACAAACCTGCCTTTCCGGCCACCCACACTACCTTGACAGGTGCTGCATGAAGATCGCTGTGCTTTCGCGTAATCCGCGTCTGTATTCCACCCGCCGCCTGGTCGAAGCCGGTACCCAGCGTGGTCACGAGATGGTGGTGATCGATACCCTGCGGGCCTACATGAACATCGCCAGCCACAAGCCGCAGATTCACTACCGCGGCAAGCCACTGGAAGGGTTCGATGCAGTCATCCCGCGCATTGGTGCCTCTGTCACTTTCTATGGCTGCGCTGTGCTGCGCCAGTTCGAAATGATGGGGGTGTACCCGCTCAACGAATCGGTCGCCATCGCACGCTCGCGCGACAAGCTGCGCTCGCTGCAATTGCTGTCGCGCCGTGGCATTGGCCTGCCGGTCACCGGCTTTGCCCATTCGCCCGATGATATTCCGGACCTGATCCAGATGGTCCACGGCGCCCCGCTGGTGATCAAGGTCCTCGAGGGCACCCAGGGCATTGGCGTGGTGCTGTGCGAAACCACCAAGGCGGCCGAATCGGTGATCGAAGCCTTCATGGGGCTCAAGCAGAACATCATGGTGCAGGAGTACATCAAGGAAGCCGGTGGTGCCGATATCCGATGCTTTGTGGTGGGTGACAAGGTGATCGCCTCGATGAAGCGCCAGGCCAAACCGGGCGAGTTCCGCTCCAACCTGCACCGTGGTGGTGTTGCCAGCCTGATCAAGATCACCCCGGAAGAGCGCATGACGGCCATCCGTGCAGCCAAGGTGATGGGCTTGAGCGTGGCCGGGGTCGACATTCTGCGCTCCAACCACGGCCCACTGGTGATGGAGGTGAACTCGTCACCGGGGCTGGAGGGCATCGAGGTGACTACCGGCAAGGACGTAGCCGGCATGATCTTCGAACACCTGGAGAAGAACGGCGGGCCCAACCAGACCCGGACCAAGGGCAAGGGCTGATCACCCCGCTGGCCGCCTGCCAGGCCCGCCGGCTTCCTCGGTGGCTGATCGCCCCTTGGAAGCACGCCAGGCCAAGCTTGCGGTCAGACAGCGTTGCGCGGCAACAGCAACCCCAAGGGTAACCGTACCCGTGCTTCGATACCGCCTCCGGAACGATTGCGCAGTTCGACGTTTCCGCCATGCTGGGCGGCAATTCGCTTGACGATGGCCAGGCCCAGCCCGGTGCCTTTGCCGCCTCGCGCACGGTCACCCCGAATGAACGGGTTGAAGATGGTCTCGAGCTCGGATTCGTCGATCCCTGCCCCCCGATCAAGCACGCTCAGTACCACGTACGGGGCGCTTTCATCCCCCGAGACATAGGCTGCAACCTCGACGCCCTTGCCCGCATGGTGCAGGGCGTTGCCAATCAGGTTGCCCAGCATGCGCTTGAGCGATACCCGGCGCACTGGAAACGGCGGTATAGGCTCCAGGCACAGCCGAACACGCTCCTCGGGCTGGTTGTAGGGTGCAACCACTTCACGCACCAACGCTGCAAGATCGACTTCTTCGAGGGGTTCGTCACGCCCGTCGCGAATGAACGCCAGGAACTGGTCGAGAATGGCGTCCATGTCTTCGATGTCGCGCACCATGTCGTCGCTCAGCTCACTGTCGCTGCCGAGCAGGGACAGTGAAAGCCGCAGCCGGGTCAGCGGGGTGCGCAAGTCGTGGGACACGCCGGCCAGCATCAACTCGCGCTCGCGCCCGGCTTGCTCGACGTCTTCGGCCATCTGGTTGAAGGCTTTGTACACCTCGGTCATTTCGCTGGGCGTGTCGCTGACCGGCAGGCGCACACTGCGCCCCTGGCCAAGCTGGCGCGCGGCGAACACCAGTCGTTTGAGCGGCTGGTTCAATTGACGCACGAATATCCAGGCCGATGCGGTGGACAGCAAGCCGATGGCCAGGAACCACCCCAGCACGTTCCAGATTTTCTGCCCGCGCAACGGGTGGGGGTACAACGGCACCTTCAACCAGCCCGGGCCCAGGCTGGGCGCGTTGACCCACAAGGCAGGCGGCGCATGGATACGCAGCCGTACCTCGGTGTCCTCGCCAAGCTCGGCCTGCATCTGCCGTTGGTAAATCTCGCTATAGGGCCAGTGTTGCTCGCCCTCGGGTACGCCTGCACCGGTCACCCGGATCAGGCCTGCCGCTTCGGCGATCTGGTCACGGTTTTCTTCGTCGGCCGCCCAATAGGCGCGCAAGGTCAATGCCACGCCGTGGCTGTACTGGCGATCGACCAAGACGTCCTCGTTCATCAGCAGGTAGACCAGGGTCAACGCCTTGGAGAACAGAACGACGATCAGCACCAGCCACAAGGTGCGCGCGAAGAAACTCTGCGGAAACCACAGCGGCGTCTTCATCTAGGCAGCAGCGTCATTTGCCGGCGTTTCCGTCCGGTACGAACACATAGCCCACACCCCATACCGTCTGGATGTAGCGCGGTTTGGACGGGTCTGGTTCGATCATGCGGCGCAGGCGCGAGATCTGTACGTCGATGGAGCGCTCCAGCGCATCCCATTCACGCCCGCGTGCCAGGTTCATGAGTTTGTCGCGGGTCAACGGTTCGCGGGCATGCATCACCAGGGCCTTGAGCACAGCGAATTCACCCGTGGTGAGCATGTGCACTTCGTTGCCACGCTTGAGTTCGCGGGTGGCCAGGGACAGCTCGTAGTCGCCGAAGGTGACCGACTCGTCCTCGCTGCCCGGCGCACCGGGTACCGAAGGCGCCTGACGGCGCAGCACGGCCTTGACCCGGGCCATCAGCTCGTCGGGGTTGAATGGCTTGCCGAGGTAGTCGTCGGCGCCCAGTTCCAGGCCCTTGATGCGGCTGAGCTCGTCACCCTTGGCCGTGAGCATGATGATGGGAATCTGGTTGTTGTGCTGGCGCAGGCGCTTGCAGGCGGACAAGCCGTCTTCGCCCGGTAGCATCAGGTCGAGCACCACCAGGTTGAACACTTCACGCTGGAGCAGGCGGTCCATCTGCTCGGTGTTGGGGACCGCGCGGGCACGATAACCCTTGCTGGTGAAGAAACGTTCAAGCAGGCTGCTGAGCCCTGGATCGTCATCGACGATCAGAATTTTTTCACCTTCAGCGGTAGTTGGCGTGCCGGTCATGAATTACTCCTCTGGTATCGCTGCGCATTATGGCGTAGCCGCTACAACGCGTGCCGTGAGCATTGTTAGCAGATTTTTCCCGGGACGCCACTTCCAACTGGCGCCAGGCCATCACCGCAAGCTGTTTGCGATGGGTATAATGCGCCGCTTTCATCCAGCGCCGTCGGGCGAAAGGCCCACCGGCGACTCCGTATTCAAGAACGTCAGGTGGTTTACATGGACAGCATCAACAGCCGTATCGCCGAGGAACTGGGCGTACGCCCACAACAGGTCGAGGCGGCCGTGGGCCTGTTGGACGAAGGCTCTACCGTGCCTTTCATCGCCCGTTACCGTAAAGAGGTGACCGGTAGCCTGGACGACACCCAGCTGCGCCATTTGGAAGAGCGCCTGCGCTACTTGCGCGAGCTCGACGAGCGTCGCATCAGCATCCTTGCCAGCATCGAGGAGCAAGGCAAGCTGACGCCGGAACTGGCGCGCGAGATCAAGCTGGCCGACACCAAGACGCGCCTCGAAGACCTCTACCTGCCCTATAAGCAAAAGCGCCGCACCAAGGGCCAGATCGCCCTGGAAGCCGGTCTGGGCGAGCTGGCCGACAGCCTGTTCGCCGACCCGTCCCTGGTCCCGGAAAGCGAAGCGGCGCGCTTTGTCAGCGCCGACAAGGGCGTGGCAGACGTCAAGGCTGCGCTGGAGGGGGCCAAGTACATCCTCATGGAGCGTTTCGCCGAAGATGCAGCCCTGCTCGACAAACTGCGCAGTTTCCTGAAGCAGGAAGCGGTGCTCAGCGCACGCGTGGTGCCCGGCAAGGAAGAGGAAGGTGCCAAGTTCCGCGACTACTTCGCCCATGACGAACTGCTGCGCAGCGCGCCGTCGCACCGCGCGCTGGCGATCTTCCGCGGGCGCAACGAAGGTGTACTCAGCGCTTCGCTGAAAGTGGGCGAAGAGCTGCCGGGTACCCTGCACCCGTGCGAACTGATGATCGGCGAGCACGTCGGCATCGAGAACCGTGGCCGCGCGGCCGACAAATGGCTGGGTGAAGTGGTGCGCTGGACCTGGAAGGTCAAGCTCTACACCCACCTGGAGACCGACCTGTTCGGTGAACTGCGCGACAATGCCGAGGGTGAGGCGATCAACGTCTTCGCCCACAACCTGCATGACCTGCTGCTGGCAGCGCCCGCTGGCCCGCGCGCCACGCTGGGCTTCGACCCTGGCCTGCGCACGGGCTGCAAGATCGCCGTGGTCGATGCCACCGGCAAGCTGCTCGACTACACCACCGTGTATCCCCATGCACCCAGGAACGAATGGGACCGCACGCTCTCGGTAATGGCTGCGCTGTGCGCCAAGCATTCGGTCGAGCTGATCGCCATCGGCAATGGCACCGCCAGCCGCGAGAGCGACAAGCTGGTGGCTGACCTGGTCAAGCAGTACCCTGCCCTGAAGATCACCAAGGTCATGGTCTCCGAAGCCGGCGCCTCGGTGTACTCGGCATCGGAGCTGGCGGCCCGGGAATTCCCCGATCTGGATGTGTCGATCCGTGGCGCGGTCTCGATTGCCCGTCGTTTGCAGGATCCACTGGCCGAGCTGGTCAAGATCGATCCCAAGTCCATCGGCGTGGGCCAGTACCAGCACGACGTGTCGCAAGTGAAGCTGGCACGCGGCCTCGACGCCGTCGTCGAGGACTGCGTGAACGCCGTTGGCGTGGACGTGAACACCGCGTCGGTCGCCCTGCTCACGCGTATTTCGGGGTTGAACACGACCCTGGCACAGAACATCGTCGCCCATCGCGATGCCAACGGCCCGTTCGCCACCCGTGCAGCCTTGAAGAAAGTCAGCCGGCTGGGTGAAAAAACCTTCGAGCAGGCCGCAGGCTTCCTGCGCGTGATGAACGGCGACAACCCGCTGGACGCGTCTGCCGTTCACCCCGAGGCCTACCCGCTGGTGCAGCGCATCGCCGCCAACACCGACCGGGACATCCGCTCGCTGATCGGGGACAGCAGCTTCCTCAAGCGCCTGGACCCAAAGAAATTCACCGACGAAACCTTCGGCCTGCCCACGGTGACCGACATCCTGCAGGAACTGGACAAGCCTGGCCGCGACCCGCGTCCGGAGTTCAAGACGGCCACCTTCCAGGACGGGGTCGAGGACCTCAAGGACTTGGAGCCTGGGATGATCCTGGAAGGCGTAGTGACCAACGTCACCAATTTCGGCGCCTTCGTGGACATCGGCGTGCACCAGGATGGGCTGGTGCATATCTCGGCGCTGTCGGAAAAGTTCGTCAAAGACCCACGCGAAGCGGTCAAGGCCGGCGATGTGGTCAAGGTCAAGGTCATGGAAGTGGACATCCCGCGCAAGCGTGTCGGCCTGTCCATGCGCATGAGCGATACGCCGGGCGAGAAGGTCGAAGGCAACCGGGGTGGCGGACGTGGCCAGGGGGGTGGCCGTCAACAGCCAGCGCCCCGTCAGCGCGAGACCGCCACTGCAGCGCCGGCCAACAACGCCATGGCTGCCCTGTTCGCCAACGCCAAGCAGTTGAAGAAGAAGTGATGGACGTGGCACCCGAGTATGTGCAAAGCGCCTTCAGCCAATTGCTGGGCTGCAGCCTGCAACGCCTGGAAGCGGGCGTTGCCGAGGTGAGCCTGGCGGTGGCGCCGCACCTGCGCAACCGTGGCCAGAAGCTTCATGGCGGGGCGATCTTCAGCCTGGTGGACATCACCATGGGGCTGGCCTGCTCGTCCAGCCACGGCTTCGACCAGCAGAGCGTCACCCTCGAATGCAAGATCAACTACCTGCGCGCCGTCAGCGATGGCGAGGTGCTGTGCACCGCTCGGGTGCTGCACGCAGGCAGGCGCACGCTGGTGGTCGACGCTGACGTAGTCCAGGACGACAAGCTGGTTGCCAAGGCGCAAGGAACCTTCGTCGCGCTCTAGCTCACAAAGCATTATCTGCGGTAACTTCGGCAGTGCGCGCGCACTGCTGGGGCCGCGGTAAACCAGGCGATAACGCCCGTTCCCTTCCCCCTACCCTTGTAGACCGTCATCTCTACCCCCATATTGGGGCGACTGACGCGTGAAGGAATACATCTTGAGCACACTCCTCAACCGCCGCCTGAGCTTGCTCGGCGATAATCTCCCCTTGCTCAAGCAGTGTCTGCACGGCATTGAGCGCGAATGCCTGCGCGTGACAGACAGTGGCCGTCTGGCCCAGACACCGCACCCCGAAGCACTGGGCGCGGCGCTGACCAACGAACAGATCACCACCGATTACTCCGAATCATTGCTTGAATTCATCACCCCGGCGCTGCCTGACGCCGCTGCGGTGCTGGAAAACCTCGAGCAGATCCACAGGTTCGTCTACACCAAGTTGAGCGACGAGTACCTCTGGAGCCCGTCGATGCCGTGTTCGCTGCCGGCTGAAGAAGACATTCCCATCGCCGAGTACGGCACTTCCAACATCGGCAAGCTCAAGCATGTCTATCGCAAGGGCCTGGCCCTGCGCTACGGCCGCACCATGCAGTGCATTGCCGGCATCCATTACAACTTCTCGCTGCCCGAGGCCCTGTGGCCATTGCTGCGCGAAGCCGAAGGCAGCACTGAAAACGAACGGGATTATCAGTCGGCCGCGTACATCGCCCTGATCCGCAATTTCCGTCGCTACAGCTGGCTGCTCATGTACCTGTTCGGCGCTTCGCCCGCCTTGGACAAGGGCTTTCTGCGGGGCCGCGCCCACCAGCTCGAAGAGCTCGATGGCGACACCCTCTACCTGCCCTACGCCACCAGCCTGCGCATGAGCGACCTGGGCTACCAGAGCAATGCCCAGGCGGGCCTGACGCCCTGCTACAACAACCTGTCCAGCTACACCGACAGCCTGCGCAAGGCGGTAGGCACGCCGTACCCACCTTATGTGGAGGTCGGCACCCATGTCGATGGCGAGTGGGTACAGCTGAACACCAACATTCTGCAAATCGAGAACGAGTACTACTCCAACATCCGTCCCAAGCGGGTGACCTACTCCGGCGAACGTCCAATCCAGGCGCTCACCTCGCGCGGCGTGCAGTACGTGGAGGTGCGCTGCCTGGACATCAACCCGCTCCTGCCAGTGGGCATCGACCTCACCGAAGCACGCTTTCTCGATGCGTTTTTGCTGTTCTGCGCGCTGGACGACAGCCCACAGCTCAACAACAACGAATGCAGCCAGTGCACCAGCAATTTCCTGAGCGTGGTCAAAGAAGGCCGGCGTCCAGGCCTGAAGTTGCAGCGTGATGGGCAGCCTGTGCCGCTCAAGGACTGGGCCAGCGAGCTGATTGCTCAGATCGCTCAATTGGCCGACCTGCTCGACCAGGCCCAGGGCGGGGATGAGCACGCCAAGGCCCTGCAAGCCCAGCAGGCAAAGGTCGACGACCCCGAGCTGACCCCATCGGCCCAGGTGTTGGCGCGCATGACCGAGCATGATGAGAGCTTCATCGCGTTCTCGCTGCGACAAAGCCGTCTCCACGCCCAGACACTGCGCGAGCAGCCCCTGAGCCCCGACCAGCAGCAGGCCTTCGAAACGCTGGCGCGCGAGTCCCTGGCCAAACAGTCGCAGCTGGAACAGGAAGAAGTGGGCGAGTTCGATACCTTCGTGGGCGCCTACCAGGCCAGTATCCTGGCAATCAGCAACTGATGACCCGCGGCGTCCCAGCGCGCAAGCCACGCGCCAGCAGCCAGGCCCGGATCGAAGCGATCCTGGCAGCTGCCCGCGAGCTCCTGGCCGAGGGCGGGGTGGCTGGCCTGTCGATCTACAGCGTGGCCGAGCGCGCGCAAATCCCGCCGTCATCGGTCTACCACTTCTTCGCCAGCGTGCCTGCGCTGCTCGAAGCGCTGACTGCCGATGTGCACAGGGTTTTCCGCGAGGCGCTTGGTGCGCCGATCGACAGCAGCATGCTCACCCGCTGGCATGAGCTGTCGCGGTTGATCGAGCAACGCATGCTGGATATCTACAACGAGGATGCCGCTGCGCGGCAGTTGATCCTGGCGCAGCATGGCCTCAGCGAGGTCATGCAGGCTGACCGGCAGCACGACATGGAGCTCGGCGCCCTGATGCACAGGTTGTTCGACCAGCACTTTCACTTGCCGGTGATGCCTGCGGATGTGGATGTGTTCGCCTTGGCCATGGAATTGAGCGATCGGGTGTATGCCCGGTCGATGCAATTGCACGAGACCATCACCCCGCGCATGGCCGAAGAAGGCAAGCGGGTATTCGAAGCCTACCTGGGCTTGTACCTGCCACCTTTTCTGGTCAAGCGTTCGCACTGAGGGGCCGCAAGGCGGCCCCGTGCTCGATCACAGCTTGGCGATGGATACCTCGGTGGACTTCACGAAGGCAATCACCTCGCTGCCCACTTGCAGTTCCAGTTCACGTACGGAGCGGGTCGTGATGACCGATGTGACGATACCCGAGGCGGTCTGGACGTCGATTTCCGACAGCACCGGGCCTTCGAGGATTTCCTTGACGGTGCCTTTGAACTGATTACGGACGTTGATGGCTTTGATGGTCATTGGAGTGTTTCCTTTTCGATGGCTTCTGGGGGTTCAGTGCGCCCAACGCAACTGCGTGGGCAGGGGGGCAACAGGCTCCGGCTCGGGCGCAGTGCCCGGCGCAGAAAGGACTCGGTTGAGCACTTGGCTTTCAAGCGCGGCCAGGCGGTGCGAACCGCGCGGTCGTGGCCGTGGCAGGTCGACCGTCAGGTCGAGCCCGACTTCGCCGTCCTCGATCAGGATCACCCGATCTGCCACCGCAACCGCTTCACTGACGTCATGGGTCACCAGCAGCACGGTGAAACCATGCTGGCCCCACAGGCGCTCGATCAGTTGCTGCATTTCGATGCGCGTCAGTGCATCCAGCGCACCTAGCGGTTCGTCCAGCAGCAGCAGACGCGGTTGGTGGATCAGTGCGCGGGCAAGCGCAACGCGCTGCTTCTGGCCGCCCGAGAGGGCTGCGGGCCATTCGTTGGCGCGGTCGGCCAGGCCCACTGCCTCCAGCGCATCCAGCGCCCTGGCACGCCAATCGCCGGACAGGCCGAGCCCCACATTGTCGATGACCTTTTTCCACGGCAGCAGCCGCGAGTCCTGGAACATCAGGCGGGTTTCTTCCCGTGCCTCGTCCAGCGGTGCAGCACCTGCCAGCAGTTGCCCTGCCGTTGGTTGGTCGAGCCCAGCCAGCAGGCGCAGCAAGGTACTTTTGCCGCAACCGCTACGGCCGACGATGGCGACGAACTGGCCGGCCGGGACATGCAGGTCGATGCCTTTTAGCACCTCGCGCGAGCCGAAGGTTTTAAGCAGGCCCTTGGCGGCCAATGGAATGCCACGCAGCAGGTGTGGCGGATTGTCCTTGAGCACGGTCATGCGCCCTCCTTCCTGGCAACTTGATAAGCCGGATGCCATCGCAGCCACACACGCTCAAGGCCACGGGCAGCCAGGTCGGCGAGCTTGCCGAGCACGGCGTACAGCACGATGGCCAGCACCACCACATCGGTCTGCAGGAACTCCCGGGCGTTCATCGCCAGGTAGCCAATGCCGGCGTTGGCCGAAATGGTTTCGGCGACGATCAAGGTCAGCCACATGAAGCCCAGTGCGAAGCGCACGCCCACCAGGATCGAAGGCAAGGCACCGGGCAGGATCACCTGGCGAAACAGGCTGAACCCCGAAAGCCCGTAGCTGCGCGCCATTTCCACCAGGGCCGGGTCGACATTGCGGATCCCGTGGTAGGTATTCAGGTAAATGGGGAAGAGCGTGCCCAGCGCGACCAGAAAGATCTTCGCCGACTCGTCGATGCCGAACCACAAGATCACCAGCGGGATCAGGGCCAGGTGCGGCACGTTACGGATCATCTGTACCGAACTGTCGAGCAGGCGCTCGCCCCAGTTGGACAGCCCGGTGATGAAGCCCAGCACCAGGCCAATGCTGCCACCGATCACGAAGCCCAGCCCGGCACGCCAGCCGCTGATGGCCAGGTGCGTCCAGATCTCTCCACTGCGTACCAGGTCGACGCCGGCTGACAGTACGGCGCTTGGCGCTGGCAGAATGCGGGTTGACAGCCAGCCAGCGCTGACCGCCAGTTGCCACGCGGCCAGCAGCAGTACCGGCAGCGCCCAGGGCGCCAAGCGCTCTGTCACGGTATTCGAGGCTTTGCGACTCATACAGTACCCCTCATCGCTGGGCCACGGACTTGGGCAAGATGTCGTTGGCAACCATCTCGCCGAACGGGCTCACGTAGCCGCCGCCGGTGGCAGGCTGAGGCCGTTGTACGTCCAGGTGCGGGAACAACAGTTCGGCCACCCGGTATGACTCTTCCAGGTGCGGGTAACCGGAGAAGATGAAAGTGTCGATGCCCAGGGCGGCATACTCCTTGACCCGTGCGGCGACGGTCGGGCCATCGCCCACCAGCGCAGTGCCTGCACCTCCGCGAACCAGGCCTACCCCAGCCCACAGGTTGGGGCTGACTTCGAGCTTGTCGCGGCTGCCATTGTGCAGCGCGGCCATGCGCTGCTGCCCTACCGAGTCAAAACGGGCAAGCGATGCCTGGGCGCGAGCGATGGTGTCGTCGTCCAGATGGGATATCAGTTTTTCAGCCGCTTCCCACGCTTGCGCATTGGTCTCGCGCACGATCACATGAAGACGAATGCCAAACCGCACCTCGCGCCCTTGAGCAGCTGCCTTATCGCGCACCTGGGCGATCTTTTCAGCCACCGCGCTGGGCGGTTCGCCCCAGGTCAGGTACAGCTCGACCTGCTCTGCAGCCAGGTCTTGGGCGGCTTCGGACGAACCACCGAAATACAACGGTGGACGAGGCTGCTGGATGGGTGGGTACAACAGCTTCGCGCCTTTGACCTGGATGTGTTTGCCGTCGTAGTCGACTTCTTCGCCTTCAAGCACCTTGCGCCAGATGCGGGTGAACTCGACAGACGCTTCGTAGCGCTCCTGATGATTGAGGTGCAGGCCGTCACCGGCCAACTCATCCGGATCACCACCGGTTACCAGGTTGAACAGCGCCCGGCCATTGGACAGGCGATCGAGCGTGGCGGCCTGCCGCGCGGCGACTGTCGGCGAGATGATCCCAGGGCGCAGGGCTACCAGGAACTTCAGCCGTTCGGTAACAGGAATCAGGGAGGCGGCCACCAGCCAGGAATCCTCGCAGGAGCGCCCGGTGGGTATCAGCACGCCGCCGAACCCCAGGCGGTCGGCCGCCTGGGCAATCTGCTGCAGGTAGCCATGGTCGACCGCCCGGGCGCCTTGCGCGGTGCCCAGGTATTTGCCATCACCGTGCGTGGGGAGGAACCAGAAGATGTTGAGGCTCATTGGAGTTGTCTCCTAAGGGATAGCTGAGCCGGGGAAGGCCCGGCACGGGCAGATCAATCAAGGTGCACTGGCAACCTTGGCCGGGGGTGTCCAGATCACGTCCTTGATGCGCAGCGGCTTGGGTATGAGCTTGAGCGTCTGGAAGGTGTCTGCGATTTTCTGCTGGGCCGCCACTACGTCCGGCGTCAAGGGCGCTGCGCCGTAGCCTTGGCGCTTGACGGACGTCAGGGTGATGTCCGGCGTGAGCCCAAGCAGCGGAGCGACCTGGTCGGTGACCTCCTGCGGGTTGGCCTGCGACCACTCACCGACCGCACGTACCTGTTCGATGACGGTATTGATGACGGCCGGGTGCTGATTCGCATAACTGCGCGTGGCCAGGTAGAACTGATGGTTGTCTACCAGGCCCTGGCCGTCACGCAGGGTGCGGGCTTGCAGCTGCTGCTCGGCGGCGGCCTGGTACGGGTCCCAGATCACCCAGGCATCGACACTGCCACGCTCGAACGCTGCGCGCGCATCGGCCGGGGGCAGGTAGACCGGTTGAATATCGGTGTACTTCAGGCCTGCGTCTTCGAGTGCCCGTACGAGCAGGTAATGGACATTGGAGCCCTTGTTGAGGGCGACCTTCTTGCCCTTGAGTGCCTGCACCGACTGGATCGGCGAGTCCTTGGGCACCAGGATGGCCTCACTGTGGGGTGCGGGAGGCTCGTAGGCCACGTACAGCAAATCGGCCCCGGCGGCCTGTGCGAATACCGGAGGCGTTTCGCCGGTCACGCCGAAATCGACAGAACCGACATTCAGCCCTTCGAGCAGCTGAGGGCCGCCGGGGAACTCGGTCCACTGCACCTGCACGCCCTGCTCAGCCAGGCGCTTTTCCAGCGTGCCCTTGGCCTTGAGCAGCACCAGGGTGCCGTATTTCTGATAACCGATGCGCAGGGTTTCAGCCTGTGCCTGGGTGATGGCGCCGAGGGACACAGCCGCCGCAAACAGGGCGACCAGACCACGACGCAAGAAGATTGTGCGCATGGCGCTCTCCTGTGCGATGGGGTTCGGGTTGCACCTGCTTGCCTCGTTGACGGGCGAGTAAGGTGATACAGCGGGTTTGCCGGATCAGATGCTCCAGCGAGCACTGATCAGGCGATCATTGAGCACACCGGGTGCTACCGGGCGCGGGCGCCTGGCCAGGGCCAGGTGGAAGGTTTCCAGCGAGTCGTGCAGCCGCTCTTCGAGGGCAGGCGCCAGCTGGGCCGGCTTATTGCCTTCGGCATAGGCGATCTGGCTGTCGTCGGCAAAGATCCCTTGCAGGGTCTCCTGGGCCTTGAGAGCCGACAGCACGGGCTTGAGGGCGTAATCCACGGCCAGCATGTGGGCAATGCTGCCGCCCGTTGCGATGGGCAGTACTACCCGGTTGGCCAATGCGCGCTCGGGCAGCAGGTCAAGCAGGGTTTTCAGCGCGCCAGCGAACGAAGCCTTGTACACCGGCGTGGCAACGATCAGGCCATCGGCCTGGGCCACCAACTGTTGGAAGTGCTGCACGTGCGAGCTGTCGAAGCGGGCATGCAGCAAGTCTTCGGCAGGAAAGTCGCGCACCTGCAAGGTGACGACTTCAACGCCACGGTGCTCGAGCCACTGCCGCGAACGTTCGAGCAACACGCCTGAGCGTGAGCGAGGACTTGGGCTACCACCGATTGATACGACCAGCATTGCTGCGCTTCCTTGGGTTACGGTAGGACGACATTATCAGCATCTTTATATATCTATAAATCATATTTAATTCTTTATTTATTCGATTTAGGTATTTACTGGTCGGTTTTTTGGTCAAAAAAAAAGGGCCGTCGAAACGGCCCGAAAATCCCTGCTTGGCTAAGCGCTATGCAACACAGTATTCACGCTCGGTTCGGTTGAGGCGTCAGACGCAGATAGGGTTTGACCGCCTTGTAGCCTTTTGGAAAGCGTTGCCGGATCTCTTCTTCGTCCTTGAGCGAAGAAACGATCACCACGTCGTCGCCGTCCTGCCAGTTGCCTGGCGTGGCGACCTTGTGCGAATCGGTCAATTGCAACGAGTCGATGACCCGCAGGATCTCGTTGAAGTTTCGCCCGGTACTGGCGGGGTAGGTAATCGTCAGGCGAACTTTCTTGTTCGGGTCGATGATGAACAGCGAGCGTACGGTGAGGGTATCGCTGGCATTTGGGTGGATCAGGTCGTACAGATCGGACACCTTGCGGTCGGCGTCGGCGAGGATCGGGAAGTTGACCACGGTCTGCTGGGTTTCGTTGATGTCGTCGATCCAGCGGTGATGCGAGTCGACCGGGTCGACCGACAGTGCAATGGCCTTGACTCCGCGCTTGGCAAATTCATCCTTGAGCTTGGCCGTGAGCCCCAATTCGGTGGTGCACACCGGGGTGAAGTCGGCAGGGTGCGAGAACAGCACGCCCCAGCTGTCGCCCAGCCATTGGTGAAAACGGATCTTGCCTTCGCTGGAATCCTGTTCGAAATCCGGGGCGATATCGCCGAGTTTGAGGCTCATGGGATGCAGCTCCTGTGCTGGGGTGCCTGTGGAATGAATGTGCCTGAATTTCTTCAAACTTAAAAAGAATAAATAAAGCTTTGTTAATGCTTTTTATGCATAACAAATTTTGGTCACAAAAAAGCCTCGCATCAGGCGAGGCTCTTTAATGTGGCTACGGCTTACAGGAAATTGTAAGTGTAGTTCACGATGAAACGGGTCTGGTCCTGATCGGCCAACGAGCTTTCACCGGTGCCGCGGTATACACCGTGGCGCAGGCTCGCACCCAGGCCTTTGAACGTGCCTTCCTGGATGACGTAGTCGATCCGGGCGTCACGTTCCCACTCGCTGAAGTGGCCATTGCCGCTGGCGTTCTTGCCGTCTTCACCCTTGAGGTAGGAAACCGAAGCCTTCAGGCCCGGTACGCCGAGGCGCGCGAAATCGTAGGCGTATTGACCGAATGTGGTGTTCTCACCGGCCTTGGCGAACTGGTTGATCATGCTGTCGGTGAACAGGTAGAAGCTGGCGCCGCCGGCGCCTTCGAGCGAGGAACGCGAACCGTCCTTGCGCACGCTACCCTGGTTCAACCAGACGAAACCACCGTCGTCGTTGACGCGCTGGTGACCGAGCATGAGCGAGTGACCGCCCAGGGTGTAGGTGAACATTGCCGACCAGGTCTTGTTGTCGACCTCGCCAGGCGTCTTGGCAAAGCCGCCGTTGTTGTTGAAGGTGTAGCCCGAGTCACCGTTACGGCCATCGCTGCTGCTGTTGAAGTAGCGCAGGTCAGTCTTGAACGACTGGTCGTCAGCGATCTTGAAGACGTGGGTAGCGCCCAGGAAGTGCTGCTTGTAGAAGTCTTCCAGGTTCGAGTAGTAGTACTGCAGGGTCAGGTCTGGAGTGAGCTTGTAGTCCAGGCCGCCATAGCGGAACTTGTTGCTGTCACGGAAGGCGCCGTTGACCGACAGGCCGGTGCGGTTGCTCGAGGCGCGGCCCATGGCGTGGGTCAGCTGACCGGCGTTGATGGTCAGGTTGTCGATTTCCTTCGACTGGAGGGTGCCACCTTCGAAGGTCTGCGGCAGCAGACGGCCATCGTTGGAGACCAGGATCGGCAGGTTAGGCGCCAGGGCGCTGCCGTAATGGACTTCAGTCTTGGAGAACTTGGCCTTGGCGTTGGCACCCAGGCGAGCCCACTGGCTGACGGCGGAGCCGTCGGAATCGCTTGGGAAGAAGCTGCTGTTGTCAGGGTGTTTGCCACGGCCGCCATCGAGGTGGATGCCCCACAGAGCCTGGGCGTCTACACCGAAACCAACGGTGCCCTGGGTGAAACCGGACAGGTAATCCAGTTTGAAGCCCTGGCCCGATTCACGGTTGTCGGCGCCGCCGTCACGGTTGTCGCCATTGAAGTACATGGTGCGCGAGCTGACCGACAGCTTGCTGTCTTCAACGAAACCGGCAGCACCTGCTTGTTGGGCGAGAACACCCAGTGCCACGGCCATGGCCAGGCTGGACTTGTACATGCTTTGCTCCTCTACGTTCTAATTTTTGTGTATCTCAGGCGGCCGGGTCTGTTGCCCCGCTCACCGTGGATGGGCGATTTAGTCCCAAAGCGTGACCCTTTAGTCAATCATTTCTAAACGTTTCGCGACTTTGGTCTAAGGCGCCAACCTGCGCTACAGGATAATGACAATCCTATAAATCCAAAATGACTGTTTTGTGAATCGGTAAGACTTTTAAGGAATATGTAAGGAACCATTACTGCATTTTGTTGTAGCAAGTGGGTTTCTCATAACCCCCGGCTATTTGCAATCGTTTGCTCATAACCTCATTCCAATTGGATCTATGGGGACGCTGAGCCTAGCAGCGTCGGCTGATTTCGCCATTGCGCGTGGTCAAGCATCGACCAAGGGTGCCAAACACGCGCTAAGCTAATTCTTAAAAGTTATTTATTTTTAGTTTTTTAGATCAATTAGCCTTAGCTCATGCATCCTTTACCCGATGAGAGCTCACCATGAACCCGCACCGCACCCTGCGAATTCTCAGTACCTTAGCCCTTGCTGGCGCCAGCTGGATGGCCCAGGCGTCAGACTTGACAGTGGCGTATCAGACGACGGTCGATCCTGCCAAGGTGTCGCAGGTCGATGGCGACTACGAGACGGCGACCAAAGCCAGTATCGACTGGCGCAAGTTCGACAATGGTGCCGATGTGATCACCGCCGTTGCCAGTGGGGACGTGCAGATTGGTTATCTGGGCTCCAGCCCATTGGCAGCCGCCGCAACGCGCAAGCTGCCGATCGAGACGTTCCTGATCGCCACGCAGATCGGGGCCGGCGAAGCGCTGGTGGTGCGCGATGAAATCAAGACACCCCAGGATCTTGTGGGCAAAAAAGTCGCTGTTCCCTTCGTGTCAACCGGGCACTACAGCCTGCTGGCAGCACTCAAGCACTGGAACATCGATCCTGCCAAGGTGCAGATCGTGAACCTGGCCCCGCCCGCGATCATCGCGGCATGGAAACGTGGCGACATCGACGCCACCTATGTCTGGGATCCTGCGCTGGGCGTGGCGAAGGAAACCGGCAAGGTGCTGATCACCTCGGGCGAGCTGGGCAAGGCAGGGGCCCCCACCTTCGACGCCTGGATCGTGCGCAAGGACTTCGCATCCAAGCACCCCGACGTGGTCAGGGCCTTCGCGCAGGTCACCCTGCAGGCGTATGCCGACTACCGAAAGGACCCGCAAGCCTGGCTGGCGAACCAGGACAACGTCGCCAAGTTGGCCAAGCTGTCCGGCGCCAAGCCTTCGGACATCCCGGTGTTGCTGCAAGGCAACGTCTACCCGCTGGCCGCAGACCAGGCCAGCGCCCTGGGTGCGCCCACTACCCAGGCCCTGACCGACACGGCCACGTTCCTCAAGCAGCAAGGCAAGGTCGAGGCCGTACTGCCGGACTACAGCCCCTACGTCAGTGCCCAGTACCTCCCCCACTGAATTTGCAGACAATGACAGGAGCCTGACATGGCCTTGCTCGAACTGGAGCGCATCAGCGCACAGTACCCTGGTGCCGCGAGCCCGGTGCTGGCCGACATCACCCTGAGCGTAGGGCCGCGGCAGTTGCTGGTGGCGCTTGGGCCCTCGGGCAGCGGGAAGACCTCGTTGCTGAACCTGATCGCAGGATTCGTCAGCCCCAGCGCGGGACGCATCACGCTCGACGGCGTGCCCGTGCAGGGGCCAGGGGCCGAGCGTGGCGTGGTCTTTCAGGATGATGCCCTACTGCCCTGGCAGAACGTGCTGGGCAATGTCGCCTTCGGCCTGGAACTGGCCGGCGTGCCACGCGCGGCACGTGAAGCCAGAGCCCGCGAGATGCTCGCCCTGGTCGACCTTGCAGAGTTTGCCGAGCGGCGCATATGGCAGCTTTCAGGCGGCCAGAAGCAGCGCGTGGGCCTGGCCCGTGCATTGGCCGCCGACCCTGGCGTACTGCTGATGGATGAACCGTTCGGTGCCCTGGATGCGTTCACCCGCGAGCACATGCAGACGCTGCTGCTGGATATCTGGCAGCGCGCCGACAAACCTGTGTTCCTGATCACCCATGACATAGAGGAGGCCGTGTTTCTCGCCACTGAGTTGGTGCTGCTCGCACCCAGCCCAGGGCGCATCGTCGAGCGGCTTCAATTGGACTTCGGCCAGCGTTACGCCAACGGCGAGCCGGCGCGGGCGATCAAGTCCGACCCGCGCTTCATCGAAGCGCGCGAGCATGTGCTGGCCCGGGTCTTTTCGCACCGTCAATCCCAGGAGCGCGCATGAGCAGCATTGATATACCAGCGGCCAGTGAGCCCACTGTTCAATCAGCACCTGCCGCCAGCGGGGCTCGCTTGCTGCCCACCCGTTGGATCAGCGCATTGACCCTGGCCAGCCTAGTGCTGACCTGGTGGTTGGTCACGGCTGCCGGGTGGGTCGAGCCCCTGTTTCTGCCCTCGCCTGCTGACATCACGGCCAAAGCCTGGGTCTTGCTCACCCAAGGCTACATGGATGCCAGCCTGTGGCAGCACCTTGGCGCCAGTCTCGGGCGTATCGGCACAGCACTGCTGGCCGCGGTGTTCACGGCCATCCCGATAGGTATCGCCATTGGTTATAGCCGCGTGGCACGGGGCATCTTCGACCCGTTGATCGAGTTCTACCGGCCTATCCCCCCGCTCGCCTACTTGCCGCTGATCGTCATCTGGTGCGGGATCGGCGAGCTGTCGAAGGTGCTGCTGATCTACCTGGCGATCTTCGCGCCCATCGCCATCGCCACTGCCACGGGCGTGCGCACCACCGACCCGGCCAAGCTGCGAGCCGCGCAATCGCTGGGTGCGACCAGGGCCCAGCTGATTCGTCACGTGATCCTGCCCAGTGCGCTGCCCGACATTCTGACGGGCATCCGGATTGGCCTGGGCGTCGGTTGGTCGACGCTGGTAGCGGCCGAACTGATCGCCGCCACCAGCGGCCTTGGCTTCATGGTGCAGTCGGCCGCGCAATTTCTGGTCACCGATGTGGTGGTGCTGGGCATCCTGCTGATCGCGCTGATCGCGTTCGCGCTGGAGATGAGCCTACGCGCGCTGCAACGTCGACTGGTGCCCTGGCACGGGCAAAGCCACTGAACCCTACCGCTCGTGCGCCCGCAAGGGCGCCTGCCTGAAGAGACCGACATGAGCCTGACCATTACCCCACTCAGCCCGGCGCTGGGCGCACAGATCGGCGGCGTGGACCTTGCCCGCGACATCAGCGACGAGGTGCGCGACGCCATAGAACACGCGTTGCTTCGCCATCAGGTGCTGTTCTTCCGCGACCAGCCCATCGCCCCCGCCCAGCAGGCGCGTTTTGCCGCCCGCTTTGGCGACCTGCACATCCACCCCATCTACCCCAACGTACCCGATACGCCCCAGGTGCTGGTGCTCGATACTGCGGTCACTGACGTCCGTGACAACGCCGTTTGGCACACCGACGTGACCTTTCTGCCGACACCGGCCCTGGGCGCAGTGCTCAGTGCCAAGCACTTGCCGGCCTATGGCGGCGATACCCTGTGGGCCAGTGGCATTGCAGCCTTCGAGGGATTGTCAGCGCCGCTGCAGGCGATGCTGGTCGGGCTGACGGCGACCCACGACTTCACCAAGTCATTCCCGTTGGAGCGCTTTGGCACAACTCCGCAGGATCTGGCGCGCTGGGAGCAGACCCGGCGTGAAAACCCACCCTTATCTCATCCGGTGGTACGCACGCATCCAGCCAGCGGGCGCCAGGCACTGTTCGTCAATGAGGGGTTCACCACGCGCATCAATGAATTGAGCGAATCGGAAAGTGAGGCACTGCTGAAGCTTCTTTTCGCTCATGCCACCCGGCCAGAGTTCACGATCCGCTGGCGCTGGCAGGAAAACGACGTAGCGTTCTGGGACAACCGCGTCACCCAGCATTACGCAGTGGACGACTACCGGCCGAACCGGCGGGTGATGCACAGGGCAACCATTCTGGGCGATGCGCCCTATTAGCCGGAGGGCGCTTAGTCGGAGAGAGGCGGGGCGATCCTGGAAGGCCGAGCCATGAGGCTCGCCCTTCCAGGACGGGGCGATCAGCGCACCAAATGCAGGAACTGCATGTGCCGTTCGTACTGGTCGAGGATGTCGTTGATGATCTGTTCCTTGCTGTAGCCCACCAGGTCGTAATTCTGGCTGCCTTCGCTGAGGTAGACCTCCGCCCGATAATAGCGACGGTTCTTCAACTCATGGGCACCCAGGCCACCACGGGCGAACGAGGGCGTGAAGTAACCGCGCATCTGCACCTGGTAGATGAACGGCTGTTCATCGCCATGGCCGACTTTCAAGCTGACGTTGTCATGGCTCGGGTCGTCCTGGGTGATCAGCACCAGCCCTTTCTGCTCGAACACCTCACGCACATCGGCAATGGCCGGGCGCACCACATCGTCCATGAACCGGTACACCTCGTCCCGCGAAGGGAAATGCACCGCCTGGCTCAAGCGCTGGCGCCAACCCCCACGGCCTCGGCGTGACTGGGCGAAGGGAGCCAGCGAGTGCATCTGCGCGATCTGGCGCTGCGACTCCAGGTAGAAGGCCTTGTGCAGCCCCCACATCATGCACAACAGGATCAGCGAGAAGGGCAACGAAGTGAGCACCACCGCTGACTTCAGCGAGTCGATGCTGCCGGCGAACAGCAAGGCACTGGTCACCAGTGCCGTCATCGCGCCCCAGAAGATGCGCAGCCAGTTCGGGCCATCCTCGTCTGCATCGCCGCCGGTTGCCGACAGCGTGGACAGCACCACGGTACCGGAGTCTGCCGACGTCACGAAGAACACGAAGCTGACGAACACCGTCATGGCAATCACCGCCTTGCTCCACGGGTAGGTCTCCAGCAGCAGGTACAGGCTCATCGACGGGTTGTCCAACGCGGCCTGGCCCAGCGCGGTCATGCCGTGATTGATGACCTGGTCCAGTGCGCTGTTGCCGAAGATCGACATCCACGCCAGGGTGAAGCCAAGCGGAATCAGCAGCACACCGAAGACGAACTCGCGAATGGTCCGCCCACGGGAGATGCGCGCGATGAACAAGCCCACGAACGGCGCCCACGCGATCCACCAGGCCCAGTAGAACACTGTCCAGCCGCCCAGCCACTCACGGTTATCGCCATAGGCATAGACGTCGAAGCTCTTGCGGGGCAAGGCACCCAAATAGTCGCCCAGGTTCTGGATAAGGGTGTTGAACAGGTGCTGGGTGGGGCCTGCGAACAACACGAAGAGCAAAAGCGAACAGGCCAGGAACAGGTTGATGTCGCTCATTACCCGTACGCCTTTTTCCACACCGGCTACCGCCACGGCCACCGCCGCGCCCATCATCAGCGTGATCAGCACCACCTGCACCCACTGGCTGTGGCTGGTGCCGAACAGGTAATCCAGGCCGGCGTTGAGGTGCAGCACGCCAAAGCCCATGTCGGCCCCCAGGCCGAATACCGTGGCGATGATGCCGAAGCCGTCGACCGCATAGCCGATAGGCCCGTTGATGCGCTTGCCGATTAGCGGGTAGAGCGCAGAGCGCAAGGCCAGCGGCAGGTTGTGCCGGTAGGCGAAATAAGCCAGCGCCATGCCGACGAAGGCAAAGACGCCCCAACCGTGCAGGCCCCAATGCAGGAACAGGATCTGCATCGCCTGCCGCCCCGCCTCAGCCGTACCCCCCTCACCCTGGGGCGGCTGCAGCATGTGGGTAAGCGGTTCCGAGACGCAGAAGAAGAACAGCGTGATGCTGATCCCCGCAGCGAACAGCATGCCCGCCCATGACAGGTAGCTGAATTCGGGCTCGTCGTGGTCGGCACCGAGCTTGATCTTGCCGTAGCCGGATACGGCGGTGACCACCACGAAGACCAGATACAGGGTCATCGCCAGCATGTAGTACCAGCCTACCGTGTTGGCAGCCCAGTTCTGCGCCGCCAGCAACCACTGGCCTGCACTCTCCGGGTTGATGATGACCACAAGGCCAAAGATGAGGATGAAACTTGCCGCAAAATAGAACACCGGGGGGTTCATGCGGATCTTGCCAGGGGCAAGCGAAGGGGTCGGTGCACTCATGGCGTGTGCACCTCGTCAAAGGACGAAAGACGCATAATTAACGGGTTCAGCAAAGGAATCCTCCTGATGAACACCGGCAGCGGACCAGCGTTTTTTTAATTGAACAAGCGTTCAAGTTAAACATGGTTTGAGCCTCATTGCGAATTGAAGCGCCGATTGGTAATGCCCTGGAAACACCTCTTGGCCAGCCTGACATGCCCTGTCGACCCCTGGCCGCAAAGGGGCATGCACCGGGCGGGTGCCGACTCAAGGCACCGTCCACGATCACTGTTTGTCCTGACAATCGAGCTGCAGGTTGGCCTGGGTAATGTTGCTGTGCGGCGGCACACTGCGCGTCAACCAGACGTTGCCACCGATGGTGGAACCCTGCCCGATGGTGATGCGCCCCAGTACGGTAGCGCCGGCATAGATCACCACGTCATCTTCGACGATCGGGTGACGGGCCAAGCCCTTGTGCAACGTGCCGGACTCATCGCTCGGGAAGCGCTTGGCGCCAAGGGTCACCGCCTGATAAATCCGCACGCGCTCGCCGATGATCGCGGTTTCGCCGATCACCACGCCGGTACCGTGGTCGATGAAGAAGCTTGGGCCGATCTGGGCTCCAGGATGGATATCGATACCCGTTGCCGAGTGGGCCAGCTCCGAACTGATTCGTGCCAACAGTGGCAGCCCGGCCGTGTACAGGTGATGGGCCAGACGGTGATGGATGATCGCCAGGATGCCGGGATAGCACAGCAGCACTTCATCGACACTGCGTGCCGCCGGGTCGCCGTGGTAGGCCGCCAGCACGTCGGTATCGAGCAGTACACGCATGCCCGGCAGCGCTGCGGCAAAGCCCTGGATCAGCTTCAGGGCATGGGCGTCGACACCCGCCAGGTCCTCCTTGCCTTGCCGGGCGGCGTAGCGCAGTTCCAGGCGCGCCTGCACCAACAACGCATTGAGCGCGGCGTCCAGGGTATGGCCGACATAAAAATCCTCGCTCTCCTCGCGCAGGTCCACTGGCCCGAGGCGCATGGGAAACAGCGCGCCGCAGAGCTGTTCAAGGATCTGTCGCACCGCTTCGCGCGACGGCAGCTCCCGGCCACCTTGTTCGCCGCTGCTGCGGCCATTGCGGGTGCGCCATTGCTCACGGGCACCGCGCAAGCCGGCCACGATCCCCTGCAGTTGCCAGTGCCCGGAGGCGGGTTGTTCGGTCACGGTGTGTTCTCCTGCCTTCTAGGCTATCTGTTCTATTGTCGATGCCGTCATTTTGCGGGCAAGCGCCCTGGAACAGGCCTCACCCTCTTTCCTGACACTGGATTGGACCGCCAGAGCAATGACAGCCATGCCAGCCTCGCCTACCCTCAAGATCAATGGACAATTTCCAAACGCATAAATAGGCAAAGTGCGATAATTTTTGACTATTTCCTGCGCTGCGCATCCAACCCTATAGTCGCCATCACTTCATTCACAACACGCTCGGGGCTCAGACATGTCGAAGTTCGCCAAACCGCTACTCAATGCCAGCCTGGCCCTGCTGCTGGGCACAGGCCTGCTTGGCCAGGCCTTTGCCGGCGAAGAGTTGAAGACCATCCAGGAAAAAGGCGTGATCAACGTCGGCCTTGAAGGCACATACCCACCCTTCAGCTTCCAGGATGAAAACGGCAAGCTGACCGGCTTCGAAGTGGAGCTGTCCGAATTGCTGGCCAAGGAGCTCGGCGTAAAGGCCAAGATCCAGCCGACCAAATGGGACGGTATCCTGGCTGCGCTGGAATCCAAGCGGCTGGACATCGTCGTCAACCAGGTCACGATTTCCGAGGAGCGCAAGAAGAAATACGATTTCTCCGAACCCTATACCGTCTCGGGTATCCAGGCGCTGGTGCTGAAGAAGAAGGCTGACCAGCTCGGCATCAAGGGCGCTCAGGACCTGGCAGGCAAGAAAGTCGGTGTAGGCCTGGGTACCAACTACGAGCAATGGGTCAAACAGGATGTGCCCAAGGCCGAAGTGCGTACCTATGAAGACGACCCCAGCAAGTTTGCCGACCTGCGCAACGGCCGCATCGATGCCATCCTGATCGATCGCCTGGCTGCACTTGAATACGCGCAGAAAGCCAAGGATACGCAACTGGCGGGCGATGCGTTCTCGCGACTGGAGAGCGGGGTTGCCATGCGCAAGGGCGAACCTGAACTGCTGGACGCCATCAACAAGGCCATCGACAAGCTCAAGGCGGACGGGACGCTGACCAAGCTGTCCGAAAAGTACTTCGGTGCTGACGTCACCCGATGATCGCTGAAAGCCTGCAACTGGTCGCCGACTCCGCACCCTTTCTGCTCAAGGGTGCGGGTTACACCGTGCTGCTCAGCGTAGGGGGCATGTTCTTCGGATTGGTGCTGGGCTTTGCCCTGGCGTTGATGCGTTTGTCCAAAGTGCTGCCGCTCAACTGGCTGGCACGGATATACGTATCGTTCTTCCGTGGCACGCCCCTGCTGGTGCAGCTGTTCGTCATCTACTTCGGCATGCCCCAGATCGGTATCGAGCTCGACCCGATCCCCGCCTCGCTGATCGGGCTGTCATTGAACATGGCCGCCTACATCTGCGAGATCCTGCGCGCCGCGATCGCTTCCATCGACCGTGGGCAGTGGGAAGCAGCAGCCAGCATCGGCATGACCCGCGTGCAGGCCATGCGCCGGGCGATCCTGCCCCAGGCGCTGCGCACCGCGTTGCCGCCGTTGGGCAACAGCTTCATCTCGCTGGTCAAGGACACTGCGCTGGCCGCCACCATCCAGGTGCCGGAGCTGTTCCGTCAGGCCCAGTTGATCACGGCACGTACCTTCGAGGTGTTCACCATGTACGTGGCAGTGGCCGTGGTCTACTGGGTGCTGTGCAGTATCCTGGCCTACTTCCAGAACCGCATGGAAGCGCGGGTCAACCAACATGATCAGGAGCACTGAGCATGATTGAAGTCAAAGGCCTGACCAAACGCTTCAAGGGCCTGACCGTGCTCGATGGCATCGATGTGACGGTGCAGCCGGGTGAAGTGGTGGCGATCATCGGCCCCAGCGGGTCGGGCAAGACCACCTTCCTGCGGTGCTTGAACCTGCTGGAAACGCCCGATGCCGGGCAGATCAAGATCGGCGCCATCAGCATCGATGCCGACCGGCCCCTCGGCCCGCAACACAGCGCGATACGTCGCCTGCGCCAACAGGCAGGCTTCGTGTTCCAGAACTTCAACCTGTTTCCCCACCGCACGGCCTTGGAGAACGTCATCGAAGGGCCGGTGATCGTCAAGAAAACACCGCGCGACCAAGCGGTGGACCTTGGCCGGCGTCTATTGGCCAAGGTGGGCCTGGCAGGCAAGGAAGACGCCTACCCGCGTCGCCTGTCCGGGGGCCAGCAGCAGCGGGTGGCCATTGCCCGTGCCTTGGCCATGGAGCCGGAGGTGATTCTGTTCGATGAACCCACCTCGGCCCTGGACCCGGAGCTGGTAGGCGAGGTACTGGCGACCATTCGCAGCCTGGCGGAAGAAAAACGCACCATGATCATCGTCACCCATGAAATGAGCTTCGCTCGCGACGTGGCCAACCGGGTCATCTTCTTCGACAAGGGTGTGATCGTGGAGCAAGGTGAGGCCAAGGCCTTGTTCGCGGCGCCGCAACAGGAGCGCACGCGGCAGTTTCTGCGCAAGTTTCTGGGCACGGCTGCTTCTGAGTAAGCCGGCAAAGCCAGCCCGCATTGTAAAAGCACAGCCGTCACTGAGCTCACGCCTGAATCCATGTCGCCTGGTGGCAGGCGACACGCTTCTATATATATTCCAAACCGTTAGTTCATAAATATTTTATAAACCTTTACGGTATATGTACCGGACCACCGGACCAGCATACGTCTGTCGCGATCAGCTGTAGCGGCATAACCCACATGTGAGGTCAGCAATGGTCAGGATCACCCCAGTGCATAACGCCAGGGCATTGCGTGCAGCCAAGGAGCGGCACTGATGTCCAGCCAAGCCCTTATTCCCCCCCGCAGCGTGCTCGACAGCGCACCGCCTGTGCTGCCAGCCAAGGTCCTGCGCAGCGATGCCCAAGCGCTGCAGGCTGCGCGTGAAGTCGCCGCTGTCGCGCGCGAACACGCTGCCCGTCGGGATCAGCAACGCGAACTGCCCTGGGCCGAGATCGAACTGTTCACCCGCAGTGGCCTGGGAAGCATCAGCGTTCCCAAGGCCTACGGCGGCCCCGAGGTGTCGTTTGAAACCGTGGCCGAAGTGTTCCGCCTGATCAGTGCTGCCGACCCTGCACTGGGGCAGATCCCGCAGAACCAGTTCGGCATGCTGCAACTGCTGCGTCTGACAGCCACGCCGTCGCAACAGGCCGTGCTGTTTCGCAGCGTGCTGGACGGCTGGCGGATTGGCAATGCGGGCCCGGAGCGCGGAACCAAGGACACCCTTACCCTCAAGGCACGGATCAACCGCGCAGGTGACGGCTATCGCATCAGTGGTGAGAAGTTCTATTCCACCGGGGCGTTGTTCGCCCACTGGGTGGCGGTCAAGGCGCTGGATGAGGAAGGTCGCCAGCGCCTGGCTTTCGTGCGCCGCGGCACACCCGGGCTACGCATCGTCGACGATTGGTCGGGTTTCGGTCAGCGCACCACGGCCAGCGGCACGGTACTGCTCGATGACGTTCCGGTAGAAGCAGATCTGGTCATCGACAACTGGCGCCAGCGGGAGGTACCCAATACCCAGGGCGCCGCCTCGCAGCTCATCCAGGCGGCCATTGACGCAGGCATTGCCGAGGCCGCCATCGATGACGCCATTGCTTTCGTGCGCACAAAGTCGCGCCCCTGGATCGAAGCCCAGGTAGACCGCGCCAGCGACGACCTCTATGTCATTGCAGACATCGGCCGCCTGAAGCTTGAACTGCATGCCGCCGAGGCGCTGCTGCGCCGGGCCGGGCAGGTGCTGGACGAGGTCAACGCCGGCACGGTGGATGCCGAGTCGGCCGCCCGCGCGTCGATTGCGGTGGCCGAGGCCAAGGTACTGACCACCGAGATTGCCCTGCAGGCCAGCGAGAAACTGTTCGAACTCGCCGGCAGCCGCGCCACCCTGGCCGAGTTCAACCTCGACCGCCACTGGCGCAACGCACGCGTGCACACGCTGCACGACCCGGTGCGCTGGAAATACCACGCGGTTGGCGCGTACCACCTCAACGGCACCCTGCCCGCGCGGCATTCCTGGATCTGATTGGTAGCCTCCTGGGCCGCTGCGCGGCCCGGGGCACCGGAGACACACCATGACCACACGCATCATTACCAGCGACGGCGAAGCCCTGGCCGTTGCCTTGGACATCGCCCGACAGCTACGCCCCGACAGCGCGGCGCGCGACCGTGAACGGCGTCTGCCACACCCTGAGCTGGCGCTGTTCACACGCTCGGGCCTGTGGGGTATCAGCGTCCCCAAGGCCTACGGCGGGGCGGGCGTATCCAACGTCACCCTGGCCAAGGTCATCGCCCTCATCGCGCAAGCCGACGGCTCGCTCGGGCAGATTCCGCAAAACCATTTCTATGCCTTGGAAGTGCTACGAGTAAACGGTACGCCCGAGCAGCAGCAGCGTCTGTACGCCGAGGTGCTGGCAGGTCGGCGGTTTGGCAATGCCCTGGCAGAACTGGGCACCAAAACAGCCAATGACCGCACCACACGGCTGAGCCGCGAAGGCGAAGGCTTTCGCATCAATGGCCGCAAGTTCTACGCCACGGGTGCGCTATACGCCCAGCGCATACCCACCTCGGTGGTCGATGACCAAGGCGTCCAGCACCTGGCATTCGTGCCTGCCGACAGCCCCGGCCTGCAAGTGATCGACGACTGGAGTGGCTTCGGCCAGCGCACCACCGGCAGCGGCTCGGTGGTGTTCGATAACGTGCCTGTCAGCGCACAGGACGTCGTACCGTTTCAGAGCGTGTTCGAGCGCCCTACCCCGGTAGGCCCGCTGGCGCAAATTCTTCATGCGGCCATCGATACCGGCATCGCCCGTGCAGCCTATGAGGACGCCTTGCATTTCGTGCGGACCCGCAGCCGGCCATGGGTGGATTCAGGCGTCGAGCAGGCGAGCGACGATCCGCTGACCGTCAAGCACTTCGGCCAACTCGCCATCCGCCTGCACGCTGCCGAAGCCTTGCTCGAACGCGCAGGCCATTACCTAGACAGCGCGCGTGACGACAGCACGGCCGAAACCGTAGCCGCAGCGTCCATTGCCGTGGCAGAGGCACGGGCCATCAGCACCGAAATCGCCCTGTCCGCCGGCACCACGCTGTTTGAGCTCGGTGGCAGTCAGGCCACGCTGGCCGAACACAACCTCGACCGCCACTGGCGCAATGCCCGGGTGCACACATTGCACGACCCAGTGCGCTGGAAGTACCACGCCATCGGCAACTACTACCTCAACGAGCAAAACCCACCGCGCCGGGGGACCCTCTGATGGCCCGGCAGATCCTGCTCAATGCCTTCAACATGAACTGCGTGGGGCATATCAACCATGGCCTGTGGACGCACCCGCGCGATACTTCGACCCAGTACAAGACCCTCGAATACTGGACCGACCTGGCGCGCCTGCTGGAGCGGGGCCTGTTCGACGGATTGTTCATTGCCGACATCGTCGGCACCTACGATGTCTACGGCCAGTCGCTAGAGGTGCCGTTGAAGGAATCCATCCAGTTGCCGGTCAACGACCCTCTGCTGCTGGTGTCCGCCATGGCCGCCGTTACCCGCAACCTCGGTTTCGGCCTCACGGCCAACCTCACGTATGAAGCGCCTTATCTCTTCGCTCGCCGCCTCTCGACCCTGGATCACCTGAGCAATGGGCGAGTCGGCTGGAACATCGTCACCGGTTATCTGGACAGCGCTGCGCGCGCCATGGGCCTGACCCAGCAGCCCGAGCATGACCGTCGCTACGACCAGGCCGATGAATACCTCAAGGTGCTGTACCAGCTGCTTGAGGGCAGTTGGGCCGACGATGCCGTGCTGGCTGACCGCGGCCAGCGCATCTACGCGCGCCCCGACAAAGTGCGCAAGGTTCGCCACCACGGGGAGTTCTACCATGTCGAGGGCTACCACCTGTGCGAACCGTCGCCACAACGGACACCGGTGCTGTTTCAGGCTGGCAGCTCGCCGCGCGGGCTGACGTTTGCGGGCAACCATGCCGAGTGTGTGTTCATCAGCGGCCAGGACAAGGCTTCAACCCGCGCCCAGGTGGACAAGGTGCGCGCCGCTGCCAGAGCTGCGGGTCGCGACCCAATGGCAGTCAAGGTCTTCATGGGCATCACGGTGATCGTGGCGCCCACCGAGCAACAAGCCCTGGCCAAGCACGCTGAATACCTGCGCCATGCCAGCCCCGAAGCCGGCGTCGCGCATTTCGCTGCCTCCACTGGCATCGACTTTGCGGCCTTCGATCTGGACGAGCCGATTGCCTTTAGCCAAGGCAACGCCATCCAGTCGGCCACCCGCCAACTTCAGGACAATGCCTGGACCCGACGCCGCCTGCTGCAACAACACGCCTTGGGTGGCCGCTACGTCACCTTGATCGGCGACCCCGCGCAAGTGGCTGATGAGCTGATCGCGTGGGCTGACGAAACCGGCCTGGACGGTTTCAACCTGACCCGCACCGTTACACCGGAAAGCTTCGAGGACTTCATCGACCTGGTGATTCCGCAGCTACAGGCGCGCGGCCGCTACAAGACCGCCTACGCCGGCGGCACGCTGCGCGAAAAGCTGTTCGCAACCGACCATCCCTACCTGCCAGCCGACCATCCTGGCTCGGCCTACCGCTTTGCGCCTGCCCCCGCTTTCACCGGAGCCCTGCACCATGCTTGAAAAACTAATTCGTCCCGTTGCGGCCGTCGTTATTGCCTTGGGCTTCTCGAGCGCAGCCCTGGCCAATCAGCCGCTGAAGATCGGCACCACGTCAGCCTTCGCCATCCCGCTGGAAGCCGCCGTCGAAGAGGCGCACAAGCAGGGGCTCGAGGTGAAGCTCATCGAATTCAGCGACTGGATAGCGCCCAATGTCAGCCTCAACAGTGGCGACATCGACGTGAACTATTTCCAGCACATTCCCTTTCTGGAAAACGCCAAGGCTGCTGCCGGTTTCGATCTGGTGCCCTACGCCCCAGGCATCATCAACAACGTGGGCCTGTATTCCAAGCGCTACAAAAGCTTCGCCGACCTGCCCGAAGGGGCGAGCGTCGCAATCGCCAACGACCCGATCAACAGCGGGCGAGGCCTGCAACTGCTGGCCAAGGCCGGCTTGATCACGCTAAAACCTGGCGTGGGCTACAAGGCCACAGAACAGGACATCACGGCCAACCCGAAGAAGCTCAAGATCATTCAGGTCGAAGCGGTCCAGTTGGTACGGGCGTATGACGACGCGGACCTGGTGCTAGGCTACCCCGCCTACATTCGGCTGGCCAACAGTTTTGACGCCACCTCGGCCCTGCTTTTCGATGGTCTGGAGAACAAGGAATACGTGATTCAGTTCGTCATTCGCCCACAGAGCAGGGATGACCTTCGCCTGGCCAAGTTCGTCGACATCTACCAGCACTCGCCCGCCGTGCGCGCGGCCTTGGACAAGGCTCATGGCACGCTCTACCAGGCCGGTTGGGAGTGACAGCGATGAGCCAGTCCACTGCACGAGCACTCGAATCCCCTGCCCCACCGCGTCAGGCTGAACACGTGGACCTGCGCCCCGACGTCAGCCAAGCCCATGTGCGGTTCATCGGGTTGGGCAAGACGTATCCAGGTCAGAGCCAGCCGGCGTTGCAAGGCATCGACCTGAACATCCGGCGCGGTGAAATCTTCGGCATCATCGGCCGCAGCGGGGCGGGTAAGTCCTCGCTGTTGCGCGTCATCAACCGGTTGGAGCAGCCTACGCAGGGCCGGGTGCTGATCGACCAGGCGGACATTGCCCGCTACGACGAGGAGGCACTGGTGGCGTTGCGCCGAAACATCGGCATGATTTTCCAGCACTTCAACCTGATGTCAGCCAAGACCGTGTGGCAGAACGTCGAACTGCCCCTGAAAGTGGCCGGCGTTGCCAAGGCGCAGCGCCAGCGCAAGGTACGCGAGCTGCTGCAACTGGTTGGCCTCGAGGACAAGCACGACGTCTATCCTGCGCAGCTGTCCGGCGGCCAGAAGCAGCGCGTGGGCATTGCCCGCGCCCTGGTGCACGACCCAAGCATCCTGCTGTGCGACGAAGCGACCTCGGCGCTGGACCCGGAGACGACCGCCTCGATTCTGGGGCTGCTACGCGACATCAACCAACGCCTGGGCCTGACCATCGTGCTGATCACCCATGAAATGGCCGTGGTGCGCGACACCTGCCACCGGGTTGCGGTACTGGAGCGTGGCCAATTGGTCGAGCAGGGAGAGGTCTGGCAGGTGCTCGGCGCGGCGCGGCACGCCACTACGCGCACGTTGCTGGCGCCGCTGCAACCCACGTTGCCAGAAGCCCTGACCGCGGACATCAAGGCTGCCCCATCGAGCCCCGACAGCGCTATCGTGCTGAAGCTGACAGCGTTCGGCGAGCCCGATCTGACGGCGTTGTTCGCCGAGTTGGGCGGACGTGTGCGGCTGCTGCAAGGGGGTGTGCAGTCCATCGGCGCGCGTACACTGGCGCAACTGATCGTTTCGGTGCAGCACTCGCCCCATGACGCCAGCCGCCTCCTGGAGCGCACTCGGCGCTGGGCCGAAGACGTGGAGGTGCTGGGCCATGTGGGTTGATCGTCTACTGGAGGGTTTGCTCGACACGCTGTTGATGGTCGGCGTTTCTTCGCTGATCGCCTTGCTGGTGGGCGTACCGATGGCCGTCATGCTGGTGACCAGCGACAGGGGCGGCATCTATGCGGCACCGCTGCTCAACCGGGTGCTGGCCGCCTTCGTCAACCTGTTCCGCTCGGTGCCGTTTCTGATCCTGATGGTTGCCCTGATCCCCTTCACGCGGTGGGTGGTCGGCACTACCTATGGGGTCTGGGCGGCCATCGTGCCCCTTACCATCGCAGCTACGCCCTTTTTCGCTCGCATCGCCGAAGTCAGCCTGCGTGAGGTCGACCATGGCCTGGTGGAGGCAGCCCAAGCCATGGGGTGCCGACGCTGGCACATCGTCTGGCACGTGCTGCTGCCAGAAGCCCTGCCGGGCATCGTCGGCGGCTTCACCATCACCTTGGTGACGCTGATCAATTCATCCGCCATGGCAGGCGCCATCGGTGCCGGAGGGTTGGGGGACATCGCATACCGCTATGGGTACCAGCGCTTCGACAGCCAGATCATGCTAACGGTGATCGCCATGCTGGTGGCCCTGGTGGCACTGATCCAGCTGGGTGGCGACCGCTTGGCCCGAGGGTTGAACAAGCGATGAGCGCAGGGGGCGGGCTGGCGCCAAGCCAGCCCCTGGCCTTATTCCCAGCGCAGGTGTTCTGCGGCGACCGGCCGGCCGAACCAATAGCCCTGCCCCAGCTGGCACTGCTCCTGCAGCAGGAAGCTGGCCTGCTCCTGCTGCTCGATGCCTTCGGCATGCACTTGCATGCCCATGCTGCGGGCCAGGGCGATGATTACCCGCACGATCGCGACATCATCATCATCGCACGGCAGCCCGGCCACGAAGCCCTGGTCGATCTTGAGCTTTTGCACGGGCATGCGCTTGAGGCGTAACAGCGAGGAATAGCCGGTGCCGAAATCATCGATGGCCAAGGTCACACCCAGCTCGCGCAGACGGTGAAGCTGCTCCAGGGCCACTTCCGGATCTTCCATCACCGCACTTTCCGTCACCTCCAGTTCAAGCAGCGCTGGCGCCAGGCCTGTTTCGTGCAGCACATCGGCCACCTGCCGGTACAGCTCATGCTGGCCAAACAGCCGGCTCGAGATGTTCACGGCCACGAATGCCAGGGGGCGGCCTTCTCGCTGCCAGCGCACCATCTGCAGGCACGCCTGGCGTAGCACCCAGGCATCGATTTCGGCAATCAGCCCGGTGCGTTCGGCAATCGGGATGAACTCACCGGGGGGCACCAGGCCCCGCTGGGGATGCTGCCAGCGGACCAGTGCCTCGACCCCCACCTGACTGCCCGAGGCCAGGTCATGCACGGGCTGGTAGAACACGCGCAGCTCGTCCTGCTCGAGGGCGCGGCGCAGTTCTCCCGCCGTTTCCACACGCAACTGGGCGTGCGCGGTCAGCTCTTCGGTGTACAGGGCATAACAGGCGCGGCCGTTGGTCTTGGCCTTGTACAGCGCCGAATCGGCATTGCGTAGCAACTGCTCGGCACTCAGGGCGTCGCTTGGGAACAGGCTGATGCCTGCGCTGACACTGATGAACAGGCGATGACCCTCGAAGAGGAAGGGCTCGCGCATGCGTTCGATGATGCGCTGGGCCAGTTTTGCCGCCTGCCCCAGATCCTGGCAGTGCTCGGCCAGGACGCCGAACTCGTCGCCGCCCAGGCGCGCCAGGGTAACCCCGCTGCTCACGACTTCACCCAGGCGCACGCCCACCAGCTTGAGCAGCTGATCGCCAATCGTATGGCCGAGCCCGTCGTTGATGCTTTGGAAATGATCAAGGTCCAGAAGCAGCAGCGCACAACCGCGCTTCTTGGCCTGGGCCGCTGCCAACGCCTGCTGGACCCGGTCGGTGAACAACAGGCGATTGGGCAGGTCGGTCAGGGGATCATGGTGGGCCAGATAGGCCAGCTCCTGCTCCGAATGCTTGATGGCACTGATGTCACTGAATACCGCCACGTAATGGCTCAGTTCGCCTTCGTCATCGCAAATGGCGCGGATGGTTTGCCATTGAGGATAGATTTCACCGCTTTTACGGCGGTTCCAGATCTCGCCGCTCCACTCCCCCGTCTCGGTCAGGGCCGCGTAGATTTGCTGGTAGAACGCGGCGCCATGACGCCCCGACTTGAATTTGCTGGGGCGCTGGCCAATGACCTCATCCTGCTGATAGCCGGTGATGCGCATGAACGCGCGGTTGACGTGCACGATCACCCCCTGCCGGTCGGTCACAAGGACGCCTTCCAGGGTGCAGTCGAACACCGCAGCGGCCATGCGCAGGCGCTCACGGTCCTCCCCGCGCAGGCGCGCACCGGCGCCTATGAAGTTCAACAGCCGCACGCGCGAGACGTAGATCAGCAAGGCACTGAGCAACACCCAGACCACGATGTTGATCTGACGCCCCACGGTCAGGGCCAGGGGGTCATCAGTCATGCTCTGCAGCACCACCTCGGCCAGCACCAGCCAGAGGATCGAGAGCACCACATAAAGCGCTGCCATGCGCAAGGCGTCGCGAACGGAAACAGACATGTCGGGTGCAATTGCCCATGAAAAATGTTGGGGGATTATAAAGCTTCTGCTGCCCGACGTGCGGTTAGCGCTTCGCAAAGGCCGCGCGTCAAGGTATGCCGGGCACCGACGCCCGGCTGAAACATGGCGTGGTCAGCTTTGACTGGTTTTATTTCCCTACCCAGGGATAATCGCACCTTTCCCCTGAATCTCGAGGGTATCTCTACCTATGTGGTACAACGGCCTGCTCGACTTGTCGGCCTGGCAACTGGTCGGCATCACTTTGTTGATGACCCATGTGACCATTGTCAGCGTCACGGTCTACCTGCATCGCTATTCCGCGCATCGTGCGCTGGAGCTCAACACCGGGCTCAAGCATTTCTTCCGCTTCTGGCTGTGGCTCACCACGGCGCAGAACACCCGTGAATGGACCGCTGTCCATCGCAAGCACCACGCCAAGTGCGAAACCCCGGAGGACCCGCACAGCCCAGTCTACAAGGGCTTGAGTACGGTGCTGCGCAAAGGGGCCGAGCTCTATCGCGAAGAGGCGCGCAACCCCGAGACCTTGCGCATCTACGGCAAGAACTGCCCGGACGACTGGGTCGAACGCAACCTCTACTCCCGCTACAAGCTGGGCGGTATCGTGCTGATGGCGCTCATCGACCTGCTGCTGTTCGGCACCGCCGGCATCACGATCTGGGCCGTGCAGATGATGTGGATTCCCTTCTGGGCAGCCGGGGTGGTCAATGGCCTGGGCCACGCCGTGGGCTATCGCAATTTCGAATGCCGCGACGCGGCGACCAACCTGGTGCCTTGGGGCATCGTCATTGGGGGCGAAGAGCTGCACAACAATCATCACACCTACCCCAATTCGGCCAAGCTTTCGGTCAGGCGCTGGGAATTCGACATGGGCTGGGCGTGGATTCGCCTGTTCTGCCTGCTGCGCCTGGCCAAGGTCCAGCGCGTGGCCCCCATCGCCCACCGCGTTGCCGGCAAGGCCAGCCTGGACATGGACACCGCCATGGCCATCCTGAACAACCGCTTCCAGATCATGGCCCAGTACCGCAAGCTTGTGATCGGCCCGCTGGTCAAGCAGGAGCTGGACCGCGTCGATACCTCGGTCAGCCACCACTTCCGCCGCGCCAAACGCCTGCTGTCCCGTGAAACCAGCTTGCTGGAGGATCGCCACCATGTCCGTATCGAGTCCATGCTGGCGCACAGCCAGGCATTGAAGACCATTTACGAGAAGCGCCTGGCCCTGCAGCAGATCTGGGCGCGGACCAGCGCCAATGGCCACGACATGCTTGCCGCCATGAAGGAGTGGGTACACGAGGCCGAGACCAGTGGCATCCACGCCCTGCGCGACTTCGCTTCGCAGTTGAAAACCTATTCCCTGCGCCCGACCGCTGCCTGACCTCCGTTGATCGATACGCCCCGTTCTGGGGCGTAAGCTCAGGAACTTCAACCCTCTGTTTCGACTCGAACTGCCCACATCGGCCGGAAGGTGGCCGCACCTTTACCCGTCGAGCGCGCGCTGTGCACATGGCCAAGAACAATCCCAAGATTCTGACCGGTACTCCTCCCCCCGACGCTGCCCAAACCCTGCTGGCACTGATGCATGCCCAAGGCGAAGTCGCCCGACTCAGCGAACGTGAGCAGCTATTCAGTTCGTTGCTTGAAAGTGTCAACGCCGTACTGTGGGCCTTCGATTGGGAAACGCGGCAAGTGCTGTACGTAAGCCCTGCGTTCGAGCGCATCTTTGGTCGCCCTGTCAGCCGGGTCATGGCCGATTTCAACGTATGGCGCGACAGCATCTATCCGGATGATCTTGAATTTGCCGAACAGAGCCTGGCCCAGGTACTGTCCACAGGCTCCGTGGAACACCGCGAATACCGCATCCTCAACGGCGATGGCGAGCTGCGCTGGCTGAGCGACAAGTGCTACGTCAGCCAGCAGCCAGGTAGCGATCGGGTGACCATCGTCGGCATCGCCGAAGACATCACCGACAAGAAACGCCTCGAAGGCGAGCTTCAGCGTCTGGCCACCACCGATGTCCTGACCCAGAGCAGTAACCGCCGCCACTTCTTCGAATGTGCCAAGCAGGCCTTCGACAAGGCACGGGAGGACGGTACACCGCTGACTTTCCTGCTTCTGGACATCGACGATTTCAAGAACATCAATGACAGCTACGGCCACCAGGAAGGTGACCAAGTGCTGCAGCGCATTGCCCACAGCGGCAGGACGGTACTGCGTCGAGGTGATCTGTTCGGCCGCATCGGGGGCGAAGAATTTGCCGCAGTATTCCCAGGCTGCACGGCCAAAGTGGCAGAACAGATCGCCGAACGGTTGCAGCGGGAGGTGCAGCGGCTGAGTTTCGGCCAGGAGGGCCAGACCTACAGCGTGACGGTGAGCCAGGGCCTGACGGGTTTGATGGAGGACGACGACACCCTGAACAGCTTGTATGCCCGTGCCGACGCAGCCATGTATCAAGCGAAGCGCCAAGGCAAGAATCAGATCGTTCAGGGATGAGCATCGGCGCCCACCGTCGGTAAATTGCTGACATGAAAAAACCCGCCGAAGCGGGTTTTTTTAGAGCCAGCTACATCAAGCGAGTTCAGCGAAGCACTCTTCGATGATGGCCAGGCCCTTGTCCAACAGAGCGTCTTCGGCGGTCAGCGGCACCAGAATACGCAGGACGTTGCCGTAGGTGCCGCAGGACAGCAGGATCAGACCCTTGTCGCGCGCCTTGGCAACGACTTGGGCGACAGCTGCAGCGTTAGGGGTATGAGTGCCTTTCTCGAAAACTTCGACGGCAATCATCGAACCCAGGCCACGCACGTCACCGATGATCGGATGCTTCTGCTGGATCTCACGCAGACCGGCGGTCAGGCGCTCGCCCACGGCCTTGCTGCGGTCCAGCAGGTTCTCTTCTTCGAATACATCGATGACGGCCAGGGCCGCAGCACAGGCGATTGGCGAACCGGCATAGGTGCCGCCCAGACCGCCCGGTGCAATGGCATCCATGTATTCGGCCTTGCCGCACACACCGGCCAGCGGGAAGCCGCCGGCGATGGACTTGGCGAAGGTCGTCAGGTCAGGCGCAACGCCCATCTGCTCCATGGCGAAGAAGGTGCCAGTACGGCCTGCACCGGTCTGCACTTCGTCGGCGATCAGCAGGATACCGTGCTGGTCACACAGGGCACGCAGACGCTTCATCAGCTCTTTAGGCGCTGGCAGGAAGCCGCCTTCGCCTTGTACGGGCTCGAGGATGATGGCGGCGATGTCACGTGGCTCGGCGTCGTTCTTGAAGATGCGCTCGACCGAAGCGATGGCATCGTCGACGCTGACACCGTGCAGCTCGCTCGGGAACAGTGCACGGAAGACACCACCTGGCATCAGGCCCATGCCTGCAGAGTACGGCACGACTTTACCAGTCAGGCCCAGGGTCATCATGGTACGGCCGTGGTAGCCGCCGGTGAAGGCGATCACGCCGGCGCGGCCGGTTGCAGCACGGGCGATCTTGACGGCGTTCTCGACCGCTTCGGAGCCAGTGGATACCAGCAGGGTCTTCTTGTCGAAGTCACCTGGCACCAGCTTGTTGATCTTTTCGCACAGCTCTACGTAGGGCTCATACGCCAGTACCTGGAAACAGGTGTGGCTGACCTTGGTGAGCTGCTCTTGCACCGCTGCAACCACTTTTGGGTGCAGGTGGCCGGTGTTCAGCACGGCGATACCACCAGCGAAGTCGATCAGTTCGCGGCCTTCGACGTCAATGACGGTGGAGTTCTTGGCCGATTCAACGAAAATCGGGTGGATCTGGCCGACGCCACGTGGGACAGCGGCGACACGGCGTTGCATCAAGGATTCGTTGGTCTTGCTCATAATGCCCTCATTGCGCCGTTGAACATGGCGCTTTTATTCGGGGGTAGCTGGGGTTGCCCGCAGTCAGTATTCGTTGATCGACTGCCGCGAACGCCCTGGCCACCAGGTGCTGCAATGTAAAAAAGGCCAGCGGGACGTCGCTCTCGCGCCCCGCTGGCAGAGGTAAAGCCTTTACCGTGCGATCAGACGCTGATGCACAGGTATTTGATTTCGAGGTAATCCTCGATACCGTACTTGGAGCCTTCGCGGCCCAGGCCAGAAGCCTTGATACCGCCAAATGGCGCCACTTCGTTGGAAATCAGGCCGGTGTTGATGCCTACCATGCCGTATTCCAGCGCTTCGGCGACACGGAACACACGGCTCATGTCGCGGGCGTAGAAGTAGGACGCCAGGCCGAACTCGGTGTCGTTGGACATGGCGATGACTTCGGCTTCGTCTTTGAAGCGGAACAGCGGCGCCAACGGGCCAAAGGTTTCTTCCTTGGCAACGGCAGCGGTCTTGGGCACGTCGACCAGAATGGTCGGCTCGAAGAAGTTGCCTTCGATCAGCTTGCCGCCGGACAGGACCTTGGCGCCTTTGCTCACCGCGTCTTCGATGTGCTCCTGCACCTTGGCCACGGCCTTGCCGTCGATCAGTGGGCCAGTGGTGGTGCCGTCTTCGAGGCCGTTACCGATCTTGAGCTTGGCCACAGCGGCGGCCAGCTTCTGCGCGAACGCGTCATAGACGCCGTCTTGCACGTAGATGCGGTTGGCGCAGACGCAGGTCTGGCCGTTGTTACGGTACTTGGAGATGATCGCGCCTTCGACTGCCTTGTCCAGGTCGGCGTCGTCGAACACGATGAACGGGGCGTTACCACCCAGCTCCAGGGATACTTTCTTGATGTCCTTGGCGCATTCCTGCATCAGCTGGCGACCGATTTCGGTAGAGCCGGTGAAGGAGAGTTTGCGCACCAGGGCGTTGCCGGTCAGTTCGCCGCCGACTTCGCCTGCGCTGCCGGTAACCACGCTCAGCACGCCTGCCGGAATACCGGCACGGTTGGCCAGTTCGACCAGCGCCAGGGCGGAGTACGGGGTTTGCGAGGCAGGCTTGAGCACCATGGTGCAGCCAGCGGCCAGGGCCGGGCCGGCTTTACGGGTGATCATGGCAGCCGGGAAGTTCCACGGGGTGATGGCCGCGGTGACGCCAATCGGCTGCTTGATGACGATCAGACGCTTGTCAGGCTGGTGGCCTGGGATGGTGTCGCCATAGACGCGCTTGGCTTCTTCGGCGAACCACTCGATGAAGGAGGCGGCATAGGCGATTTCGCCCTTGGCTTCGGCCAGCGGCTTGCCTTGTTCGGTGGTCATCAGGCGAGCGAGGTCGTCCTGGTTTTCGATCATCAGTTCGAACCAGCGACGCAGCTTGGTCGAGCGCTCCTTGGCGGTCAGGGCACGCCAGGCCGGCAGGGCCTTGTCGGCTGCCTCGATGGCGCGGCGGGTTTCCGCAGTACCCATCTTCGGCACGGTACCAATGACTTCGCCCGTGGCAGGGTTGGTCACATTGATAGTCTGGCCGCTGTCCGCATCCAGCCATTCACCGTTGATGAAGGCTTGCTGGCGGAACAACTGAGCGTCTTTGAGCTGCATGTCGGCTTCCCGAATTGTTGATTGTTGAAAGCGCCCAGCGCAGGGCTCCGAGCGTTTGAAATCTCAAACGAATGCTAAGCGTCTGCTGGGGTGTTGGACAATAGGCTGTTCGAAAAAAAGAACGAGCGGTTGAACACCTTATCTGAAATCGGCTCGCTGGTAGGGCGTGATGGGCCCTGGCTCCCCAAGGCGAGCACGAACCGAAAGAGTAGCCCCAGGCAGAACCGCCATGGAGGCGAACATGGCAACTGGTAAAAAGGGCTACAGATCAAGGCGATGGACGCAGACGAACGAGATAGGTATCATGCGTGCGCGTTGCACTCGTAGCTCAGCTGGATAGAGTACTGCCCTCCGAAGGCAGTGATCATCGAGTTGAGAAGGGTGAAGGCTAGTGGTCAAATAGTTC
>NZ_DIIQ01000046.1:397-25248 GCF_002420785.1 Pseudomonas sp. UBA5666 | reverse complement strand
AACGGCAACGGCAACGGCAATGATACGGCAAGGTTCGTGGGTGCGCAGATAGCGAGCTCGACCACTGAGCACTGGACCCTAACCATTTGCGTCCCAGGCAAATGTTTAGCCAATCCCGATGCAAAGGTTGCCATTCACTACTTTAATTCTCCACAACCGACATGTGAGTATCGAATGCATGATTCCCGCCCTGCCCAGCCCACCATCGTCCAATCGCCCTTCGCCGTCGAAGCCCCAGACGCTGTGCGGCGAGAATCCGCTGGTGCATGTCATCCTCGCCTTCTGGGCATTGTGGCACTGCCGTCACGCCCGCCCGCCCGACACCTCGCTCATGCCTGCATGACCTCACCCGGCCTGTCTAGGGCCGTTTGACCCAGCCAGGCCGCCTGCACAGGCAGAGGCCTGAGCGTTCGCGAGCGAATGATTATGCACTTTGCACCTGTGGATCAGGCCAGCCAGTTCCTGGCCGCCAACCCCGATATCGATCTGTTCGAACTGTTCATCCTCGACGCCAACGGCGTGCCACGCGGCAAGCTGCTGCACCGTGATGAACTGCTGGCCGTATACCAGACCGGTCGGCCATTACCCAGCACCATTCTCGGCCTTACCGTAAACGGCGACGACGTGGAAGATTCGGGCCTGGTCTGGGATGTCGGCGACATCGATTGCCGCGCCTACCCACTCGATGGCAGCCTGGTTCGCCTGCCCTGGCGCCGGGTGCCGACCGCAGCGCTGCAAGTGAGCATGCACCCGCGCCAAGGCCTGCCTGCCAGCGTGGCCGACCCTCGTCATGTACTGTTGCGCACCGTCGACGCCCTGAAGGCCGATGGTTATCACCCCGTGATGGCCTGCGAACTGGAGTTCTACCTGCTCGACCAGCAGCGCGATGCTCACGGCCATCCACAGCCGGCGCTCGACCGGGACGGCGGACGCCCTCGCAGCACTCAGGTGTATGGGCTGCGGGAGCTGGAGCAGATCGAGCCGTTCCTGGCAGACCTGTACGCAGCCTGCAAGGCGCAAGGCATACCGGCGCGCACGGCCATTTCGGAATACGCCCCAGGCCAGGTGGAAATCACCCTCGAACACGGTGATGCGCTGCAGGCGATGGATCAGGCGGTACGCTACAAGCGCTTGGTCAAAGGCGTCGCCCACGCCCACGGCATGCAGGCCTGCTTCATGGCCAAGCCGTTCGGCCACCTGGCCGGCACTGGCATGCACATGCACCTGAGCCTGGCCAACAGCGCCGGCCGTAACCTGTTCGCCAGCAAAGACCCGGCCGGCACACCGCTGCTGCGCCAGGCAGTGGCCGGCATGTTGCAGCACCTGCACGAGTCGCTGCTGCTGTTTTGCCCCAACGCCAACTCCTTCCGCCGCTTCCAGGCCAACAGCTACGCGCCCCTGTCGCCCACCTGGGGCGTGGACAACCGCACAGTCAGCCTGCGGGTGCCGGGCGGACCGGCCAACAGCCGGCATGTAGAGCACCGTATCTGCGGGGCCGACGCCAACCCGTATCTGGCTGCCGCCGCCATTTTGGCCGCCAGTCACGCCGGCATACGTGATCAGCTCGACCCAGGCGCGCCGATTCAGGGCAACGGTTATGCCCAGGCGACCGAACACCTGCCAACTGACTGGCTCACCGCGCTGCAGGCCCTGGAGCAGTCCACTTGGGCCCGCGATGCATTGGGCGATGCGTTTCTTGGCGTGTACCTGAAGGTCAAGCGCGCCGAGTACCGTCAATTCATGGCCGAAGTCAGCGAACAGGACTGGCGCTGGTACCTGCACCAGGCCTGAGCCCCATACAGAACAAGGATTACCCATGAACGCAGCAGTCAACAAAGACCCGGCGCAACGTGCACCGTCCTACTACACCGCCACCCTCAACGACCCCACCACCTACCCCCAGCTCAAGGGCACCGTACAGGTGGACGTGGCAATCATCGGCGCGGGCTTCACCGGCTTGGCAACGGCTGTGGAGCTGGCCGAACGCGGCCTGAAGGTCGCGGTGGTCGAGGCCAACCGGGTGGGCTGGGGCGCCAGCGGGCGCAATGGCGGGCAAGTGACCGGCAGCCTGTCGGGGGACGAGGCCATGCGTGCACAGATGCGCAAGCGGCTGGGCAGCGACGTGGACGATTTCATCTGGCACCTGCGCTGGCGGGGCCACCAGATCATCGAGCAACGGGTGGCCCGCTATGGCATCGACTGCGACCTCAAGCACGGTCACCTGCACGCGGCCATGAAGCCCTCGCACCTGGACGAGCTACGGGCTTTCGAGGCCCAGGCACAGCGCTATGGCATGGGGGATCAGGTCGAACTGCTCGACCGCCAGGCGATGGCCGAGCACCTGCAAAGCCCCCTGTATCTGGGCGCCCTCAAGAACCGTCGCAACCTGCACCTGCACCCGCTGAACCTGTGCCTGGGCGAAGCCCGCGCCGCCCACGGCCTGGGCGCGCTGATCTTCGAGCAGACCGAAGTGCTGGAAATCATCCACGGCGCCCGCCCTGCCGTGGTGACGGCCCATGGGCGTGTAGACGCGCGCCAAGTCATGCTGGCGGGCGATGTCTACCACAAGCTGGAAAAGCGCCAGCTCAAGGGCAAGATATTCCCGGCCATGGGCGGCATCGTCACCACGGCGCCACTGGGCGAGCTGGCAGCGCAGATCAACCCGCATGACCTGGCCGTCTACGATTGCCGGTTCGTGCTGGACTACTACCGCCTGACGGCCGACAAGCGCCTGCTGTTCGGCGGCGGCGCCAATTACTCAGGGCGCGACTCGCGGGATATCGAAGCTGAACTGCGCCCCTGCATCGAGCGCACCTTCCCAGCCTTGAAGGGCGTGCCCATCGCGTTCCAGTGGAGCTGCGCCATGGGCATCGTGGTCAACCGGATTCCCCAAGTGGGCAAGCTTTCGGACCATGTCTGGTACTGCCAAGGGTATTCCGGGCACGGCATCGCCACCAGTCACATCATGGGCGAAATCATGGCGCAAGCCCTGACGGGCACGCTGGAGAAATTCGACACCTTCGCCCAGTGCAAGCATGTGCGTGTGCCGATGGGGGACGTGTTGGGCAACCCGCTCTTGGCGGCGGGCATGTGGTACTACCAGATGCTGGAAAAACTGCGCTGAAGCCCAGGCCCGTCAATCGCCCTGCGCGGCCTCATCAAAAGGGCTGCAAGGCGATTGCGGGCGGTGCACGCCAGGTCAGGCGCTTTTCTTGAGGTTGAGCTTCTTGAGCTCTTCGTCACGCAGTTCGCGGCGCAGGATCTTGCCGACATTGGTGGTCGGCAAGGTGTCGCGAAACTCGACCTGACGCGGCACCTTGTACCCGGTGAGGTTGGCACGCATGTGCTCCATCACCTGCTCCTTGGTCACGGTCATACCGGGTTTGACCACGACGAAGACCTTGATGAGCTCGCCGGATTTCTCATCCGGAATGCCGATGGCCGCACACTGCGACACGCCGGGCACCGCCGCCAGCACGTCTTCGAGTTCATTGGGATAGACGTTGAAGCCGGACACCAGAATCATGTCCTTCTTGCGGTCGACGATACGCATGTAGCCGTCGGGCTGGATCAGGGCGATGTCGCCGGTCTTGAGCCAGCCGTCGCTGTCGAGAATCTCGGCGGTGGCCTCCTCGCGCTGCCAGTAGCCTTTCATCACCTGAGGGCCCTTGACGCAGAGTTCGCCCACTTCGCCCAAGGGCAGCTCGTTGCCGGCGTCGTCGACGATCTTGCACAGCGTGGACGGCACCGGAATGCCAATGGTGCCCACCTGGTTGGCCTGCGCCGGGTTCACGGCGGCCACCGGGCTGGTTTCGGTCATGCCGTATCCTTCGCAGATGGCGCAACCGGTCACCGTACGCCAACGCTCGGCAACGCTCAGTTGCAGCGCCATGCCGCCGGACAGGGTGATCTTCAAGGCCGAGAAGTCCAGGGCGCGGAACGCATCGCTGTTGCACAGCGCCACGAACAGCGTATTGAGACCCACGAAGCCCGTGAACTTCCACTTGCCCAGCTCCTTGACCATGGCGGACAGGTCGCGGGGGTTGCTGATCAGCACGTTGTGGTTGCCGATCAGCATCATGGCCATGCAATGGAAGGTGAAGGCGTAGATGTGGTATAGCGGCAGCGGGGTGATGAGGATCTCGCACCCTTCCTGCAGGTTCGAGCCCATCAGCGCCCGGCACTGCAGCATGTTGGCCACCAGGTTGCGGTGAGTCAGCATGGCGCCTTTGGCCACACCGGTGGTACCGCCGGTGTATTGCAACACGGCCACGTCATCGGCCTGCGGGTTGGCCTCGGTCACCGGCTGGCCCTTGCCCAGGGCCAGGGCATCGTTGAAGCGCACGGCGCTGGGCAGGTGATAGGCCGGCACCATCTTCTTGACGTACTTGATCACGCTGTTGATCAGCAGCCGCTTGAGCGGGGGCAGCAGGTCTGCCACCTCGGTGACGATGATGTGCTTGACCTGGGTCTTGGGCACCACCTTCTCGGCCAGGTGCGCCATGTTCGCCAGACACACCAACGCCTTGGCGCCGGAGTCCTTGAACTGGTGCTCCATTTCCCGGGCGGTGTACAGCGGGTTGGTGTTCACGACGATCAAGCCGGCGCGCATGGCACCGAACACCGCCACTGGGTACTGCAGCACATTAGGCAACTGCACCGCGATACGGTCACCGGGCTTTAGGTCGGTATGCTGCTGCAACCAGGCGGCAAAGGCACCGGACAGGGTATACAACTCACCGTAAGTGAGGGTCTTGCCCAGGTTGCTGAAGGCCGGTTTGTCGGCGAAGCGCTGGCAGGATTGCTTGAGTACCGCCTGGATGTTGGGGAATTCGTCGGGATCGATCTGCGCCGCGATACCGGCCGGATACTTGTCCTTCCAAAAATGGTCGATCATGCAAGCCCACTCCTTCAGCAACAGCGAAGTTCGTTTCACGCGTCGAGGCGTTTATTATTGATATGAGATGACGGCCTGATGTAAACCAGATCATCTGAAAGCGGGCCGAGAGTAGCAGCTTTGCCGAGGGTCTACTAGAGCCCAAAGCGGGCTTGACAGTCACAAAAGTGACTCAAAGAATGCTTCGAGTCACGTTTAGAGTATTTGACTTAATTAGCCTGGGCATCCAGCAGGATGTGCCGTGCCAGAGGCCCTGGCGCACGGCACCACGTTCTCACCGCAGGCTACCGATCTAGCTGGCGTCGCGCAGTTCGCGCCGCAGGATCTTGCCCACGGGCGTCATCGGCAGCGCCTCGCGCAGCACGATGTGCTTGGGCACCTTGTAGCCGGTGAGGTTGGCCTTGCAGTAGGCCTTGAGCTCCTCGACATCCACACCACCCTCGCGCGGCACCACGAACAGCTTCACCGCTTCGCCGGAACGTTCGTCCGGCACGCCGATGGCGGCACAGTTGGCCACCTTGGGATGGCCCATCACCACCTCTTCGACTTCGTTGGGGTATACGTTGAAGCCAGACACGATGATCATGTCCTTCTTGCGGTCGACGATGCGGGTAAAGCCGTCCGGGTCGATCACGGCAATGTCACCGGTCTTGAACCAGCCTTCGGCGTCCAGTGCCTCGGCCGTGGCCTCGGGTTGCTGCCAGTAGCCCTTCATGACCTGCGGGCCTTTGATGCACAGCTCGCCGGGTTCCCCCAGCGCCAGCTCGTTACCGTCGGCGTCGATCACCTTGAAGGCCGTGCCCACCACCGGGATGCCCACCGTGCCCAGCCGCGCCAGCGTGCCATAGGGGTTGGTGCTGGCCACGGGGGACGTTTCGGTCAGGCCGTACCCTTCGACGATGCGGCAGCCTGTCAGCTGTTCCCAGCGCTCTGCCGTGGCCTTGACCAGGGCGGTGCCGCCGGAATTGGTGACCTTGAGTGCGGAGAAATCGAGCTGGCGGAAGCCGGGGTGGTCCATCAGCGCGACGAACAGGGTGTTGAGGCCCAGCAACGCAGAAAACCGCCACTTGCCCAGCTCCTTGATGAAGCCAGGTATGTCCCGCGGGTTGGTGATCAATACGTTGTGGTTGCCGGTGACCATCATGCACATGCAGTTCGCAGTGAAAGCATAGATGTGGTAGAGCGGTAACGGCGCGATCATCACCTCTTCGCCGTCCTTGAGCAGCTTCTGCCCGTCCGGCCCATGTTGGGAGAAGCACGCCAGCACCTGCAGCATGTTCGCCACTAGGTTGCCGTGGGTGAGCATTGCGCCCTTGGCCAGCCCCGTCGTGCCGCCGGTGTACTGCAGCACGGCGATGTCACCCAGGCCCAAGGGCACAGGCTGGGGCACGCCACCGCGGCCCTGGCGCAGCACCTGCTTGAACGACACAGCCTGGGGCAGCGCATAGGCCGGCACCATCTTCTTGACCTTGTCGACCACGGTGTTGACCAGCCAGCCCTTGAGCGTGGGCAGCATGTCGCCCATCTCCGCTTCGATCAGGTACTCAATACCGGTATCGGGCAGGACCGTCTGCACACGCTTGCCGAACAGGTTCATGTACACCAGGGCCCGGGTACCACTGTCCTTGAACTGGTGCCGCATTTCGCGCTCGGTGTACAGCGGATTGGTGTTGACCACGATCAGCCCTGCGCGCATGGCGCCGAACACCGCGATGGGGTACTGGAGCACGTTGGGCATCTGCACCGCGATGCGGTCGCCCGGCTTGAGGTCGGTATGTTGCTGCAGCCAGCTGGCGAAAGCAGCCGACAGGCGATCAAGGTCGGCGTAGGTCAAGGTCACGCCCAGGTTGCTGAAGGCCGGGCGATCGGCAAAGCGCTTGCAGGAGCGTTCGAACACCTCGACCACAGACGCGTAGGCTTGCATGTCCAAGGTGGACGGCACGCCCGCCGGGCGCTTGTCATTCCAGAAGTCGGCTTGCATTTATTGTTGTTCCTCTGCCGGGACCTGCACTGCGTCCTGATTAGTCCGAGTGCCTGCGCGCAGGCGATGCACAGGCGTTGATTCGACGTTAGCAGGTAAGCCAGGCACGGCCCAGCCGTCAGCGCCTGCCATTAACATTGTGAATCTTATTTGTGCCCTTCCTGCAATTTGCTCGACTGTGGGTACACTGACGTGGGCGCAAAATGTGATCCGGGCGACCCCGGCAAGCGTCTCACCCGTCTGGCCGACGCCCTGCGTGCGACCGGCATCCGACCTGTACTGCTTAAGGAAGCCCTGATGTCCCAGCTCAGCAACACGCCCTACGAAGCCCTTGAAGTCGGCCAGAAAGCCGAATACACGAAGTTGGTCGAGGAGCGCGACATCCAGCTGTTCGCCGCCATGTCCGGCGATCACAACCCGGTGCACCTGGATGCCGAGTTCGCGGCCAAGAGCATGTTCCGCGAGCGCATTGCCCATGGCATGTTCAGCGGCGCGTTGATCAGTGCGGCGGTGGCCTGCACGTTACCAGGCCCTGGTACCATCTACCTGGGCCAGCAGATGAGCTTCCAGAAGCCGGTCAAGATCGGCGACACCCTGACGGTGCGCCTGGAAATCCTGGAAAAACTGCCCAAGTTCAAAGTGCGTATCGCCACCAACGTGTACAACCAGCACAACGAACTGGTCGTCGAGGGTGAAGCCGAGATCCTGGCACCGCGCAAGCAGCAAACCGTCGAACTGGTTTCCCCGCCGAACTTCGTGGCCAGCTGAGCACCGTCGTGCAGTCATGGCCGCCAGTGCACTGCACCCGGCTTTCAGCCCCGGAACGGCGGCTGCTCGACCACTTCTATCGCCAACAGGGCTCGCGCATGCGCGCCCCTGCGCAGGGCACGTTTTGGGTGGCCAGGTCGCCGGGCATCATTGCTGGGTTGTCCCTCAGCGAGGTGGACGGTGGTCAGTGGCTGACGGGGCTGTTGGTGGCGCCTGATCGGCGCTCGGAAGGCGTGGGTGAGCAATTGGTCGCAGCGGCCCTGGAGAACGCCTGCGCCAGCACATGGTTGTTTTGCCATCCATCGCTCGCCCTCTATTACGGACGCCAGGGGTTCGCGCCGGCTGGAGCGCTACCCCGGTCGCTGCATGACAAGTTCCAGCGCTATCAACGCAGCAAGGCCTTGATAGCGCTGGAGCGCACCGCCCAACCGGGGCAGGTCAGCGCGGGGTAGGTTCAACGCCCGCCGCTTCATCAGCACCGGGGCGTTCCTTGCCCAATACCTTGGGCTTCTCGTCGTCGCAGGTGCCATCGAAGTCTTTTTCGCCTGGGTCCTTGCCCTCGGCCGACATGTGCTCGATCACCGCGTTCATCTCTGCGCCCAGCAACAGCACAGCAGCCGAGATGTAGAAGTACAGCAGCAGTACGATGATCGCCCCGATGCTGCCGTACATGGCGTTGTAGTCTGCGAACGTCTTCACGTAGTAGGCAAAGCCCAGCGACGCGATGATCCACACCACGACCGCCAGCACCGAGCCCGGGGTGATGAAGCGAAATTTCTGCTCCACATCGGGCATGACGTAGTAGATCACCGCGACCGCGACCATCAGCAGAATCACGATCACCGGCCAGCGAAGAATGGTCCACAGGGTGACGATGAACTCTTCCATGCCAATCTGCGCCGCGATCCACTCCATGACCTGCGGGCCCAGCACCATCAGCGCAGCGGCCGCCAGCAGCATGCCTGCCAACCCGATGGTGTACAGCACCGACAGCGGGATGCGTTTCCAGACCGGGCGCCCTTCTGGTACATCATAGGCCGCGTTCATGGCGCTCATCATCAGGCGCACGCCGGCCGAGGCCGTCCACAGGGCAATGACGATACCCACCGACAGCAAACCACCCTTGGACTGCTGCAATTGGTCGATGACCGGGTTGACATGCTCAAGGGCCTGGGGCGGCAAGACCAGTTCTGACTGCAAGCGCAGCCAGGAAAAGAAGTCTGGCAGGTGCAGGAAACCGATCAGGGCAATGAGAAACAATAGGAAGGGGAACAACGAGAAAAGAGCCTGGTAGGCCAATGCCGAAGCATAAGTGGACATCTCGTCATCGAGGAATTCGTTGACGGTGCGCACCAGTACGCGGTGCAAGGGTAAGCCCTGCAAGGCGGAAAAAATCATAGCGTCTCCTTTCGCCGCTTGATCGATCTGACGTTCAGTCTAATAGACCCTGCGCTTGGGGTGCTGCTCCCGGTCGTCATGCAACGGCTTTGAATACTTCTGCCGGTCACCGTCCCCTGTTTCGAAGCGCAGAGGACGGCTCGGCAGGCGTGAATCATTACTTGGTCAGGTCTTCGGCCTTGTTTTTCAAGTCGCCTTTGACCTGCTGGCCTTCGCCCTTGATTTCCTGGGCCTTGCCTTCGCCTTTGAGTTTTTCGTTGTCAGTGAGGTTGCCAACACCTTGCTTGATGTTGCCCACCGCCTCATTGGCCATACCTTTAATTTTGTCTTTAGTACCGCTCATGGCAAAACTCCTGTGATGTAGCACGCGTATCGTGCCGACAGAAGGTTGACCCAGCCGCTTGCACAGGAGTTTCAAGAAATTTGCGTCAACAAGCCAAACGGTTGAAAGGCTTAGGCGTAAATGCGGGGATCAGGGCCTGAAACCTTGCCGGGCAAGGTGCCACCCCTCACAATGCGGCCTTTGAAGGCTTCGACCCGCAGGAACCTGCATGAAACTCGACAAACCCGCTGCCATCGCCCGACGCAACAGCGCACTGGCGCGCCCGGTGCTGACCAGTGCCAATACGCTGTTCGCCATTCTCGACCCCAAGCGCAACCTGTGGTGGTTCGAGGTCCCGGTGGCCTTGCTTCGCAAAGGCCAGCCCGACTGGGTCAACCTGCTGCTGCATACCCCGCTGACCGATGAACTTCAGCACCTGAAGGTGCCGATCAACTTCCTGCGGGCCCACCAAGAGCAGATGGAAGTGCGCAACCCTGGCAAGCGTCGCTCCACCATCAGCCTGGCCCTGAGCGCTGACCGCGACTCGTTGCTGCGCGACACGCGCCCCGGTGGCGATCAGCTGGACTTCAACACCTTCGTGCAGGGCTGATCAGGCTTTCTCGATCCGGTCGTCATGGATGACGATGCGGCCCTGCTTGAACAGCCCGCCAATGGCCTTCTTGAAATTGCCCTTGCTGACATTGAACAGCTTGCTGATCAAGGCAGGGTCGCTCTTGTCCGAAACAGGCAACACCCCACCCTCGGCGTCAAGGCGCGCCATGATCTGCTCCTGCAAGCTGTCGGACAGCGCAGCGCCCACCGGCTGCAAGCTGAGCGAAACCTTGCCGTCGGCCCGCACTTCCTTGATGTAACCCTGCTCGTGCATGCCTGAGCGCAGGAACTTGAACACCTCGTTCTTGTGAATCAAGCCCCAGTGACGGTTGTTGATGATGGCCTTGAACCCCATCGGCGTTTCGCCGGCCACCAGCAGCTCAACCGGCTGGCCAGGTTTGTAGTCTGCAGGCGTGGTGTCGAGGTAACGGTCCAGGCGCGAGGTGGCGGTGATGCGGCGGGTGCGCTTGTCCAGGTACACGTGCACCACGCAGTAGTCACCGATCTTCAGCGGCCGTGCTTCTTCGGAATAGGGCATCAGCAGGTCCTTGGACAGGCCCCAATCCAGGAAGATACCCGCACCGTTGATGTCCTTGACCTTGAGGCTGGCGAACTCGCCCACCTGCACCTTGGGCTTCTCGGTGGTGGCGATCAGCTGGTCTTCGCTATCGAGGTAGACGAACACGTTCAGCCAGTCATCGACTTCGGTCTCGGCACCCTTGGGAATGTAACGGGACGGCAGCAGGATTTCCCCGTCGGCACCGCCGTCCAGGTACAGGCCAAAGTCCACGTGCTTAACAATTTGCAAACTGTTGTAACGCCCAAGCAGAGCCATTTTCGAACATCCTCAAGTCAAGGCGGCTATTTTCCGGATAGACCCGCCCTGGTGTCAAAGCCTGCGGTCGGTTCATCGCCGCTCACGCTTCCACGTGCCATCCGGTGGAACCGCAGGTCTCGTGCTGCGTCTACCCCTTGGCTGCCACTGCAAGGACCCGCACATGCCTGCACGCCTGCTCAAAGTCCTGTCGATCTGCCTGGGTTTCGCCCTGATGCTGGGCGCCTGCAGCCGCATCGACCTGGCCTATCGCAACCTCGATCGCCTGGTGCCTTGGTCGCTGGGCGACTACCTGGACATGAACCGCGAGCAGAAAACCCTGCTCGATGATCGCCTCAGGCAGCACCTGGCGTGGCACTGCCAGACGCAACTGCCCGGCTACCTCGACTGGCTGGACCGCCTGCGCACCATGGTGGCCGATAACCAAGTCACCGACCAGGCGCTGCAGCAGCGCACCGAGGAGGCCCGCGAGGCGATTGGCCGGGTCGCGGCCGAAATCACGCCGTCGGCCACCGAGTTGCTGCAAGGCATGAGCGATGCGCAGGTGGCGGAGATGCGCGATGCGTTTCGTGACGATATTGCCGAGCGGCGCAAAGAATATGTCGATACGCCCCTGCCCCGCCAGATCAGCGAGCGCGCCGAGCGCATGGAAAAACGCCTCAAGCCTTGGTTCGGCGAGCTGACCGAGACACAGCGGCAACGGGTTGGCGCCTGGTCCCGCGCGTTGGGTGACCAGAACAGCGAGTGGATACGCAACCGGGCCCATTGGCAGCAGCAACTGCTGTTGGCGGTGGAACAACGGCACGAGTCAGGCTTCCCGGCACGGGTCGCGACCTTGCTGCAGAACAAGGAAAGCCTATGGACGGCCGACTATCGCCGGGCCTTCCAGAACACCGAGCAGCAAGCACGCAGCCTGGTGGTGGACCTGATGCAGCAGAGCACTCCCGCCCAGCGCCAGGTGCTGCTGGATCGGCTGACCAAGGTGCGCAGCGACTTCAGCGCCTTGAAGTGCCTGCGCGGGGCTTGAACAGGCTATGGCAGGACACTGACTGAACTTCGCTGGGCAAGAAAGCGCAAGAATCCGCCGGCCTGCTGACGTACACTCGCGCCCCTGCCAAGCCCCCGGAGACCGTCGTGAGCCCCACCGCCCTAGCCCGCCTGCTGACCCTTGCTGCCGTATGGGGCGCGAGCTTTCTGTTCATGCGCATCATCGCCCCTGTACTGGGCACCGTGCCAACGGCCTTCTTCCGTGTCTCCATCGCCTGCCTGGGCTTGATCGCGCTGCTGGGCGCAGCGCGCGTACGCTGGGATTTCCAGGGTAAGTTAGGCGCCTGCCTGGTGCTGGGCATGATCAACTCGGGCATTCCGGCCACCTTCTACTCGGTGGCAGCCCAGGTGCTGCCGGCCGGTTATTCGGCCATCTTCAATGCCACGACCCCTTTGATGGGCGTGCTGATCGGCGTGTTGTTCTTCAAGGAACCCATGACGTTGGCCAAGTTGAGCGGCATTTTCCTGGGCCTGTTCGGCGTGGGTATCCTGAGCGGCGCGGGGCCTGTTGCCCTGGATGCAGCCCTCTTGCAAGGCGCCCTGGCGTGCCTGGCGGCCACGACCTGCTATGGGTTTGCCGGCTACCTGGCCCGCCGCTGGGTCAGCGGCCTGGACAGCCGCCTGTCGGCCCTGGGCAGCATGCTCGGTGCGACCCTGCTGCTTACCCCGTTGTTCGCCTGGAGCGTGCTTACCCAGCCACCGGCCAGCTGGGGCGGCTGGCCGGTCTGGGGCTCGCTGGTGGGGCTTGGCCTGTTGTGCACGGCGTTCGCCTACATCCTGTACTTCCGCCTGCTGGCCGAAATCGGCCCGGTCAAAGCCAGTACCGTGACCTTCATGATCCCCGTGTTCGGCGTGCTGTGGGGAGCCTGGCTGCTGAATGAGCCGTTGTCGATGGCCCACCTGTACGGCGGCCTGCTGATCGGCGTGGCTTTGTGGCTGGTCCTGCGCCCGGCACGGCGCCGGGGCGCTGCATGAACAGCGTCTACAAAAAAGTGCTGTTCCCGCTGCAGCAGGACGCCAATGGCTATCCGCCGGCATCGGTGGAAGGGCTATGGGCCAAGGCCGTCGAAGACGGTTACGTGATCGACAACATCCCGTTTCATGTCTACGGCATCGCCCCAGGTGACGTGATCTGCACCCATGAAGAGGCTGGCCAGCACTGGTTCGCCCGTTTGCTGCGCAGCAGTGGCAGCTCGGTGTTCCGGGTTCGGGTCAAGCCGCCCGAGACACTGGAGCAGGTCAGCGAAGCCTTGGTGGAATTCGGGTGCACCTGTGAAAGCGAACCTGCGGTGAAGATGCTGGCGATCGCCATCCCACCGGCACGAACGCTCGACACCCTGCTGTATTACCTGATCACCCAGCGTGAAGCGGGTTTTCTGGACTTCGAGGAAGGCGTACTGCGCCACTGCGTTGCCCACGAGTTTCGCCAGGGATAAAGGCGACTGCCTTGCAGGCGCCCCTCCCGGTCGAGGGCGTCGTCAGAACAACCAGCGGTACAGCAGATAGGCTACGACGACGGCCAGAATCGGTCGCAACACGCGGTATGCCTTGGGGTTGGCACGCTTGAACTGCTTGACGCGCGTGCTCAGCTTGTTGCTGAACCGCTTGCTCCAGGCATAAGCCTGGTTGATCCCGCCCACGCGTTCATCGTCGGTATTCTGTGGCGCGGTGGCGCGGCCCAGAAATGCGCTGACCTTGCGGTTGAGGCGGGTCATGATTGGGCTGTTCAAAGGACGCTCCACGTCGCAGAACAGGATCACACGGGTGACCTCGGTCTCATTCTTGACCCAGTGCACGTAGGTTTCGTCGAACATCACGTCCTGGCCATCGCGCCAGGCATAGGGCTGGCCGTCCACATAAATGCGGCAGGCATCGGAGTTGGGGGTCGAGAGGCCCAGGTGATAACGCAGGGAACCTGCAAACGGATCACGGTGCGGGTTCAGGTGGCTGCCGCCGGGCAACAGGGCGAACATCGCGCCCTTGACGTTGGGGATGCTGCTGACCAGCTCGACGGTTCGCGGGCACAGCGCTTCGGCAGACGGCAGGGGTTTGTCGTACCACTTCAGGTAGAAGCGCTTCCAGCCTTTCTTGAAGAACGAACCGAAACCGGCATCGTTGTCCTTTTCGGCTGCCCGGATATAACCCTCGTCGAACAGGCGCAGGGCCTCCTCGCGAATTTCCTGCCAGTTGTCCTTGAGCACGTCCAGCTCCGGGAAGCGTTGGCGGTCCAGGTACGGCTTGGACGGCACGCCCGAGAACAGGTACATCAACGCATTGTAGGGGGCGAACAGCGCCGAATGGTTGACGAACTGGCGCAACACGGGCAGGCGGGCCTTGCCGCGCAGGTGGACGAACAGCACGCTGCCGAAGAACACCAGCAGCACACCTGCCTTGGCGAGGAAGGAAACGGTCATGCAACACTCCTAGGGCGGGACACAGGCCAGCGCTGCCTGATCCGGGGAAAATCATCCGGGCATCATAAACCTATCGCGCCCAGGCACAAACCACCTGGGCGCAACGAGACGGATGAAGATTGTGCAATGAACCCCGCCGCCAGGTATTGCTTCGGGTCACCGCCAAGGCAGGTTATTGCTGGATTTCCTGCTCGCTGAACAGGTCGCTGAACAGCATGCTGGACAGGTACCGCTCGCCTGAGTCGGGCAGAATCACCACGAGGGTCTTGCCCTGCATTTCCGGCTTTTCTGCAAGGCGCACGGCAGCGGCCATGGCGGCACCGCAGGAAATACCACACAGGATGCCTTCTTCCTGCATCAGGCGGATCGCCATGGACTTGGCTTCGTCATCGCCCACCGTCATGACCTGATCGACGATCGACAGGTCGAGGTTCTTCGGCACGAAGCCCGCGCCGATGCCCTGGATCTTGTGCGGCGTGGGCGTGAGCGCCTCGCCTGCCAGGGTCTGGGTGATCAGCGGCGAGGCGATGGGCTCGACCGCCACCGAGGTGATCGCCTTGCCCTGGGTGTGCTTGATGTAGCGCGAGATACCGGTGATGGTGCCGCCGGTGCCGACACCAGCAACGATCACATCCACGGCGCCATCGGTATCGTTCCAGATCTCAGGGCCCGTGGTCTTTTCATGGATGGCCGGGTTGGCAGGGTTTTCGAACTGCCCGGGCATGAAGTACTGCTCGGGGTTGGAGGCGACGATTTCGTTGGCTTTCTCGATGGCGCCCTTCATGCCCTTGGCAGGTTCGGTGAGCACCAGTTCGGCGCCAAGGGCCTTGAGCACCTTGCGCCGCTCCAGGCTCATGGAGGCCGGCATGGTCAGCATGAGCTTGTAACCGCGGGCGGCAGCGACGAAGGCAAGGCCGATGCCGGTGTTGCCCGAGGTGGGTTCGACGATGGTCATGCCGGGCTTGAGCTTGCCGCTGCTCTCGGCGTCCCAGACCATGTTCGCGCCGATGCGGCATTTGACCGAATACCCTGGGTTGCGCCCTTCGATCTTGGCCAGGATGGTCACGCCGCGCGGCGCGAGGCGGTTGATCTGCACCAGGGGCGTGTTGCCGATGGAGTGGGCATTGTCTGCGTATATACGGCTCATGGCAGGGTCCTTGGCATGATGAAGAACTCGGAAAGGCCCAAGGGTAAGCCCCGGCCCCAAGGCCCGTAAAGCCTGTTCGAACTCCGGCGCAGCCCCTGCGGTCAACCACACACCTTGCCTTGGAGAACTGCCATGAGAGCCCGCTATCGCTGGCCGCTGATCGCCCTGGGCAGCCTCATCGTGCTGCTGGTGGCCTTGCAGCTTGCCCTGCCCTACCTGGTGCGCGACTACCTCAATGAAAAGCTGGCCGACATGGGCGACTACCGTGGGCAGGTCAGCGATGTGGACCTGGCCTGGTGGCGCGGCGCCTATACCGTCAACGGGCTGAAGATCGTCAAGACCACAGGCAAGGTGCCGGTGCCCTTCCTCGACGCCCCGGTGATCGACATCTCGGTCAGCTGGCATTCGCTGTGGTACGACCGCGCCGTGGTGGCCGAAGTGGCGTTCCTGCGCCCGGAGCTGAACTTCGTCGATGGCGGCGACAAGCAGAACTCCCAGACCGGCCAGGGCACTGACTGGCGTCAGCAACTGGACAAGCTGCTGCCCATCACGCTCAACGAAGTGGTAATCGACGACGGGGTGCTGACCTTCCGCAACTTCAACTCCAAGCCCCCGGTCACGCTCAAGGCGACGCAGTTGCAGGCCAGCGTTCGCAACCTCACAAACATCCGTGACGAAGCCGGCCGGCGCGACGCCAGCTTCGAAGCCCGTGCCCTGGTCGCAGGCGATGCCAAGGTCGAGAGCCGTGCCACCTTCGATCCGTTCAGCGACTTCGACGACTTCGAGTTCCGCCTGCGTGCCACCGGTATCGAGCTGCGCCGACTCAACGACTTTGCCAGCGCCTATGGCAAGTTCGACTTCAAGGCGGGTCATGGCGATGTGGTCATCGAGGCCGAGGCGACCAACGGCCGTCTGAACGGCTACATCAAGCCCCTGCTGCGCGACGTCGAGGTATTCGACTGGCAACAGGACGTGGAGGACAAGGACAAGGGCCTGTTCCGCTCGGTGTGGGAGGCGCTGGTGGGTGCCACCGAAACCGTGCTCAAGAACCAGCCGAAAAACCAGTTCGCCACGCGCGTTGAGCTCAGTGGCAGCGTGCGCAGGCAGAACATCAGTGCGTTCGAGGCTTTCCTGCAGATCCTGCGCAATGGTTTCGTGCAGGCGTTCAGTGCGCGCTACGAGCGCAGCGCGCCGGATTCCGACTAAGGCGCGGTGACGAGGCATTCGGGGACTGAATACTCGGTCTGCGTTTTCAGTCGTCGTACCCCCGCGTTATAGTCGGGCCACCATCACACACCCTGTGTTGGCCACTTGAGACCAGCCTGTCGCCCACCCCACCAAGGTCTGGCCTAGCAGGCTGGCTGCGCGTGGCCCGCAAGCCCAAGCAGAGGAAAGACCCAATGAAGTTCGAAGGCACGGGTGACTATGTCGCCACAGACGACCTGAAACTGGCCGTCAATGCGGCCATCACCCTTGAGCGCCCGCTGTTGGTCAAAGGTGAGCCCGGTACTGGCAAGACCATGCTGGCCGAGCAGCTGGCAGCTTCGTTCGGGGCGCGCCTGATTACCTGGCACATCAAGTCCACCACCAAGGCTCACCAGGGCTTGTACGAATACGATGCCGTGAGCCGCCTGCGCGACTCCCAGCTGGGTGTGGACAAGGTGCACGACGTACGCAACTACCTCAAGAAAGGCAAGCTGTGGGAAGCCTTCGAGGCCCAGGAACGGGTGATCCTGCTGATCGACGAGATCGACAAGGCCGATATCGAATTCCCCAACGACCTGTTGCAGGAACTCGACAAGATGGAGTTCTACGTCTACGAAATCGACGAGACCATCAAGGCCAGGCAGCGCCCGATCATCATCATCACGTCCAACAACGAAAAGGAGCTGCCGGACGCTTTCCTGCGCCGCTGCTTCTTCCACTACATCGCCTTCCCCGACCGGGCCACGCTGCAGCGCATCGTGGACGTGCACTACCCCAACATCAGCCAGTCGCTGGTCAGCGAGGCGCTGGATGTGTTCTTCGACGTGCGCAAGGTACCGGGCCTGAAGAAAAAGCCTTCGACGTCCGAACTGGTCGACTGGTTGAAGCTGTTGATGGCCGACAACATTGGCGAAGCGGTACTGCGCGAGCGCGACCCGACCAAGGCCATCCCTCCGCTGGCCGGGGCGCTGGTGAAAAATGAGCAGGATGTGCAACTGCTCGAGCGCCTGGCCTTCATGAGCCGGCGCGGCAACCGCTGAGGGAGCCTGGGCCATGTTGCTCAACCTGTTCAACGAAATGCGCGCGGCGAAGGTGCCGGTGTCGGTGCGCGAACTGCTCGACTTGCACCATGCCTTGCAACGGCACGTGGTGTTCGCCGACATGGACGAATTCTACTACCTGGCCCGCGCCATCTTGGTGAAGGACGAACGCCATTTCGACAAGTTCGACCGAGCCTTCGCCGCTTACTTCAAGGGCCTGGAGAACCTGGATCGTCACATCGAGGCGTTGATCCCCGAGGACTGGCTGCGCAAGGAATTCGAGCGCTCTCTGACCGCCGAGGAGCGCGCGCAGATCCAGTCCCTGGGCGGGCTGGACAAGCTGATCGAGGCGTTCAAGCAGCGCCTGCAGGAGCAAAAGGAGCGCCACGCAGGCGGCAACAAGTGGATTGGCACCGGAGGCACCAGCCCGTTCGGCTCGGGTGGGTTCAACCCCGAAGGGATCCGCGTGGGCGACGCTGGCGAGCGCCAGGGCAAGGCGGTGAAGGTCTGGGACCAGCGCGAGTACAAGAACCTGGACGATCAGGTGGAGCTGGGTACACGCAACATCAAGCTGGCCCTGCGGCGCCTGCGCAAGTTCGCTCGCCAAGGCGCTGCCGAAGAGCTGGACATCGATGGCACCATCGACCATACCGCGCGCGATGCGGGGCTGCTGAACATCCAGATGCGCCCGGAGCGGCGCAACACGGTGAAATTGCTGCTGCTGTTCGACATCGGTGGCTCGATGGATGCCCATGTCAGGGTCTGCGAGGAGCTGTTCTCGGCATGCAGGACCGAATTCAAGCACCTGGAGTACTACTACTTTCACAACTGTGTGTATGAGACGGTGTGGAAGAACAACTTGCGCCGGACGTCGGAGCGTTATTCCACCTTCGACCTGCTGCACAAGTACGGCGACGACTACAAGGTGGTGTTCGTCGGGGACGCTGCCATGGCCCCTTACGAAATCACCCAGCCGGGCGGCAGCGTGGAGCACTGGAACGAGGAAGCCGGGTATGTCTGGATGCAGCGCATCATGGCCAAGTTCCGCAAGGTCATCTGGATCAACCCATACCCCCGCCAGGCCTGGGACTACACCGCCTCAACCCATCTGGTGCGTGAACTGATCGAGGACCGGATGTATCCGCTGACCTTGCAGGGGTTGGAGGATGGGATGCGGTATTTGTCGAAGTGAGGCAGCCAGGATAAGCGCCCTTCTATGCTCGCCACCGTTCCAAGTACCCCTGCTGCTCCCGCCATGCCTGCTCCTGCACTACCGGTCGGAACCGCACCGTCGCGCCTGGCATGCACTGTGCCAGTTGTGCCAGTGCCAGCGGCGTCAGCGCCCCCAGGCGGGGATAACCGCCGATGGTCTGGCGGTCATTGAGCAACACGATCGGCTGCCCGTCGGGCGGGACCTGGACGGCGCCAAGGGGAATGCCCTCGGAGATCATGGCCGGGCCTTGGTAAACCAGAGGTGGGCCAAGCAGGCGTATACCCATGCGGTCGGCACGGGTATCCAGTGTCCAGTCGCGGTTGAAGGCATCGAACAGGCTGAGGCCGGCAAAGTCGCCGATCTGCGCGCCGATCACCAGGTCCAAGGTGGGCTTGGCAACATATTCAGGGCGCGCCCGATCAGGCACTTCGCCGATCGGTTTCGCTGCACCGGCAAAACTCAAGCATTGACCTTCACGCAACACACTCCCCTGGCCATCGACTCCGCCCAGCCCCTCACGCACGACCGTGGCACAACTGCCCATCACAGGCTCGGCATCGAAACCGCCCGGTGCAGCCAGGTAAGCGCGTACGCCCCGCCGGGGTTGCCGGAGAGTAAGGCGCTGCCCCTTGGTCAGGGTGAAGCTGCGCCAAGGGGCCAGGTATTGATCGTCGATGTGCGCGTCCAAGTCGGCCCCGGCCAGCGCCAGCACGCAATCATGCTGCGCCACCACGCTGAACCCACCCAAGGCAACCTCTACGACGGGAGCCTGCAGGGCATTGCCCAGCAACCAGTTGGCCCAGTGCATCGCGACCCAATCCAGAGCACCGCCCTGGGTGACCCCAAGGTGCCTCACGCCAAAGCGACCCGCATCCTGTAATGCACACAGCGGTGTGCTGGCCTCGACTCGCAAGTGCTTCATGCCTGTGCCTCTTCATCACCGCCCAACGCCAGAAATTCCTGCCGCGTCACCGCTACGAAACGGACGCGGTCACCCGGTTGCAGCAGGCTGTAGCCGTCGCGCTCACGGTCGAACAACCGTACCGGCGTCCGTCCGATCAGGTTCCAACCACCGGGTGAAACGGCCGGGTAGGCGGCGGTCTGGCGCTCGGCAATCCCGACACTGCCCGCTGCCACCTGCTTGCGCGGGGTGCTTAGCCTCGGGGTGGCCAGCCGTTCGTCCACCAGCCCCATGAACGCGAAACCTGGCGCGAACCCTAGGGCGAACACCGGGTAGTCACGTTCGCTGTGCAAGCGCACGACCTCAGCTTCGCTCAGGCCTGCCTGACGCGCTAGCACGGGCAACTCCGGACCGACGCTGGCGTGGTACCACACCGGTATCTCGTGCCGACAGCCGCTGCTGTCAGTGCCAGGCTGTAGCCCTTCAAGGGCTTGCCTGATCAGGCAGCGTGCATCGGCCGGCGCCAGGTCGAAATGCACCATCAGGGTGGTGTAGGACGGCACCAGATCGCGCAAGTGCGCACCGAACGCTGCTTGCAAGCGCTGGCTGGCGGCAAGCACCCAGGGCATGTTGGCTTCCTCGATGCGCTCGAACAGGCGCACCATCAGACAATCGATACCGACCACTTCGATGCGCGGGGTCATGCTGATACGATCCCATCAAGCGCCTGGCGAATCTGCCGAACTGCCGCCACCGAGCTGTCGTTGTCCCCATGCACGCAGAGCGTATGGGCCTTGAGCAGCAACGCAGTGCCATCGCTGGCCAGCAATGCGTGACCGTGGGCCAGCTTCACGGCTTGCTCCACCACCTGGGCCGGGTCGTGGTGCACGGCGCCCGGCAGGCGTCGCGACACCAGGTGGCCGCTGGCGGTGTAGGCCCGATCGGCGAACGCCTCGAACCAGAGCGGTACGCCGATTTCAGCGCCCAGCGCCTGGGCGGCCGCATCGTCGGCCGTGGCCATGAGCATCAGCGGCAGGCCACTGTCATAGGCCGCCACGGCCTCCAGCACCGTGCGCAGGATCAGCGGGTCGGCCATCATGTCGTTGTACAACGCACCGTGGGGTTTCACGTAGGCGACGCGTGTGCCCAGCGCCTTGCAGATGCCATCGAGCGCGCCGATCTGGTAGTGCAGCAAGTCACGGATTTCTTCGGCACTGCACGCCAGGCTGCGCCGGCCGAAGCCGACCAAATCCGGGTAGGCCGGGTGCGCGCCCACGGTGACGTCGTGAGCCAGGGCCAACGTCACGGTGCGGCGCATGATGCCGGGGTCGCCGGCATGATAGCCGCAGGCGATGTTGGCACAGTTGATGTAAGGCATGACCTCGGCATCCAGGCCCATGCGCCAGCTGCCGAAGCTTTCGCCCATGTCGCAATTGAGTAGCAGGCGTTGCACCACGGTGTACCCCTTGTCGTTATCCATGTGCCTACCTTAGCGCGCCTGCAATTGTTTGCCGCGTGTTTCTGGCAGGCTCAGCGCTGCTACGATCACCACGCCATAAGACACCGCCGAGAACAGGCCAATGCCCAGGCCCAGCGGCACCTGCTGCCCCAGCATGCCGATCAGCAGCGGGAACAGCGCCGCGACGATCTTGCCGACGTTGTAGCAAAAACCTTGCCCCGAGCCGCGAACGCGCGTGGGAAACAGCTCGGTCAGAAAGGCCCCCATGCCGCTGAAGATGCCCTAGGCGAAAAAACCCAGCGGGAAACCCAACCACAGCATCACCCCATCACTGACGGGCATTTGCGTGTACAGCAGCACGATGACGAACGAGCCTACGGCGAACAGGATGAAATTTTTCTTGCGCCCAAGCAGGTCGGACAGGTAGGCGCTGATCACATAGCCCACATAGGAGCCTACGATCACCATTGCCAGGTAGCCGCCGGTACCCAGCACGCTCAGCCCACGCTCGTTCTTCAGAAACGTGGGAAGCCAGGCGGTGATTGCGTAGTAGCCGCCCAGGGCGCCGGTGGTCAGCAGCGAGGCACGCACGGTGGTCCAGAGCATGCCGGGGGCAAAGATTTCATAGAAATGCGAGGGCGCCGCGGTGGCTTCGGTTGCCTTGGCCTGGCGGTAGACCTCCGGATCCTTGACCAGCCGCCGAACGAAGATCACGAACACGGCCGGCACCAGCCCGAGCAAGAACAGCGCCCGCCAGGCCTGCTCCGGCGGCAACCAGGTGAACAGCAGCGCGTACAGGATGGCCGTCAGCCCCCAGCCGATGGCCCAGCCCGACTGCACCATGCCCACCGCCTTGCCGCGGTCCTGGGCACGAATGACCTCGCCGATGAGCACCGCGCCTGCCGTCCACTCACCACCGAAGCCAAAACCCATCAGGGTCCTGGCGACCAGCAGTTGCTCGTAGTTCTGGGCAAAGCCGCAGAGGAAGGTGAAGAAGGCGAACCACAGCACTGTCAGTTGCAGGGTGCGGACCCGGCCGATGCGGTCTGAGAGAATGCCGGCCACCCAGCCACCGATGGCCGAAGCGACCAGGGTACTGGTGTGGATCAGCCCAGCCTCGGTGGTGGTGATGCCCCACAACATGATCAACGTGGGGATGACGAAGCTGAGCATCTGCGTGTCCATGCCGTCCAGGCCATAGCCGATCTTGCAACTCCAGAAGGTACGTCGCTGTTGTTGATCGATGTCGCGGTACCAGGCAAAAGGCCCGGAGGAGGATGGGGAACTGATCTGCTGCTGCGTGCCGGTGGGGTTCATGGATGCCTCGGCTTCTTGGTATTGTTTTATGGGGCGACAGCAAAGGTCGCGGCCTGGGCTTCATGTTCAGAGCACGCGGCGCTGGCGTCCAACGAGAAAAACCCCGGGTCTGGAACAAGAAAAACTGATCATGAACCTTCGCTTTCTCGAAACGTTCGTCTGGGTCGCTCGCCTCAAGAGCTTCCGCCTGACCGCGCAGAAGCTGTTCACTACCCAGGCGTCGGTGTCCAGCCGTATCGCGGCGCTCGAAGCCGACCTGGGCGTTAAGCTGCTGTTGCGCGACTCGCGCGGGGTCAGCCTGACCCCGGAAGGCAGCAAGGTGCTGGAACATGCCGAGCGCATGCTGGAAACCGCCAAGGCGCTCAAACAGTCGCTGGACAGCGACCGGGCCAAGGTCGGGCGTATTCGTCTCGGGGTAATGGACACGGTCATTCATACCTGGATGAGCGCGCTGGTGGCCGAATTGACCGAGCGTTATCGGCAGGTAGAGATCGAACTGGTCGCCGACACGGCGCTGAATTTGCGCGAGCAACTGCACAAAGGCTTTCTGGACGTGATCGTGCAAACAGACTTGCTGCGCGAGCCTTCGATCCGCAGCCTGGATCTGGCGCGCTATCCGATGGGCTGGGTGGTCGCTGCCGGGTCGCACCTGCACAGGGACTACGCGTCACTGGCCGAGCTGGGGCGCGAGCGCATCATTACTTTCTCGAAGAATTCCCGGCCCCACCAGGAAGTACTGGCGTTGCTGCAAGGGGCCGGGGTGCAAACGCCGCGGCTGAACTGCGTCAATTCGGTAGCGGCCATTACCCGCTTGTTGCGCGACGGTTTTGGCATCGGGGCCTTGCCACCTGCCCTAGTGGAGGCCGAACTGAACCAGGGTGACCTGGTGCTGCTGGCTGGGCTTCAGCCTCCGCCAAGCCTGGAGCTGGTAGTGGCCTGGCAGACCGGGGTGGCATTGGTGGATGAAGTGGTTGGTGTCTGTCGGCAGGTGCTGGAGCGCTATGCGCAGGACGTGGGCGGGCAACGGATCGTGCTGGTGCCGGGGGGGATGTAGTAAGGGTTTTGACTCGATTTGGGGTAACCGCGCAAATGGCTAGGCCAACGTGTCAGCCCCTAGCCTAACGCCAACTCTCCTTAACCGCACCACGTCGCCCACCCAGTATCAACCGACCTATCCCCAGCAACAGGCTTTCTACCACGAATGCCAGCACGAACCCGGCGCCGACGCCCCAGCCGATGGCCTGCGGAACCAGCAAGACCTGGTAGCTGTAGCCGTTGAGCGTTTCTTCTCGCAGCCGCGGGTCGGCTTGCGTCAGGACATGCCAGGTACGCTGCGCCCATGAACCTTGCAGCGCCTGCCACTCGTCTTCGAGCATCTGGTTGCGAATCATCAGGCTTTCGATGCTGTTGGCATCACTGAGAAAAACGGGGTCGTCACTGCTGCGGTAGTGTCGCAACAAGGCTTGCAGGTCGCCGTTGAAAAAACGCTCAGCCGTCTGGCGAAAACCGTCCAGCGCCTCGCGAGATTCGAATAGGTGGGCCTCCACGCGCTGGCTATAGTCCTTGACCAGCCCCGGGACCTGGATGCCGGCCAACAGCCCGAGGGTGAACAGCAGCAACCGCAGGTAACTTCTGAACATGCCGCATCCTTAGCTTTGTCCGTGCGCGGTGCACTCGCCGTGCCGCCACAGGGCCCACTGACCTGGCGCGTAGCGGTTCCAGGTTTCGTTCTCGGTCAAGGCCTCGGTGGCGATCACCGTGACCACGTCGTTGGGGGTGGTTTGGGTATGGAAATCGACGATCAGGTCTACATCCTTCAGCCGTGCCGCGCCAAACGGCGCGCGGCGGGTAATGTGGACCAGTTTCGTCGAACAGAAGCAGAACAGCCAGTCGCCATCGCTGAGCATGCAGTTGAACACGCCGCGGGCGCGATAACCGGCACAGGCTTCGACCAGCACCGGCAGTAGCTGTTCCACCGGCACCGGCTCCGGGAAGGCGCCGCGGATGCGATTGAGCAGGTCACAAAACGCCGCCTCGCTGTCGGTATCGCCAATGGGCTGGTAAAAGCTTGTGGAACCGGTGAAATCACCCAGTTGGCCGTTGTGGGCAAAGCACCAGTTGCGCCCCCACATCTCGCGCATGAAGGGGTGGGTGTTGGCCAGGCAGACCTTGCCGACATTGGCCTGGCGGATGTGCCCGATCACCACTTCGCTCTTGATCGGGTAGCGTCTTACCAGGTTGGCCACTTCGGACTCGCTGCTGGCGGCAGGGTCCTGGAACAGGCGCAGGCCGCG
>NZ_DIIQ01000046.1:0-301 GCF_002420785.1 Pseudomonas sp. UBA5666 | reverse complement strand
CTGGAACAGGCGCAGGCCGCGCCCTTCGTAAAAGCCGATGCCCCAGCCGTCACGGTGCGGGCCGGTGCGCCCGCCGCGTTGGATCAGGCCGGTGAAGCTGAAGACGATGTCGGTGGGGACGTTAGCACTCATGCCCAGCAGTTCGCACATGGCGGTGTCTCCGTTTACAGGCGGGGCTCGACCCGGCCAGCGCCGGCAGGCAGCGCAGGCGGGTCGTCACGGTAACGATCGCTGCGTTCCGCGGCCAAGGCCTCCCCAGGCGCCAGCGCCTGCGCTTCGGCGGCCTCGCGCTGGGCGGCGG
>NZ_DIIQ01000052.1:0-13987 GCF_002420785.1 Pseudomonas sp. UBA5666 | reverse complement strand
CGTCAACTGCTCGAAGTTGCCACCCGTAGCGCTGTCGATGGTCACACTAACGGTCGAACCGTTGTTGTAAACATCGTTGGCCGGGGTTTGGAAGTCGATGCTGCCCTGGGTCTTGCCTGCCTCAACAGTGATGACCTGGCCGTTGGACAGGGTCACGGTGGCAGGAGTCTGGGCCGGGTTGGTCAGCGTCACGGTGTAAGTGATCACGCCACCTTCGTTCATGCTCGGCGAAGCCGTCAGCGTGGCAGTGGTAGTGTCGATCGAATCATTAATCGTGGTAACCGCAGCCGCAGGATTCGGCGTCAGCTGTTCGAAGTTACCGCCCGTAGCGCTGTCGATGGTCACACCTACGGTCGAACCGTTGTTGTAGACGTCGTTTGCCGGGGTTTGGAAGTCGATGCTGCCCTGGGTCTTACCTGCCTCAACAATGATGACCTGGCCGTTGGACAGGGTCACAGTCACCGGAGTCTGGGCCGGGTTGGTCAGCGTCACGGTATAAGTGATGACGCCGCCTTCGGTGGCCGAAGGAGTGGCGGTCAACGTTGCAGTGGTGACATCGATGGTATCTGTAATTTCAGTAACCAACGGCCCTTGCGGTGGGGTTACTGTAATGCCACTGCCCCCGCTGGTACCGGTGACCGTTGTAGAAATCTGCCCACCATCAATGTAGGGCGTGTCATTCGGCGGGATCACGACATTGACACTGCCAGTGGTCTGCCCGGCCGGAATGACGATCACAGAGCCGTTGGCCAGCGTGATGACAAGGTCGCTGCCCGGTGCCTGGCCAACCGTAGCGGTATAGACAATGACGCCACCCGCTTCGCTGATCGATGGCGTGGCCCCGACCACAAGGGTGGTGGCAACCGTAGTGCCAGTTGTCGGCGCGGTGACTCGGTTGTCAGCGGTGGTTTGCGTTCCAGCCACTTCCACGGGGGCGGCCGCCGCTGCAAAACCAAGGCCTTCGGTAGGGAAGCCTATCGTGGGATCAACGCTGCCGGCCGTTTCTTCCAGCATGACGAAACTGTGGCCGCCACCTGCTGCACCGCCGCCCGCAGCAGTCGGACCGGCAGCCGTGGCTTCAAGATCGGTGGTCGGGTCAGCGCCTGCGGCGATCGCCTGTTGCAATTCTTCGACAGACGGCGCCGCCTGGGCAGCGGCCTGGCCCAAATCGGTACTGCTGTCAGGCGCGTCTGCGCTCCACTGGGTATCACGACCAAGGTCGAGCAATCGGCCATCTGCCAACTCCAGCGTCACCGCGCCACCCGGGCCGGTAAGGACCTGCTCACCCGCTAGAAGTCGATCGCCTTCTATGAGCACACGCCGGATGCCTTCAGGGGATACCGCGATAACCTGGCCGACAATACTTTTGACGATGGCTACAACGCTGCTCATTGGACTCTCCGTGTGACCCGCTGGGGTACTTCTGTGCCAGAGCGGCATCCGCAGCCACCTAAACAGGAATTATGTCGATGATCTCTTGACGCTTGATTGCGTCAATATTCCGTCTATGACGAAATGTAATTAGACTTATGCCAAACTATTGACCTTATATCGGCCATCCTAAACAATCACCAAGGTAATGTCACATTGATATTTTTACCTTAGCCAAGGGCCAATCAACAGCAAATGCGTTGCGTCATTAAAACAGCGCAATGGCACGGAGCACGCGGGCCCAGGTGATGACAGCAGCCATAAATCACATGCCTTTCAACCGTTCGTCGGGCTCAATAGGACCAACAGCGTCAATAGAAGGTCAATTTTGTTTATTGACGCCACATTTCCAAGACTCGTAAGCATAAACCTTGCCGATTACATGCCCGAGACGCCCCTTGATGTTGCCAATTTTCAGGCTGCTTCACCGTAGAATGAACGACGACCGAATGCGCTAATCGTCTAAACAGGCCTTATAACGCGCCTGCGATTATCGGCCAGAGTCGACAACGGAAGTGGATTTACCTGGATGAATTTTACCTAACACGGGTCGCACCAACGCCAGCAAACCAGCGCCTGATAAATGACATTGAGCTAGGCTGTAACGGCAGGCCTGTCACATGTCGTTTCTCTGCGCCTATCCCAGCATCCTGAAGCCTGGATTGCAGCGTGATTCAGAAATGAAACGTTTGTCTGCTGATCAGCGTCATGTAGTAAAGAGACCGATACAGTTGTTTACTCACCACCTAATTCAAGGCGACCATTGGCGACACACTGCATCGCTCGCTGCATGCCTACCGAGCGCCGACATGCATTGCCCCACTGAATGCCTGGGTTTGCTGCCATCGAATGATCGGCGGCCAGCTCATCCCCACCCACCACAAGGATGAAGAGAGCGCCGCGTGGAATCAGAAGTCAGTCGAGTCCAGCTCAACCATGACCCACGTAGTCAGCACGACGATCCTTTGCTGGATAGTCTGCTGAGCTTGTGTGTACTGCACCAGAAACCTGCCAGCCGGGTCATGCTTACCACGGGTCTGCCTTTACCCGCACAGCGCCTGAGCCCCGAGCTGCTGCCCCGTGCGGCGGCCAGGGCCGGCCTGCAGGGCCGTCTGTTGCAGCGCAAGCTGGAGCAGATTCCAAGCATTGCCATGCCCGCGATCCTGTTGCTAAAAGGCGGACGCAGTGCCGTGTTGCTCGGGTGGGAAAACGAAGACACTGCACGGCTGTTACTGAGCGAAAGCGATGGCGGCGAAGTTCAGGTCCGCCGTGAGACGCTTCAGGATGACTACAGCGGGCGAGTGTTCTTCGCGCAGCCGCAGCACAAATTCGACGTCAACCATGGCAACCTGATCCCCCGAGCCAAATCCTGGTTCCGAGACACGCTGCTGCGCAGCAAGTGGCTGTACATCGATGCCATCGCCGCGAGCCTTGTGATCAACCTGATCGCCCTGGCCGCGCCACTGTTCGTCATGAACGTGTATGACCGGGTCGTTCCCAACCAGGCGACCTCGACCCTCTGGGTGCTGGCGGTCGGTATCGCGGGCGCCTATATCTTCGACCTGATCCTCAAGGGCCTGCGCGGATTATGTCTGGACCTTGCAGGGAAAAAGACCGACCTGATCATTTCGGCGACACTATTCGAACGTATCGTGGGCATGTCGATGAAGTATCGACCGGCCCGGGTAGGCAGCTTTGCCCAGAACATTCACGAGTTCCAAGGCCTTCGTGACTTCCTGGCGTCGTTGACGCTGACTAGCCTGATCGACTTGCCGTTCACGGTGCTGATCCTGATCGTCATCGCGATCATTGGCGGACACTTGGTGTGGATCCCGATCATCGCCTTCCCACTGGCCTTGGGCATCGGCTATGCCCTGCAGCGGCCGCTGATGGCGACCATGGAGCGGACCATGGCGCTGGCCTCGGAGCGCCAGTCGAGCCTGATCGAGACCCTGGCAGGGCTGGACGCAGTGAAGGTCAACAACGCCGAGAGCGAGCGGCAGTACATGTGGGAACAGACGCTCGGTACCCTCAGCCGGCTGGAATTGCGCGTCAAGGTACTGTCGAGCCTGGCCATGAACATCACCCTGCTCATTCAGCAGTTGGCAGGGGTGGCGATGATCTGCGTGGGTGTGTACCTGATCATCGACGGCAACTTGAGCATGGGCGGCCTGGTGGCGTGCTACATGCTCAGCGGCCGCGCCCTTGGGCCCTTGGGGCAGCTCAACGGCCTGTTGGCTCGTTACCAGCAAGCCAAGGTAACCATGGTGTCCACCGACCACATGATGGAGCTGCCACAAGAGCGCAACTTTGAAGAACGCCCCCTCAGCCGTAGGGTATTGCAGGGTAGCGTGGAATTCCGCGGCGTGGATTTCACTTACCCCAACCAGCAGAACATGGCGCTGAAGAACATCAACCTGACCATCCGCCCTGGCGAGAAGGTAGGGATCATCGGGCGCAGCGGGTCGGGCAAGAGTTCACTGGCCAAGCTGATCGTTGGCCTGTACGAGGCCGATGGCGGCTCATTGCTGGTCGACGGCGTGGATATCCGCCAGATCGACGTCAGCGAACTGCGCCACAACATTGGTTATGTGCCCCAGGACATTCAGCTGTTGGCGGGCACGCTGCGGGACAATCTGGTCAGCGGGGCCCGCTACATCGATGACGAAATGATCTTGCAGGCGGCTGAGCTTGCAGGCGTGCATGAGTTCGCGCGACTGCACCCGGACGGCTACGAGCTGCAGGTCGGCGAACGTGGTCAGAACCTGTCCGGCGGGCAGCGGCAGAACGTGGCCCTGGGCCGTGCATTGCTGTTGAACCCACAGATCCTGCTGCTCGACGAACCCACCAGCGCCATGGACAACACCGGCGAAGAACGCCTGAAGCAGCGTTTGCAGGCCGTGGTGGAAAGCAAGACGGTACTGTTGGTGACTCACCGTGCATCGCTGCTGTCACTCGTGGACCGCCTGATCGTGATCGATCGCGGGCAGATCGTTGCCGATGGCCCGAAAGCGGCCGTCATGGATGCGTTGAAGAAGGGGCAGATCAGTGTCGCATAAGCTGGATTTCGGGCAACTCAAGGAAGGCCTGCGGCGTTACTTCAAGGGCAGCGATTCGTTGGGCGGTCAGCCGCTGCCCGAGGTCAACAAGGCCCTTATCGAGGACGCGCCGCGCGTGGTGCGCCTGACGATCTGGGGCGTCATCCTGTTCTTCGTGTTCCTGATCGTGTGGGCCAGCTTTGCGCCCATCGATGAGGTGACGCGTGGTGAAGGCAAGGCCATCCCGTCATCCAAGGTGCAGAAAATCCAGAACCTGGAAGGCGGCATCGTGGCGGAAATCTTTGCCAAGGAAGGCGAGATCGTCGAGGTCGGGCAGCCTCTGCTGCGCCTGGATGAGACCCGCTTCGCGTCCAACGTGGGGGAAACGGAAGCCGATCGGCTGTCCATGGCCCTGCGGGTTCAGCGCCTGAGTGCAGAGGTCGACGGCAAGCCGTTAGAGATCGACGAAGAATTGCGCAAGGCCGCACCTAGCCAAGCGGCCAGCGAAGAATCGTTGTACCAGAGTCGGCGCCAGCAGCTTCAGGACGAAATTGGCGGACTGCAACAGCAACTGGTCCAGCGCCAGCAGGAACTGCGCGAGTACAGCTCCAAGCGCGGGCAGTACGCCAACAGCCTTGAGCTGCTGCGTAAAGAAATCAGCATGTCGGAGCCTTTGGTCGCGACGGGTGCTATTTCCCAGGTGGAGGTGCTGCGCTTGCGTCGTGCCGAGGTTGAGAACCGTGGTCAGCTTGACTCCACGTCGCTGGCCATCCCCCGTGCCGAAGCGGCCGTTCGAGAAGTGCAGAGCAAGATCGAAGAGACCCGCGGCAAGTTCCGAAGCGAGGCACTCACCCAGCTGAACGAAGCCCGGACCGAACTGAACAAGGCGACCGCTACCAGCAAGGCGCTGGATGACCGCGTTCACCGCACCATGGTGACCTCGCCTGTGCGGGGTATCGTCAAGCAGTTGCTGGTCAACACCATCGGCGGCGTGATTCAGCCAGGCAGCGACATCATCGAGGTCGTCCCGCTGGACGACACGCTGGTCATCGAGGCCAAGATCCTGCCGAAGGACATTGCCTTCCTGCACCCAGGCCAGGAAGCCACGGTCAAGTTCACCGCGTACGACTACACCATCTACGGGGGACTCAAGGCCAAGCTTGAGCAGATCGGCGCCGATACCATCACCGACGAAGACAAGAAGACCACGTACTACCTGATTAAGCTGCGTACCGATCGCAGTCATCTGGGCACCGATGAAAAGCCGCTGCTGATCATTCCCGGGATGGTGGCAACGGTCGATATCATGACCGGCAAGAAGACCATCATGAGCTACCTGCTCAAGCCCATCATGAAGGCCCGCTCCGAGGCCTTGCGCGAACGCTGAGGGTGTGCCCGCACGGCCTTGCGTGCGGGCCCTCATTTCTGCAGGTCAGCGCTTATCGTGCGCCCAAGGGGCAGGCTCACCCACCAACTGCCCCTGAATGCCTCCTACACCCATTTCGCAGAGCACTGCGCGCTCACCTTCGGTTTCCACGCGCTCGGCCACCAGAGGCAGATCGATGCTGTGCGCGGCACGCTGGATCGCCTCGATGAACAAGCGTTTGTGCTGTTCATGGTCGATGTTACGGATGTAGCTGCCATCAATCTTCAGGTAAGCCAATCCAAGGTGGGACAGGTTACCGATCATGCTGAAACGTCCGCCAAAGCGTTGCAGTGCCAGGCCGAAGCCAAGGCTGTGCAGCCTTCGAGTCAATTTCTCCAACGCCGGCTGGTCAGGTAGCTGCTCTTCACCGATTTCGAACACCAGACGCGGCCCGAGGGCGACGTTCTGGCTGAGCAGTTCGAAAATGCGTTGCAGCGCCTGGGCGTCCGCCAAGGTAGCGGCGGAAAGGTTCAGCGCCAGCACCTGGTCGTGGCCACGCATGTGCGCCAGCACCTTCTGCAGCACCAGAAGGTCCAGCCTTGGCATCCAGCCAAAGCGCTCGAGCCAAGGGAGGAATCGACCGGCTGGAAGCGCCTCGCCTTGTCGATCCTTCAGGCGGGATATCACCTTGTGGTGCAGCACCTGCTGGGCGGTTGCACAATCGACCACCGGCTGGAAAAACAGCTCGAAGTGACCGTTGCTGAAGGCCTGGTCGAGGCGCTCATGCCAGTCGTGCTGGCTGTCGGCAGCCACGGCAGCGACGCCTTGCTCCAGGCAGACCCAACCCGGGGTTGGCTGGTTCTCCGCGCGTGCCAGGGCTTCATCAGCCAGTTTGAGCAACGCTGGAGGCGCGTCGCCCGGGCTGAAGGGGGCCAAGCCGATGCAGGCCACCGGTTGAATATCGGTGGCCCCCGTCTCATGCAGGCTCTGCAGCGTAGCCTCAAGCGCCTGGGCCAGCTGTATGGCTTCTTCATGCACCATGCCAGGTGCCAGCACGGCGAATTCACCACCCCGGCTGCGGGAAATCAGGTCGTTGGTTTCCGGGAAGCTTGCGCAGGCGCGGCGCAATTGCTCACCGACGGCTTGCAGCAACTGATCCGTGCGTTGGCCACCCAGACGCGCGTTGAGGCCCGCCAGGCCTTGAACCCGAAGTAACAACAGGTAGCCTGCCCGTGCTTCCTCAAGGTTGCTGACCCGAGCATTGAGCTGCATTTCGAAATAGCGACGGTTGGACAGACCGGTCAAGGTGTCTTGATAGGACTCGGCGCGTAACCGCTCGCTGCGCTCGGCCTGCTCGGTGAACAGTGCCTTGAGCTTTTCGACCATCTGGTTCATGGCCTGGACGACGCGCCTGAGCTCGGGTGTGCGGGGCAGTTCAGGCAGGCTCAGGAATTCACGCCTGGCGATGGCATGGGACTGTTCGACCATGTAGTCCAGCGGCTTGAGCTGCCGGCGCAGCAGCAACGCCCCCAGAATGGCGCTGGCGGCACCACAGAGCAGTAGCCAGCCCAGGCTGCCCAACGCGCTTTGCCAGAGCTTGGCAATGGCGAACATGGGGTGACTGATGACCTCGACGCGTGCCGCCTGCTGCCAGCCACGGCTGACCAACGCATCGCCACCGGCAGCTTCCAGACCGATCAGGTGAACGAACCAACGGGGTACGCCCCCAGGGTCTGGTTCGGCATGGCGCTCGACGAGCACCGTATTGGAAGCCAGGTCCACCACTTTGATACTGGCGTAGTAGCCACTGTCGAAGATCGAACTCACCATCAGCTCGACCATGGCAGGGTCATCGATATTGGGCGTAAGCGACAGGGCCAGCGCAGTGGCTGCATCCTGTGCATGCGAGCGGAGCTGGTTGACATACTGGCTTCGCGAACTCTCCAGGCTGACCATGAAACTGCCGGTGAACGCCACTACCAGGAACAGGCAAATAGCCAACAGCAATTGTTTGAACAGTGACATCTGTGCTCCTTCAGTAAACCGGCTCGGCCGGGAAGCCTTCGGCCTGCATTTTTTTCAATAGGTCCTGCCAGCGCGACAAGCGCTTGGTGTCGCCGACTTTCTTGTTGCCACCGGCGCCTGTCAGCCATAGGCCTTCACCGTTGAAGGCATAGACGGGCAACAGGTCGGGGCGCTGGCTGGCCGGCTTGATCGCGTCCATCAGGCTGTCGAGCACCAACGGCTGCGCCTGGGGCGTTGAATAATAGGTCAGTACCATGTGTGCCCGGTTCTGTCGCAAGGCCTTGACGTAGGTGATCCGCAGTTTCTCGCTGGGGATGCCCATGCGCCTGAGGCTGAAGTACTTGGCGATAGCGTAATCCTCGCAATCGCCAGCCCCTTTTATCAGTGCTTGGACCGGTGTTGCCCAGTAATCGACCTCGTGCCACAGATCGATATCCTCGACGTAGCGCAATTGTTGGTTAAAGAACCGGTTGACCACCTGCAGACGCTCAAGCTCAGTCCCCTGCTTCTGGGTGGCCATGAGGTTCTGCCACGCATCGATTCGCGCTTTGCCCTCCCCCAATGGCCCGTACAGCGCTTGAGACTGGCGACTGATCTGGGCGAAATCCCAGTCGGCATGCAAACCGCCCAGCAGCAGGCCACCCAGCAGCGCAGCCAGGGCAACTCGGTGCAGCACGGTTTTGAGCATCGGGGTGATCGCCACTGCCAAGCACTGTCCAGGCCAGTCGAAAGAAGCGATGGTGCGGCCTGACACCGCAAAAGACAATGGCACATCGCGATCATCGGCCTCTGTGTCGGAGTACGCCGGATCAACGCTTGCCGCGCGGGTCATGTCACTTCCTTTGCAGAGCAACTTCATCCACCATAGCCGCGCCCTGGGGCATGCCCCCAGTAGAGGCCAGCATTTGACACGTCATACCGCTATAACCGTGTCATTGGATCCAACTTTGGTAATCGTTTAAGGCAGGCGTTGCGTGGGCAACAAAATCAAACTGAGCAGCGTGTTGAACAGTGAACAGTTGCTGCCACATCTGGCCCGCGGCGTTATTGAAGAACGCGTGCGCAGTGCCATTCTCGAGGGTCGTTTGCCACCCGGAACGGCAATCAGGCAACAGGAGTTGGCGACACTTTATGGCGTCAGCCGTATGCCCGTGCGTGAGGCGCTGCGTCAACTGGAAGCGCAGTCACTGTTGAACGTGGAGCTTCACAAGGGCGCAGTCGTTGCGCCGCTGATAGGCGAGGATGCGGCAGATGCCTACGACTTGCGTGTTCTGCTCGAAAGCGAGGCGTTGCGTCAATCCATTCCGCTTCTGACGGCGCAAGACATCGCCAAGGCCCGCAGTTGCATCCAGCAATTGGAAAACGAAACACGACATGCCGAGATCGCTCGTCTTAATCGTGAGCTTCACATGGTGCTTTATAGCAAGGCAGCGAACCATAAACTGCTGCGCCTGATCGATAACGAATTGATGCAAGAGGAGCGGTTTCTACGCTTTCATCTTTCGTCGATGGGCCTGGGCAAGCTCACCCAAGACGATCACACGGCCTTGGTCGATGCCGCCAGTGCCAAACGTGTCAGCGATGCAATTGCGGTATTGGAGCAGCACCTCAACAGCGCAGCCGTGACCATTCGAAGGTACTTGGACAGCCAGCGCTCGCACTGAATGGCTTGGGGACCGACAGGTAGGTTGCAAAATCTCGCGCCGGGCGAAACAATGAGACTAATTATCATTTAAGCCCTGATAGCTGTATCTCATGCCTAGCAACGATCTCGTGCAAAACCTCTACAGTGCTCATCATGGCTGGCTGCATACCTGGCTGCGCCACAGGCTTGGCAATGCGGCCGACGCTGCTGACGTGGCCCAGGATACCTTCATGCGGCTGTTGCAACGCCGCGAGCATCTGCAGATACAACAGCCCAGGGCGTTTCTGCGCACGGTGGCGCGCGGGTTGATCATCGACCACTGGCGTCGAGAGGAACTGCACAAAGCCTATCTGGAAGCGCTGGCGCTGGTGCCGGAGGCTAACACGCCCGATGTGGAGACCCGCGAGCTGCTGCTGGAGTTGCTTGAACGCATTGCCAAGATGCTCGATGGCCTCAAGCCAAAGGTTCGCACTGCTTTCCTGCTAGCCCAATGCGAGGGCCTGCGGCATCAGGAAATTGCACAGCAGATGGGCGTATCGGTGAGAACGGTGGAGCGCTACATTGCTGACGCGCTTTATCACTGCTACCTGCTGCGCTACGAAGCGTAATGACACCGGTTATGCCTAGCCCGCATCCCGACGCCAAGACGGTCAGACAAGCCATCCAGTGGATGCTGAAACTTCGCCACAGTGGTGAGGATCCGGCTTTGAACGAGCGTCTCGCGCAGTGGCGCTCAGAGGCTGCGACCCACGAGCTGGCCTGGCAACGCGTGCTGCATTTGGAACAGGACCTGGACCTGCGCCACGTGCCCGCTGCGGGGGTTGCGCTGCAGACACTGGAGGCCAGTCATCGGCGCCTTGAGCGGCGACAGGCGTTGAAGCTGCTGGGCACCGTTGCCGTGTTCGGATCGGCAGCATGGCTGAGCAAGGACTTGAGTGTGGTACAGGCCTGGTCATCCGACTACGCGACAGCCACGGGTGAGCGCAGAGACGTGACCTTACCCGACGGCTCTCGGCTACAACTCAATACCCGAAGTGCCGTGGACGTGGCCTTCAACAGGCAGCAATTGTCGATCGACCTCAAGCGGGGTGAGGTCATGCTGGACTGTCGACAGGCAGCTCCTGGACAACCTCCAGTCACTCTGCGCACGAATACCGCAGCGTTGCAAACCGTCGGGGGGCGCTTCGTGGGGCGTATCGAGGACGATTGCCTACGGGTGGTCGTCAGTGAGGGGCGAGTATTCACTCGCAGCCAGAGCACCGGCCTGATCCAATGGCTCGAGCCAGGTGGAGAATGGCGCGTCACCGCCAGCGGTGCCGAGCAGGTGACGCCTTCAGGGATGGACGCGATGGCCTGGACCGAAGGCCTCATCGTGGGCAAGAACATGTTGCTCAGGGATTTCCTGACGCAGATCAGCCGATACCGCCGCGGTTATCTCACCTGCAGCGATGACATTGCTGAGCTCCGTTTGTCCGGGGTATTCCGCCTCCAGAATCCAGAACATCTCCTGCAATTGCTGCCCACCACGCTTCCCGTTCAAGTCCGTCATTTAACGCGATGGTGGGTGCGCGTGGAAGCGCTGGGTCGTGCCTAGACTTTGGTGAGCAAAGCCTGTTCCTAATGTGTCGGGTTTTGGCCGCGTATCCGGCTAGATCAGTGAGAAGAATCTCCTGCACATTTTACGGACCCTTTCATGTCAACCAACCCGGTAAAACTGTACGCCTTTGGCGCGAATGATTTTCGACCTGTCTTGCACTCAGATTTGCTAAGCAATGCCATCCGCGCTGCCTTGCTGGGTACGGCACTTGGATTGGCCATGGTGCCTGGCATCACACTCGCCGCTGATGCCTCACTGGTCAGCTCGACTTATGCAATTGCGCCTGGGCCCCTGGATGAAGTGCTCAATCAATTTGCTCGTCAGGCGGGCATCACGCTTTCCAGTACGCCGGCACTCACTCAAGGCTTGCAGTCCAGAGGCCTTCACGGACAGTACTCGGCTGAGCAGGCGTTAGGGGTGCTGTTGGCAGGAAGCGGCTTGACGGCGTTGGATCAAGGAAACCGGACCTTCATCGTACAGGCTCAGCCAGCGGAAGCTGCGCTGGCGTTACCCGATACGGACATTCGAGGTTTCACCCTGGGCAATGCCTTGGGGAGCATGGAGGGTTATAACGCCACCCACAGCCAGGTCGCTACTAAAAGCAGCTTGGCACTGGTAGAGACATCCCAATCGGTTTCGGTGGTAACCCGGCAACAGATCGACGACCAAGGTTCTCAAACCGTCGCCCAAGCCATGCGCTATACCCCAGGGGTGATGACCAGCCCCTATGGCGCGACGCACCGGTATGACTACGTGGCCATGCGAGGTTTCAATGACGGGTCGGTGGATAACATCTACGTAGACGGCCTCAAGTCCATGGGGGACAACGGCACCTACAGCACGATGCAGGTCGACCCCTATTTCCTGGAACGGATCGATGTCTTGAAAGGGCCCTCTTCGGTCCTTTATGGCCGTAGCTCACCGGGTGGATTGGTCGCACTGACCACCAAAAAGCCCGTGTTCACCGCTTTCCATCAAGTTCAAGCGTCGGTTGGTACCCAAGGTCAGCGCGGGCTGGGCTTCGACACCAGCGGCCCGTTGGATGCAGACAAGCGTATTGCCTATCGCCTGACCGGTTTGGCAGACGCTTCGGATACTCAGTTCGATCACAACAAGGAAGAACGCTACGCCATCGCTCCGTCGCTTAGCATCGATTTCAGCGAAGACACATCGCTGACCCTGCAGGCCTACTTGCAGCATGATCCAAACGGGGGGTATCACGGCGGTAATCCTGCAGACGGGATGCTGAGCAAGCGTAATGGGGTACGCTTGTCGGATCACTTTTTCGAAGGGGAGCCGGGCATCGACAATTACGAGCGCACCCAGCAGTCGTTCAGTTACCAGTTCGAGCATCGCTTCAACGATGTATTTACCGCGCGGCAGAACTTCCGCTACCAGGACTCGGACGTATCGATGGACCAGGTGTATTCGGCAGGTTGGGCAGATGCCGACAGTACCGTCCTTAACCGAGCTTACACCGGGGGTGATGAGCGGCTGCACTCCTACATCATTGACAACATGGTCCAGGCTGAATTCTTCACCGGCATTGCCAAGCACACCCTGCTGCTGGGCACGGATTACCAGCGCCGCAAAGCCGATGTTTCGTGGCGTTATGGCACTGTAGATCCGCTGGATGCGTCTAACCCGCAGTATGGTAATGGCAACCTGCAGGTGCTCGGTGAAAACCGATACCAACGCCGGTTGCAACAGACGGGTGTCTATCTGCAGGATCTGGTGGAGCTGGATCAATGGCGCTTCTCACTGGGCCTGCGCCAGGATTGGGTCAAGGTATCCGAGGAAAATCGTGATACCAATACCAGGGTCAGTGACAAGCGTTCCAACTTCACGACTCGCGCTGGGGTGCTCTATCTCTTCGAGAATGGCCTGGCGCCGTATGTGAGCTACTCCGAGTCCTTCAACCCGAATACCGTATCCGATCAAGACGGAAAACCGCTTGCTCCTACCGAGGGCACTCAGTGGGAAGCCGGTATCAAGTACCAGCCACCTGGTAGCGACAACCTGTACACCGCCTCTGTGTTCCGTATCGAGCAGGAGAACCTGGCCTCCAAGCAACCGGATGAAGACTTCTACAGGCCTGTCGGTCAAGTGCGCTCGCAAGGGTTGGAGTTGGAAGCGCATGTGCAGGTCACTGATAACTTGAAACTGCTGGGTGGCTATACCTACACCGACATCGAGTACTCGAAATCGATGCCTAGCCTTGTATCCAGCGGTCTGGACAACAAAGGCAATTCGCCTACCCAAGCCCCGGAGCAAATGGTCTCGCTGTGGGCCGACTACAACTTCCGGCAAGGCGCGCTCGACGGGCTTAGGTTGGGCGGCGGCGTGAGGTATGTGGGGCATAGCTGGGCAGATGCAGAGAACAGCCGCAAGGTGCCTTCCTACACGTTGGTTGATGCCTCGTTGGGCTACGACATGGGTAAGCTGGGTCTGAAGGGCTTGGATGTTCGTCTGAATGCCAACAACCTGACCAATCAGCGATACATCACCTCGTGCGCCAGTTTGAATTACTGCTACATGGGCGAAGAGCGTAATGTGAGCGCCACAGTGAGCTACCAGTTCTAAAGCGCACAGCGGGACAACCGCTTATCAGAAGGTAGTCATTGGGGGTGTTTAAACCCCCCAAAAGAAAAAGCCCCTGTCTGCAGCGCAGACAGGGGCTTTTTTGTTTGAATCTTGACGATGACCTACTCTCACATGGGGAAACCCCACACTACCATCGGCGATGCATCGTTTCACTACTGAGTTCGGGATGGGATCAGGTGGTTCCAATGCTCTATGGTCGTCAAGAAATTCTGTGTGCTGGCCCGTCATCGACGTGCCTGCGAATCTCTGTAGTTCCTACTTAAAGACAAAACCCCTACCTG
>NZ_DIIQ01000001.1:0-46488 GCF_002420785.1 Pseudomonas sp. UBA5666 | reverse complement strand
CCTTTCAGCACCACCCGAACTGGCTAACTCATTGAATCTCAAGGAGTTTCGCGTTCCGATGTCGCTGGAAGTGGGGCGCATTATAAGGGGATTCGAAACCGCGTCAACCTTTGATTTCATATATTTGAAATATTCAGGCCGTGGGTGGGAAAGACGCCGTACATGAATGAACCATGACGCTATATAGAAGAAGGAGGCCCCGTGGCCTCCTTCGTCGTTTACAGCATGCTTACAAACTAGGGAACGCGAACTGCGATGCTTCATGGCTGGCACGTTGCGGCCAGCGTTGAGTAATGGCCTTGCGCCGGGTGTAGAACCTCACGCCGTCCGGCCCGTAGGCATGCAGGTCACCAAACAGCGAACGCTTCCAACCGCCGAAGCTGTGGTAGGCCACAGGGACCGGCAGCGGAACGTTCACCCCCACCATGCCTACTTCGATCTCATCGCAGAACAACCGCGCCGCTTCACCGTCACGGGTAAAGATGCAGGTACCGTTGCCATACTCGTGATCATTGATCAGTTGCATGGCCTGTTCAAGGCTGTCGACCCGTACTACACACAACACCGGCCCGAAAATCTCTTCCTTGTAGATGCGCATTTGCGGGGTCACCTTGTCGAACAAGGTGCCGCCGACGAAATAGCCTTCTTCATTACCCGATACGCGCAAGCCGCGACCGTCGACAACGAGCCTGGCCCCCGCCGCTACGCCTTCCTCGATGTAGCCAACCACTTTGTCGCGAGCAGCCGCCGTGACCAGCGGCCCCATGTCCAGGCCGCACGATGTGCCCGCACCGATCTTCAGTGCCTTGATTTGCGGCTCAAGCTTGGCAATAAGCGCATCGGCCACCTGGTCACCCACGCATACCGCGACCGAAATGGCCATGCAACGCTCACCGCACGAACCATAGGCAGCCCCCATCAGCGCACTGACGGCGTTGTCCAGATCGGCATCGGGCATCAGAACTGCGTGGTTTTTCGCGCCGCCCAGTGCCTGGACGCGCTTGCCACGTTTGGTACCCTCAGCGTAGATGTACTCGGCGATCGGCGTGGAACCCACGAAACTCAGCGCCTTGACCTCCGGTGCCTCGATCAGGGCATCCACCGCTTCCTTGTCACCGTGCACCACATTGAGGATGCCCTTGGGCAGGCCCGCTTCCAGCAACAGCTGGGCGATGAACAGCGTCGAGCTGGGGTCGCGCTCCGACGGCTTGAGAATGAATGCGTTGCCGCATGCGATTGCCAGTGGATACATCCACAGCGGCACCATCGCCGGGAAGTTGAAGGGCGTGATACCCGCCACTATGCCCAGCGGTTGGAAGTCGGACCAGGCGTCGATATTGGGTCCTACGTTTCGGCTGTACTCGCCCTTGAGCAATTCAGGTGCAGCACAGGCGAACTCGACGTTCTCGATACCGCGCTTCAACTCACCGGCGGCATCTTCCAGGGTCTTGCCGTGCTCCTCGCTGATCATCTGTGCGATTCGCGCTTCGTTCTGCTCGAGCAGCTGCTTGAAACGGAACATGACTTGCGCGCGCTTGGCCGGCGGGGTGTTGCGCCAGGCCGGGAACGCGGCTTTGGCGGCATCGATGGCTTGCTGCACGGTCGCACGACTGGCCAGTTCGACCTTGCGAATGGCCTGGCCAGTGGAAGGGTTGAACACATCGGCGGTGCGCTCGCCCTTGGTAACCAGGTCACCGTTGATCAGGTGCTGAACAATGCTCATGTAACACTCCAGAAAAAAAGAGGCGTGACAGGCGTGCCTGCGGCAAACGCCTGCCTTGAACGCAGGAAATCAGTCGATCAGGTTCAGGGTCTCGCCCACGGCATCGAACAGACGGTCCAGCTCTTCGGGCTTGGTATTGAAGGTTGGGCCGAACTGCAAGGTGTCGCCACCGAACCGCACATAGAAGCCCGCTTTCCACAGTTTCATGGCCGCTTCATAAGGGCGAACGATGGCATCTCCGTCCCGGGCGGCGATCTGGATGGCGCCTGCCAGGCCATAGTTGCGGATATCGACGATATTCTTGGTGCCTTTGACGCCGTGCAGCAGCTTCTCGAAATGCGGTGCCAGGTCGGCAGCAGACTGCACGAGGTTTTCTTTTTGCAGCAGATCCAGTGCGGCAAGACCTGCCGCGCAGGCGACCGGGTGTGCGGAGTAGGTATAGCCATGGGGGAATTCCACGGCATAGTCCGGCGTCGGCTGGTTCATGAAGGTGTGATAGATCTCGCTGCTGGCGACCACGGCCCCCATGGGGATCGCCCCGTTGGTCACCTGCTTGGCGATGCACATCAGGTCAGGCGTAACGCCGAAGGCCTCGGCGCCGGTCATCGCGCCCATGCGGCCAAAGCCGGTGATCACTTCGTCGAAGATCAGCAGGATATTGTGCTGGGTGCAGATTTCACGCAAACGCTTGAGGTAACCCTTGGGCGGCGGCAGCACGCCGGCCGAACCCGCCAGCGGCTCGACGATCACCGCTGCAATATTGGACGCGTCGTGCAGCTCGATCAGCTTGAGCATCTCGTCAGCCAGCGCGATACCGCCTTCTTCCGGCAGACCCTTGGTGAACGCGTTGGCCGGCAATACGGTGTGGGGCAGATGATCGACGTCCAGCAACTGCCCGAACATCTTGCGGTTGCCGTTGACACCGCCCAGGCTGGTACCCGCGATGTTCACCCCGTGGTAGCCACGGGCGCGGCCAATGATCTTGGTCTTGGTGGCCTGGCCTTTCAAGCGCCAATAGGCGCGCACCATCTTCAGCGCCGTATCGGCACATTCGGAGCCTGAGTTGGTGTAGAACACATGATTCAGGTCACCCGGGGTCAGTTCGGCAATCTTTTCAGCCAGCTGGAAGGACAGCGGGTGCCCGAACTGAAACCCCGGCGAATAGTCCAGGGTGCCGATCTGACGCGACACCGCCTCGGTGATTTCCTTGCGGGTATGGCCCGCGCCACATGTCCACAAACCTGACAGGGCATCGAAAATCCTGCGCCCCTTGTCGTCCACCAAATGGTTGCCATCGGCCGCCACGATCAGCCGAGGATCGCGCTGGAAATTGCGGTTGGCGGTATAGGGCATCCAGTGCGCATCCAGCTTGAGCTGGCTGGCGATACCGGCAGGCGCGGTTTGGAGCATGTTCATCGGCGGTTCCTCGAGAGACGATTAGGCAACGATGGATGTTGTTGCAGCTAACTTGGCACGGCGATAAAGTCTGAAAAAGCCTGCATTTCTAACCTTTACACAGGCCACGACTAAACTGATGAGCCGACGCCCCGATCCGCTTGCCCAAGTCAGCGACTTCGATATTCGCCTGCTGAAAATCTACCGCAGCGTGGTGGAATGTGGCGGGTTTTCCGCCGCGGAAAACGTGCTGGGTATCGGGCGATCGGCTATCAGTCAGCAGATGAACGATCTTGAGCAGCGTCTGGGTTTGCGCCTGTGCCAGCGCGGGCGTGCAGGGTTCTCGTTGACCGAGGAAGGCCGAGAGGTCTATCACTCGGCGCTGCAACTGCTGAGCGCACTGGAGACCTTCCGTACCGAAGTCAACGGCCTGCACCAGCATTTGCGCGGCGAGTTGAACATCGGCCTGACCGATAACCTCGTCACCCTGCCGCACATGCGCATCACCCATGCGCTGGCTGAACTCAAGGACCGAGGTCCGGACGTGCGTATCCAGATCCGCATGATTGCACCCAGCCAGGTGGAGCACGGCGTTCTAGATGGTAGCCTGCATGTGGGCGTCGTCCCCCAGACCAGCCCGTTGTCGGGGCTGGAATATCAACCGCTGTATAGCGAACGCTCGCTGCTGTACTGCGCCGTCGGTCATCCGCTGTTCTACGCCGATGACCATCTGCTCTACGATGAGCGCCTCAATCGCCAGGAAGCCATTACCCCAACCTTCCGCTTGCCTGCCGAAGTCCAGGCCCACTACCAGGTGCTCAACTGCACGGCCAGCGCCTCTGATCGCGAAGGCATGGCGTTTCTGATCCTGACAGGGCGCTACATGGGTTACTTGCCTGATCACTACGCTGCGCTCTGGGTCCAGCAAGGAAGGCTGAGAGCGCTCAAGCCGCAGCAACGTTTCTATGACCTGAGCTTGAGCTGGGTGACGCGAAAAGGCAGAAGGCCCAACCTGGTGCTTGAGAGTTTTCTGGAAAGTCTGGCTGCGACACGTTGATGCCACTCTCTGCCGCCAATGCTTGTTACTTTGCCGTGGGAAGGTAATCTTGTCCTACAGACGCAGCCATCCCCCTGCACGGAATCGTTCATGACATTAGAAGTCCCTGCGCATCGCCTATCCGCCTCCGGCAAACCCGCAGGCCGTATCCGACAGAAAAACGAACAGGCCATCATCAAGGCCGCCGAAGACGAGTTCGCCCGTCATGGTTTCAAGGGCACCAGCATGAACACCATCGCCCTCAAGGCGGGGCTGCCCAAAGCCAACCTGCATTACTACTTCACCAACAAGCTGGGCCTGTATATTGCCGTACTCAGCAACATCATCGAGCTATGGGACAGCACCTTCAACGCCTTGAGCGTCGAGGACGACCCGGGCGAGGCGCTTAGCCGGTACATTCGCACGAAGATGGAGTTCTCCAGGCGCAACCCGCAGGCGTCCCGAATCTTCGCCATGGAAGTCATCAGCGGCGGCTCATGCCTGACCGAATACTTCAGCGCTGACTACCGCGAGTGGTTCCGGGGCCGGGCGGCAGTGTTCCAGGCCTGGATGGACGCCGGCAAGATGGACCCTGTCGACCCCGTCCACCTGATCTTCCTGCTATGGGGCAGTACCCAGCATTACGCCGACTTCGCCACGCAGATCTGCCAAGTCACTGGCCGCAGCCGGTTGACCAAGCAAGACATGGAAGATGCCAGCACCAACCTTATCCACATCATTCTCAAAGGATGCGGCATCGCGCCAGTTGCCTGACCGACATTTATGCCTTCTACCCTGCTCGACCTCTGCGAATACCGCGAGGAAATTCGCAAAAGCCGCTTCATTACCCTGGCCGGGCCCATCGACAGTGCCAGCGATGCCATGAGTTTCATCGAGCGTCACAGCGACCCCGACGCCACCCACAATTGCTGGGCATGGAAAATCGGTGCTCAATACCGCAGCAGCGACGATGGTGAACCCGGCGGCACGGCCGGGCGCCCGATCTTGTCAGCCATCGAGGCACAGGATTGCGATCAGGTAGTAGTACTGGTCATCCGCTGGTACGGTGGCATTCAGCTTGGCACCGGCGGGTTGGCCAGGGCATACGGCGGCGGTGCCAACAAATGCCTGCAGCAGGCCCCCAAGCGCCTGCTGGTACAGCGCAGCGAGTTCACTTGCAGTTGTGCGTTCAGCGAGTTGGCATTGGTGAAACTGCGGATCGCCGACGTTCAGGGTCTGGTCCTTGAAGAGCACTTCACCGCCAATGGTGTAGACCTGAGGCTTGCCTTTGAAGATGCCCACAGGCAGCCACTGCAGCAGCAATTGGCAGACCTGAGCCGCGGCCGGATTCTGTTGGAGAGTTGCTGAGTATTGCCCACAGCAACTGTGGGCCTGGCTGTGGATAAGCTTGGGGCATACGCCTAGAGCCCAATAAGCATGAGCCCTCCACAGGTTTGTTCAAAATTTGACCACGGTTACTGGATCGGCGGCTTGACCAAAGCCGGCCCGAGTTATCCCCATGCGCAGGTGGCAATAAGGCTGGACCGCTGCGGTTTGCACACATTAATTGTGGAGCAGCCTGTGGATAACCCGTGAGTGGAACGACAGGGCGCCTGTTGCACAAGGCCGCACCGAGGTTCGCTCATTTTTCGAGCAGCAACGCTCTCCCGAGCAACAACACGAATGACCTGGCACGACCCCGCGCCCTATGGATTATGCTCAGTGGCTCTGACAATCATACGGAGCACGCTCATGGCCGATTCAAAAACCGCTCTGATCATCGGGGCCTCACGTGGCCTGGGGTTAGGCTTGGTCAACCGCCTGTACGAAGACGGATGGGAGGTCACCGCCACCGTACGCACTCTGCAAACACCAGGCGCTCTGGCTGATGTTCCAGGCGTGCGTATCGAACAGCTGGAAATGAATGACCCAGCCCAACTCGACACCCTGGCCGAGCGTCTGACCGGCCAGCTATTCGACCTGGTGTTTATCAACGCAGGTGTCATGGGCCCTCTCCCACAGGATGTGGAAAACGTCACACACCAAGAAATCGGTGACCTGTTCATGACCAACGTCGTTGCACCGATTCGTGTCGCACGCCGCCTGGTTGAACATGTACGTGAACATACCGGCGTACTCGCCTTCATGAGCTCCATTCTGGGCAGTGTCGCAGTGCCTGATGGCGGGGAGATTTGCTTGTACAAAGCCAGCAAGGCGGCCCTCAACTCCATGATCAACAGTTTTGTGGTGGCCCAGCAGCGCCATGACCTGTGCGTATTGGCCATGCACCCAGGATGGGTGAAAACCGACATGGGCGGAGAAAACGCGGAGATCGACGTGTTGACCAGCACGCGTGGCATGCTCGAGCAGATCAAGGCCCAGGGTGGAACGGCGGGCCTGCGCTTCATCAACTACAAGGGCGAACCCTTGGTCTGGTGATTGGGCAGGTTGCCGCCATTGGGGCGCACGGCCGGGCCGGGCCCTGTAGAATGGCGGCAACCGTACCTGATTGAGATCACCTTATATGTATGACTGGTTGAACGCCCTGCCCAAGGCCGAACTGCACCTGCACCTTGAAGGCTCCCTGGAACCCGAGTTGCTGTTCGCCCTGGCCGAGCGCAACAAGATTGCCCTGCCTTGGGCTGATGTCGAGACGTTGCGCGGTGCGTACGCCTTCAACAACTTGCAGGAGTTTCTCGACCTGTACTACCAGGGTGCCGACGTTCTGCGCACCGAACAGGACTTCTATGACCTCACATGGGCTTACCTTCAGCGTTGCAAAGCGCAGAATGTGATTCACACCGAGCCCTTCTTCGATCCACAGACACACACCGACCGCGGCATCCCTTTCGAAGTGGTGCTCAATGGCATCAACCAGGCACTCAAGGATGGCCGTGACCAGTTGGGCATCAGCAGCGGCCTGATCCTGAGCTTCCTTCGTCACCTGAGCGAAGACGAAGCCCACAAGACGTTGGACCAGGCCCTGCCGTTTCGCGACGCATTCATTGCCGTTGGGCTGGACAGTTCCGAAATGGGCCACCCACCGAGCAAGTTCCAGCGTGTGTTCGACAGGGCACGCAGCGAAGGCTTCGTGGCCGTCGCGCATGCCGGCGAGGAAGGCCCGCCCGAGTACATCTGGGAAGCGCTGGACCTGCTCCAGATCAAGCGTATCGATCACGGTGTGCGCGCCATCGAGGACGAGCGCCTCATGCAGCGCATCATCGAGGAGCAGATCCCCTTGACCGTGTGCCCACTGTCCAACACCAAGCTGTGCGTGTTCGACCACATGAGCCAACACAACATTCTCGACATGTTGGAAAAAGGCGTGAAGGTCACCGTCAACTCGGACGACCCAGCCTATTTCGGTGGCTACGTGACGGAAAACTTCCACGCCCTGCACACTCACCTGGGTATGACCCAAGAGCAAGCTCGCCGGCTTGCCCAGAACAGCCTGGATGCGCGCCTGGTCTGACGCGTTCAGCCCACCTGCAGCGTCTCGACCCGGGCGATGCGATTGATCTGCTGGATACCCAGCGGTGATATGTGCAACGCCCGGGTATCTTCGGCCTCGCGCATCCACCCTGATTGCAGGAACAGCCGGAACAGCGCCTGGCCCAGAATGCCCCCCAGGTGCGGTTCCATGTCGTGCCACTCGGTGCAGCGGCACATCGTGCATGCTCGGGGCTGATGCGGTGCCAGCGCATCGATGTATACGCCGAGGCGAGCCAGTTGCGCTCGCCCCTCATCGCTGACCACCAACTGCCGCCCACAACCATCCAGCCATCCAGCCACTACCAGTCGATGGTAGAGTTCGCCTGCAAGCTCACCGCCCAGGTGATCGCCGCACCGCCTGGCGCGTCGCACGGACATGGGCAATGAAGGGCGCGGCGTGTGGGCATGACGGTTTCTTGCCTGTTCGAGTTGCACGCTGGCAAGGGCCTCTACAGCGGCGCCCACCTGAGGCGTTGCCAGGCGGAAATAACGCTTGCGTCCCCTGGCCTCATGCCGAAGCAAGCCCGCTGAAGAAAGCAGCGAAAGATGTGCACAGGCCGATGAGGCGCTGAGCCCGGTCATGATGGCCAACTCGTTGGCCAGGCGGGGGGTGCCATCGATCAAGGCCCATAACATGGCACTGCGCTTGGGGTCGGCCATCAGGCTGGCGATCTGGCTGATGCTGCTGGCTGCTTTCATGTCCCTGTGACTCCTGCATATTCACTGTGTAGGTGCGATGGCCGACCCTGGCCCACGAACGCCCTCGCTCGCGCCGGCCTGGCTCGTCAGTATAAGCCGCACCTGGAGCCACCCTGGCGCCACTCCCAGGCCTAGTTGTCGCAAAAATGCACTGGGTAGGGCTACCCTTTGCAGGAGACTTATTCAACGGCATGTTCGCAAAACAGCCTGTATATCGGCGGTTTGACAGGAAACATGGCCCAGCATGGAGTGAGTTAAGGCATATCACTTATTGCAAATTCGGAAGATGCCCACAGCCGTCTTCACCAAATAGCGCAGATACAATCGAAGGTTCTTCACGCCTCATACCGAGCGTTTAAATTGCAAGCGCCGCGTCAACAGCGCAACCGTGACCACCAATGCCCCACACAGGCTCATCACCAGCGCCATGGGCACCGCGCTGCCATCGTGCAGCAAACCCACCAACGCCGCGGCCCCAGCGGCAACACTGAACTGCACGCAGCCCATCATGGCCGACGCGCTGCCAGCCCGAGCGCCCTGCCCGCTCATGGCGCAAGCCGAGGCGTTGGGCAGAATGAAGCCCAGGCTCGCTATGCACACGAATAGCGGTACCAATAGCGGCCAGAGCGCTGGGGGCCTGATTGCCGCCATGCTCAGCAAAACCAGGCCTGCTACCAGGTATACCCATACCGCCCGGGTCAGCAGCCAGGCGGGCCCGCGTTTAGCCAGCAGGCGTGCGTTCACCTGAGCCATCAGGATGAACCCCGCAGCATTGACACCGAAGAACCACCCGTAATGCTCGGCAGGTACTCCGTACAACTTGATGAACACGAACGGCGAGCCTGCGATGTAGGCAAACATGCCGGCGATGGCGATACCGCCCGTCAAGGCGTGCCCCAGGAACACACGGTCGGCGAGCAGGCGCAGGTACTGACGCAAAGCCCCTGACAATGGCTGCCGGGGAATATGATCAGGCATGCTTTCAGGCAGCCCGAGGCTGACGGCGAGCAGGCAACCGGCACTGAACAGGCTCAAGGACAGGAAAATGAACTGCCACCCAGCATGGTTGACCAGCACGCCGCCGAGCATGGGCGCAAGGATCGGCGCCAAGCCCATGACCAGCACCAGCTGCGAGAACACCTTGGCCGAAGCCACCGGGTCGCACTTGTCGCTGACGATCGCCCGGGATAGCACCATACCCGCGCAGCCGCCCAGTGCCTGGACAAAGCGCGCCAGAATCAGGGTGTCCAGGTTGGGCGCATAGGCGCATCCCAGCGATGCCAGGGTAAAAAGCGCCACGCCAAACAGCAACGGCTTGCGCCGACCGAAACGGTCAGCTACCGGGCCATAGAGGAGCTGCCCGATCGACAACCCGAGAAAGTAGGCAGCCAGAGTGGTCTGGACGTGTTTTTCATCAGTGGCGAACGCCTGGGCTATCGCCGGAAAGGCAGGCAGGTAGAAGTCGATCGCCAAAGGCCCGAACGCACTGAGTGCGCCCAGGATAAGGACCATTCGCAGGTTCATCGGGAATCCATAGCAAGCTAACAAAGTTGCACATTCTACCTGCTGTGGACCCCGTGCTGCGCAAAACAATCCAACAATAGCGTTGCCAGCTTGAGCGCCTACGCAATTTCGGCCTGGTAACCCTCTTCCTGGATGGCCGCCCGTATCTGCGCTGGGTCGGCGCTGCTATCGACGCGAACCTGCTTCTTGGCCAAATCGACATCGACCTTGGCAGCGCCATCGAGCGCCTGAACAGCTTGGGTGACCGCCTTCACGCAATGGCCACAGGTCATGCCTTCTACAGTGAATACGTGCATGGAAACACCTCCTCAAGGTTTTCAGCGAGTTTCAAGCTTGCCATGGGGGCAAGGTCAAGCGGGCGTGTCTGGAGGTGGCAATTCGCGTCCACCTCGGCCAAGCTGCGACTTTGAAACAGGCAAGCAGGAGAGTGTTCATGTTCAGGACAGCAATGGGCTTCATCGGGCTGCTGGGTGCGCTCGCTGCAGTGCCGCCGGCCGCCGCCGAAGACAACTCGGCCTACAGCGTACTGATCATTTCCCGCGAACGGCTTGAAGTGGCCACCAGTTGCGAGATCGGTGTCTACCTCAACGATCAACTGGCGGGGCGACTGTTCCAGGAACAGTCCACGTCGTTCAACCTGCCTGCGGGCCCCGTCGATGTACGCCTGCGCCTGCTGCCTGGGCAGACACCCGGTTGCGCCCCGGGCCTTGAGGATCAACGTAGCACCCGGTTGAACCTGCAAGCTGGGCAGATCAACAAGTACCGCATCGCGATGGGCCACTATGGGATGGAGCTCAAGCGAACGCCGCTGGACTATTGACCTTCCCCAGGTGGCAAGGTTGATGCTGGCAGCGTGCCCAAGGAGGAAACCATGTCCACGCCCGTCACTTATCACCTGCCCGTCTCCGGCATGACCTGCGCCAGCTGCGCTGGCCGAGTGGAGCGTGCCTTGCGCAAGGTCACCGGCGCAGATCACGTCACCGTCAACCTTGCCAGTGAGCAGGCCCGTGTGCAGGCGCCGGCCGATAGCCTGGATGCACTGGTCAACGCCGTCCACGCAGCCGGTTACGCTGTACCCAGTCATACGGTGGAATTGCAGATCGCCGGCATGACCTGTGCCAGCTGCGTCGGCCGAGTCGAGCGTGCGCTGGCCAAGGTGCAGGGGGTGCTGAAGGTCAGCGTCAATCTGGCCAACGAACGTGCCCACCTGGACGTTCTCGACGGCGTGCCGGACGCGGCGCTGATCGATGCGATAGGGCAAGCCGGTTATGACGCCAGCCTGCCGCGCGCCCCCGAGAATGAACAAGCGACGATCCAGCGCCGCTTGCGCCGGGAACGGCTTGCAGTCGCTGCGGCGCTGCTGCTGGCGTCTCCCCTGGTGTTGCCTATGCTGGTACAACCGTTGGGCCTGCACTGGATGCTGCCGGCCTGGGCGCAGTTTTTGCTGGCAACGCCGGTGCAGTTCATCCTGGGTGCCCGCTTCTACGTTGCGGCCTGGAAGGCCGTGCGTGCGCGCAGCGGCAACATGGACCTGCTGGTCGCCCTCGGGACCAGTGCCGGTTACGGCTTGAGTCTTTATCAATGGGCCAACGCGCCATCGGGTACCACACCACACCTCTACTTCGAAGCCAGTGCAGTGGTCATCGCCCTGGTCATGCTGGGCAAGTACCTGGAGAGCCGTGCCAAGCGCCAGACCGCCAGCGCCATACGCGCACTGGAAGCGCTGCGTCCCGAGCGTGCGCTAAGGGTCATCGATGGCGTGGAGCAGGAGGTCGCCATCACCCAGCTGCGCGTGGGTGACCTGGTCATGGTCAAACCAGGTGAGCGTTTTCCGGTCGACGGTATCGTCGAAGACGGTCACAGCCATGCCGATGAGGCCCTGATCAGCGGCGAAAGCCTGCCAGTCGCCAAGCAACCCGGGGACAGCGTCACCGGGGGTGCGATCAACGGCGAAGGCCGGTTGCTGGTCCGCACCCAGGCGCTTGGCACCGAAACCGTCCTGGCGCGCATCATCCGCTTGGTCGAAGACGCCCAAGCCGCCAAAGCGCCCATTCAGAAACTGGTCGACCGGGTAAGCCAGGTGTTCGTGCCCGCCGTACTGATACTCGCCGCGATCACCTTGATGGGGTGGTGGCTGGCCGGTGCCCCGTTCGAAACCGCTGTGATCAACGCCGTGGCCGTTCTGGTCATCGCCTGCCCATGCGCGCTGGGGCTGGCCACGCCGGCCGCGATCATGGCGGGTACAGGCGTTGCCGCACGCCACGGCATTCTCATAAAAGATGCCGAAGCACTGGAACGCGCGCAGGCCGTCAACCGCGTCGTGTTCGACAAGACAGGCACGCTCACCTCCGGCAGCCCGAACGTGGTGCATAGCCAAGCACTGGACGGCGATACGGACAACCTTTACCGATTGGCCGGCGCGCTTCAGCGCGGCAGTGAACACCCGCTGGCCAAGGCCGTGCTGGACGCCTGCGCCGAGCGTGGCCTGCGGGTGCCCGAGGTAACTGACAGCCAATCCCTGACCGGCCGCGGCATTGCCGGGCGTGTCGATGGACGTGACCTGGCACTGGGCAATCGCCGCCTGCTGCAAGACCTTGGCCTGGCACCCGGCGAACTGGCCGCGTCGGCTGACGCCTGGGAAGCACAAGGGCGCACCTTGTCCTGGCTCGTCCAGCGCGGGACTTCGCCCAGCGTGCTTGGCTTGATCGCATTCGGTGACAGCCTCAAGCCCGGAGCCGGTCAGGCGGTCCAGACGCTGCGCAGCCAGCGCATCAGCAGCCACCTGCTCACAGGCGACAACCGGGGCAGCGCCATGGCCGTGGCGGCCGCCCTCGACATTACCGATGTCTACGCCGAGGTGCTGCCAGCGGATAAGGCCGCCACCGTGGAGACCCTCAAGCAGGGTGGTGCCGTAGCCATGGTCGGCGACGGCGTCAACGACGCACCGGCATTGGCGGCTGCAGACATTGGCATCGCCATGGGCGGTGGCACGGATGTGGCCATGCAGGCCGCCGGCATCACCCTGATGCGCGGGGATCCGCGGTTGGTGCCGGCAGCCCTCGAAATCAGCCGTAGAACCTACGCGAAGATTCGCCAGAACCTGTTCTGGGCGTTCATCTACAACCTCGTCGGCATCCCGCTGGCTGCCTTCGGTTACCTCAACCCGGTCATGGCCGGCGCGGCCATGGCGCTCTCCAGCGTCAGCGTGGTCAGCAATGCGCTGTTGCTCAAGGCCTGGAAGCCCGCCCTCGATCAGGAGGCACCATGAATATCGGCCAAGCGGCGGCCCGGACCGGGCTCAGCACCAAGATGATCCGCTATTACGAATCCATCGGCCTGCTCAAGCCTGCCCTGCGCAGCGACAGCGGTTATCGGATCTATCAGCCTGCCGACCTGCACGCCTTGGCCTTCATCAAGCGCTCGCGAGACCTGGGGTTTTCCCTCGAGGAGGTCGGCAAGCTGCTCACCTTGTGGCAGGACCGGCAGCGAGCCAGTGCTGATGTCAAAGCACTGGCCAACCAGCATATCGATGTGTTGAACAAACGTATCGACGAACTGCTTAGCCTGCGCGACACCTTGGTCGAGCTGGTTTCCAGCTGCCACGGTGATGACCGCCCGGACTGCCCGATTCTCAAGGAACTGGCCAACGAAGCGCCGGGGCGCTGCTGCCGCTGAGCATTCCCGGCACCCGTGCAACCAAGCTCATAGGGCATACCCGTCCAAACGCGACCGAATAGGCATCAATAGCGACTTCGCCCAATAATTACGGGCGTTTTCCTACATAAAATTCGGTTGCTGCCGATGCATTAGGTACCTGCCTCATGTGTCGACAACAATAATTCGGGAGCGCCGATGAGCATCAAACAGAAACTGACCTGGGCTTTTGCGATCATCGCCGCCCTGCCCATCGTGCTGGTGGCCACCCTGGTGGTACTCAACCTACGCGGCGAGGCCAGGGACGGCTTCCTCGACAGCAGCAGTCGAGAAATCCGTCAGGTCAGCAACGCGATGAACATCTTCTTCCAAGGCATCAGCCAGAACGTGGAGTACATGGCCTCGCAACCCTTGGTGGCGGCCACTGGCAACGAGCTGACCAAGTACACGAGCGCCACGCCGTCCTACGAGCTGGGCGAGCAATCGAGCAAGATTCTGGCGTTCATGACCAGCCTGGCCAATGCTCATCCTGCCTATGCCTACCTCTCCTACGGGGTCGCCGACGGGGGCTACGTCGGCTGGCCGGCAGGGCAGAAGTTCGTCAACTACGATCCGCGTACGCGCCCTTGGTACCAGCTGGCCATGGCCAACCCTGGCAAGACCCTGCGCACCGGTGCCTACTACTGGGCCGCCGACGATGCCGTACTGGTCAGCACCGTGCGTGCCGTGGCCAACCAGCTGGGCAACCCTGGCGGCGTAGTCAACGTCGACGTTTCCATCAAAGGCCTCACCGAAATCGTCAAGCAGATCAAGCTGGGCGAAAGTGGGTACCTGCTGCTGGTCGAAAATAACGGCAACGTCTTGGTAGACCCACGGGATACCGCGCACAACTTCAAACAACTGGCGAGCTTCGGCGACGGCTACGCCGAGCTTGCCAAGCACGGCAAGGGCCTGGCTGAAGTCGAGCTGGACGGTGTTCGCTACATGGCCAACATCTACCCGGACGAACAGCTGGGCTGGACGCTTATCGGGCTGATCGAGCAGCGCGAGGTGATGCAGACCACCACCCGCCTGACCTGGCTGATCGGGATCGTCGCGCTGGTACTGGCTGCCGTGTTCGCCGTCGTGGGTGCCACCTTCGCCAAACTGATCGTGCGCCCGATCAACAGCGTCACTAACGGGCTTGAGGACATCGCCCAGGGCGAAGGGGACCTGACCCGCAACCTGGAAATCCGCGGCCGTGACGAAACTGCCCAGCTGGCGAGCTGGTTCAACCAGTTCCTGGGGGCCATTCGCAGCCTTATCCAGCACATCAGCGCCGCGGCCGGCAATATCCTCAACACCTCCACCAGCTCGACACGCGTGTCCAGCGACATGGCCGAGGCCGCCGGGCGCCAGCGTGAGGCAGTCGACATGGTCTCCACCGCCTTCCATGAAATGGTCGCCACTGCCAACGAGGTCGCACGTTCCTGCAGCCAGGCGGCGCAGTCGGCCGACAGCGGCCAGCAGCAGGCGCGCGAAGGCCAGCAGCAGATCGATGCCGCCGTCAGCAGCGTCGACCGCCTGAGCCACGAGATCGAACAGTCGGCGCAGTCGATTCAGCAGCTTGAGCGCGACAGCAACGCCATCCAGTCGATCCTGGGCACCATCCGTTCCATTGCCGAGCAGACCAACCTACTGGCGCTCAACGCCGCCATCGAAGCGGCCCGTGCCGGTGAGCAAGGGCGTGGGTTCGCAGTGGTGGCAGATGAAGTGCGTGCCCTGGCCAAGCGAACCGCCGACTCCACGGCCGAAATCGACGGCCTGCTGGGCAACCTGGCCGGGCGTACGGCCGAGGTGGCGGCGCAAATGCACGCCAGCCTCGAAGTTTCGCAGCAATCGGTGAGCCGTATCGGCATGGCCCGCGACAGCTTTGGTCAAATACGCGAGTCGGTGGACGTTATCCGTGACATGAACACGCAGATCGCCACGGCAGCCGAAGAGCAGCACCAAGTAGCCGAGGACATCAACCGGCACATCAGCCAGATCCACGGCGATGCCCAGCTGGTGGCAGAACTGGCCCAGGCAGCCCGCCAGGACTCCGAAAGCCTCGCCGGCCTGTCCAACGAGCTGGACGCGCTGGTCCGCAGGTTCCGTACCTGACGGCAAAAGCCTCGCAAGTATCGGGCGTGCACGTTCACCCGGCTCGCGGGGCGCCGCACCAGGTAAGCCGCTAGAGTTTAAGCTCGCCTGGCGTGGCACCGAACAGCTGCTTGAACGCGGCGATGTAGGCGGAGGTAGAGTCGTACCCGCAGCCCAGCGCCGCGTCAGTGACCGTGTGCCCCGCCTCGAGCGCGGTCAAGGACGACAGCAGGCGCATGCGCTGGCGCCAGTTGCGAAAGCTCAACCCGGTCTCGCGCTGGAACAACCTCATCAGGGTCTTTTCCGAACACCCCAGTTCGCGCGCCCATTGCTGCAAGGTCTGCGGCTGCTCCGGTGCAGCGATCAGGCCATTGCACAGGGCAAGCAAGCCTGGATGTTGCGGCAGCGGCAACGAAAACGCCACCTCTGGCAACGCTTGCAACTGGTCAAGCAGCACGGCGACCAGACGCGCCTGTGCGCTATCGCCTTCTGGGTAATGTGCAGGGTACAGGCAGAACTGCTTGATCAGCTCACGGGCCAAGGGGGTCACTTCCAGCACACGGCAACGCTCAGCCGCCCAAGGGCAGGCATCGCGGCGTATGTAGAGGCTGCGCATTTCAGCCTGCATCGAACTGGACACCGCATGCTCGGCCTGCGCGGGTATCCACACGCCCCATTGCGGCGGGGCGAAGTAACTGCCTGCCTGGGTGTACACCCCCAATACGCCACTGATGGCATAGGAAAACTGCACCCAGTCGTGTTGATGCGACGTCGTCCACGAGCCGGCGACCAGTCGCTCGGCGCGGGCATAGAGTGGTCGAGGCAGGCAATCGAGCGTTGGAATGGGACGGGGATGTCCGATGGCAGGCATGGCGACTTCTTATCATGATGATCGGACAAGCCTAACAGCCCAGGCGCCCTCGGCGTTATCCGGCTCGATGGCCACCTTCGGTCACCCAGCCGGATCAACACCGACGCTCACCGCTCGACGATGACCGTAACGCCCTGCCCGCCTGCGGCGCAGATCGAGATCAGGCCTCGCCCTTGGGGCGCTGTCGACAGCAGCTTGGCCAAGTTGGCTAGGATGCGCCCACCCGTTGCGGCGAATGGATGGCCTGCCCCAAGTGAGCTGCCCTTCACGTTCAGCCGAGAACGGTCGATCGCCCCCAGCGGCGCATCCAGCCCAAGGCGGTCCCGGCAGTACTGGTCATCCTCCCAGGCCTTGAGGGTGCACAGTACCTGGGCCGCGAATGCCTCATGGATCTCGTAGTAATCGAAATCCTGCAGCGTCAGGTTGTTGCGGGCCAGCAATCGCGGCACCGCATACACGGGCGCCATCAGCAAGCCCTCGCGGCCGTCGACGAAATCCACCGCGGCTGTTTCGCCATCGACCAGGTAGGCGAGCACCGGCAGGCCATGTTGGTCTGCCCATTCCTGAGTCCCCAGCAACACCAGCGAGGCGCCATCGGTCAACGGCGTGGAGTTGCCTGCCGTCAAGGTGCCCTCATCGCTGCGGTCGAAGGCCGGTTTGAGCTTGGCCAGTTGCTCCCGTGTCAGGTCGGGGCGCAAGTTGTTGTCCCGGGTCAGCGACCAAAAAGGGGTCATCAGATCGTCCTGCCAACCTTCTTCGTAGGCACGTGCCAGGCATTGATGGCTACGCAGCGCCATCTCATCCTGCTCGTCCCGGCCAATGCGCCAGGTTTTGGCCATGCGTTCGCAGTGCTCGCCCATCGACAACCCGGTGCGTGGCTCGCCGTTGCGCGGCAGCGACGGCTTGAGATGGTGAGGCCGCAAGCCCAGAAAAGGCTTGAGTCGGTCACCCAGCGTCTTGCCCCGGTTGGCCTGCAACATCATTCGGCGCAGCCCTTCGCTCACGGCGATGGGTGCGTCGGAGGTCGTGTCGACGCCGCCGGCGATGCCGCAGTCGATCTGCCCGAGGGCAATTTTATTGGCCACCAGCAATGCAGCTTCAAGCCCGGTGCCGCAGGCCTGCTGAATGTCATAGGCGGGGGTCGAGGCCGACAGGCGTGAACCCAGCACGCACTCGCGCGTAAGGTTCATGTCCCGGGCATGCTTGAGTACCGCCCCTGCCACCACTTCGCCAAGGCGCAGGCCGTGCAGGCGGTAGCGCTCGATGAGCCCCTCGAGTGCGGCAGTCAGCATGTCCTGATTGCTGGCGGTGGCGTACGCACCATTGGAACGGGCGAATGGGATTCGATTGCCGCCCAAGATAGCGACCCGGCGAAGTGAGCGCATGCGCATGTTCCTCCTGAAACAATTTGATCCGTAGAGCCTAGGTGTTTTTGCTGCATTCGAACGACCTGGCCACAATCCTGGTCCACACTGTCAGACTTGCTTTCGGAGGACCCACCATGAGTGATCGCTACCTTGGTTTTGCCAACTCAAGCCTCGGCCGCAAACTTGTCGACAGCCTGGGCCTGCCTCGTCCAGCCACCCTGGAGCGCTGGGAAGCGGGCCGCATGCGGCCAGTGGACGGGCCGTTGGTCCTTGGCGGCGGCCCCTTGGCACGCCAGGTCGAAACACTCGCAGCGCGGTTGACCGACGCGGTTTACGGTTTCAACGGCCAAGGCCTCCAGTGCGAACCCTGGGTCGCCGGGTTGGGCCCCAAGATCAAGGCGCTGGTATTCGATGCCAGTCACTTGTCCGACAGCGATGCGCTCACGCAGTTGCGCGAATTCTTCCAGCCGCTGCTGCGCAACCTGGCGCCCTGCGCCCATATCGTGGTGTTGGGTCGCCCGCCTGAGGCCGTCGCTGACCCGATGGCCAGCGTCGCCCAGCGTGCGCTTGAAGGGTTCAGCCGGTCACTGGCCAAGGAGCTGCGCAACGGCGCTACTGCACAGTTGCTGTACGTGGGTGATGGCGCCGAATCTCAACTCGAAGGCGCCTTGCGCTTCTTCCTGTCACCCAAGAGCGCCTTCGTGTCGGGGCAGGTGCTCCGCCTTCAGCCCTGCCAGGCTCAGGTGGAGGACTGGACACGGCCGCTTAGCGGCAAGCGTGCGCTGATCACCGGGGCTGCCCGCGGCATCGGCGCCGCCATTGCAGAAACCCTGGCCCGCGACGGTGCCGACGTGTTGCTGCTCGATGTGCCCCAGGCCAGCGAGCCATTGCAGGCGCTCGCTGCGCGCCTGGGTGGCAAGGCGCTAGCACTGGACATTTGCGCCAGTGACGCCGCCGAACAGTTGCTGGCGGCCTTGCCCGATGGCCTCGACATCCTGGTGCACAACGCAGGCATCACCCGTGACAAGACCCTGGCGAACATGACCCCCGAATATTGGGACGCCGTGCTGGCGGTGAACCTCAAGGCTCCGCAGGTGCTGACCCAGGCCCTGCTCGATAACGGCGCGTTGCACGCGGACGCCCGCATCACCCTGCTGGCTTCGGTCAGCGGCATCGGCGGCAACCGTGGGCAATCCAACTATGCGGCCAGCAAAGCTGGGCTGATTGGCTTGGCTCAGGCCTGGGCACCGACGCTTGCCGAGCAAGGCATCAGCATCAACGCCGTGGCGCCTGGCTTCATTGAGACCCATATGACTGGCGCCATGCCCATGGGCTTGCGCGAGGCGGGGCGACGCCTGAGTTCGCTCGGCCAGGGCGGCAAGCCCCAGGATGTGGCCGAAGCCATCGCCTGGCTTAGCCAACCTGGCTCCGGTGTCGTGAGCGGCCAGGTGCTGCGGGTGTGCGGCCAAGCACTGATGGGGGCCTGAGCATGCAACGACAATGGCATGACCTGCACCAACCCGCCAGCCGCGCCAGCCTGTACCTGCGCGCAGCGGGCAAACGACGCATCACCGGTGATCAACTGCCTATGCACGGGCTGCGCTGCACCCTGGCGGTTCAGCCCAAGCAACTGCATGCCTACCGGCAGTTGTGTCGTTTCGTCGACGATGGCCGGCTGCCTGCCACGTATCCGCACATCATGGCGTTCAACCTGCAACTGCAGTTGATGACCGCCGAGCAGTTTCCCTTTCCGCTACTGGGGCTGGTCCACCTGCACAACCGCATTGACGTCATTCGCCCGCTTGGGGGCATCGAGTCGCTGCGCATGGCGGTTCACGCCGACAACCTGCAGCCCCACCCCAAAGGCGGAACGTTCGACCTGGTCACCGAGGCGGCGGACGGTATCGGCGTGCTCTGGCGGGAAACCAGCCGCATGCTCGTGCGCGGGCTGAAGCTCGACGGCGACCCCGCAGAAGCGGCAGAAGCGGCAGAAGCGGCAGAAGCGGCCGAGGATCAGGCCAGCAGCTTGCCTGAAGTCACGCGCTGGTATGCCGACAGTGATATCGGCCGCCGTTATGCCAAGGTCTGCGGCGACTACAACCCCATTCACCTCAGCGCCCCCAGCGCCCAGCTGTTCGGTTTTCCCACTGCCATCGCCCACGGCATGTGGAGCAAGGCCATGGCCATGGCCGCGCTGCACGGGCACTTGCCCCACAGTGGCTATTGGTTCGAAGTGGACTTCCACAAACCCGTGCGCTTGCCCTCGGAGGTGGTACTCAGCGCCAGCCAGGCCGGCCCTGTGGGTGAACTGCGCCTGGACGGCCAGGCGGACGTGGTACATATGCTCGGCCGCTGGGCCTGCTTGCAGGGCTGACTCGCGCGTGCTGCCCCCGTGCAGGGAAGCTTGCTTTGCAACGGCCCTGCGCGGAAGCTATGCGCCATGAGGAGAACCCGATGAACCTGCAAGAACTGACTCAACGCCTGCATCAAATCCGCGATACCAATGACTGGCAACGTTTCCACAGCCCAAAGAATTTGGCCATGGCCGCCAGCGTTGAAATGGCCGAGCTGGTTGAAATCTTCCAGTGGCTCAGCGAGGACGAGTCACGTCGCCTGCCACCCGAACAGTTGGCCCACGCCGGTCAGGAAGTAGGCGATGTCGTGCTCTACCTGTTGCTGTTGTGCAGTGAACTGGGGCTGGACATGGACCAGGTGGTGCGCGCCAAGCTGGCCGACAGTGAAAGGCGCTTCGCACGATGAACGACCGTCATTTCGATGAACTGGCCACCCGTTTTGCCGAAAAGATCTATGGCGGCGCAAAGGGTGCGATCAGGCTGGCAGTCTTGCAGGCCGACCTGGCCGAAGCCTTGCCGGATCGCCCGTTGCGCGTCCTCGATATCGGTGCTGGCCTTGGCCACATGGCGCTATGGTTGGCCCAGCGCGGGCACCAGCTTACCCTGGCCGAACCCGCCGAGCCCATGCTCGAAGGGGCACGGGCCCGCTTTGCCGCAGCGGGTCAGGCGGCAACGTTCATCCAGGCACCCTGGCAAGCGTTGCTGGGCGAGCTGACCGAGCCCTACGACGTGGTCGTGTGCCACGCGGTACTTGAATGGCTGGCTGAGCCGGAAAGTATCCTGCCAGTTCTGCATCAACTCACGGCCCCCGAAGGGTGGCTGTCGTTGGCGTTCTACAACCGCGATGCCCTGGTCTACCGCAACCTGCTCAAGGGCCACTTCCGCAAACTGCGCAGCAATCGCCTCGAAGGTGAAAAGCAGAGCCTTACCCCGCAGAAACCACTTGATCCGCGGGCGCTCAGGGCGCAACTTGAACCTCTGTGGCAGGTCGAAAGTGAAAGTGGCATACGTGTTTTCCATGACTACATGCCCAAGGAATTTCAGGACCGCGCCGAGCTGCTGGACCTGCTGGAAATGGAGCTCGCTCACCGCCGCCATCCGAGTTTCGCCGGCCTGGGCCGTTACCTGCACTGGGTCTGTCGCCCACGTTGACCTGCCGTGAGGAGCAAGCATGCCGTACCGTCTGTTGCCACTGGCCCTGCTGCCGTTGGTTCTGGCCGGATGCCAGGGCACTAATCCCTACGTCGCCAGCAGCCGCCCACTGCCACCAGCCCCGCCTCAGGCAGCGACCACGTTCGACGCAAGCGCTTACCCCGCACCGACACGGGACTACGGCCGCTACCGCAGCTGGAGCTGGCATGACGGCCACCTGCCCAGCGGTTCGGCCAATGCCGATCCTGCGCAGTTGGCCGATGCCGTCGCCGCAGCGCTTGATCAGCAGGGCTTGCGCCCCGCCCGCAGCGGCGTTGGCGACCTGCTCGTCGGCGCCGATATCCGCCTTGAGAAACGCCTGCGCCAAGTGCGCGACTACGACGGCTACGACCCCTACTACGGGCCCTACGGCAACGTAGGCTATGGCGGTTACCGCAACGGTTTTGGGGGTTATGCCAGTACCCCAGTGGTGCGCACCTATCAGGTTGAGGTCATGGTGGTGCGCATCGACCTGTACGACAGCCGCAGCGGCCAGGCCGTCTGGAGCGCCAGCGCCGAAAGCGGCAACGACCAGGGTTCACCGCGAGACCGTGAAAATGCCGTGCGCGACGCCGTGCGCAAGGCCCTCAGCGGCTATCCTCCCAGTTAACGCCTAACGGAGATTCATCATGTTTCGCCGCCTGTTACTCGTGTCGTTCGCGGCTTTGCTGGCTGCCTGCTCAAGCCATAATGTGCAGCAGGACTACGACGCGAGTCGTGATTTTGCCACCTACCGCAACTGGGCCTGGCAGGAGCCCGGCCTGCAATATCGTCCTGACGATCCACGCATCAAGAGCGACCTGACCGAGCAGCGCATCCGTCAGGCGGTCAGCGAACAGCTTGATCAGCGTGGCCTACGCCCAGCGCCCCCTGGCACGCGAGCGGACCTCAACGTGCGCACCTACCTGATAGTGGAGCAACGCCAGCAACAGGTCACCACCAACTACGGCGGCGGTTGGGGTGGCTATTGGGGAGGTTACTGGGGCGGGCCGATGTACAACGAAACCCGCAGCGTCGACTACAAAGTCGCGACCATCCAGGTCGACTTGCTTGATGGGCGCGATGGCAAGCTGGTCTGGCGCGGCAGTGCCGAGCAGATCATGAACAACTACCCGCCAAGCCCGCAGGAACGCAACGAAGCCATCCAAAAAACGGTGGCTCAGGTGCTGGGCAATTATCCACCTGGCAGCAATCGCTAGCGGGGCCTGTTCTGCCTGCCTCGCCCCGTGGCGGGGTGCAGGCAGAGGCCGACCTCCCCTCTCGACAGACGACGACTGCGACAAAACCCATTCTCCCAGCGCCTTTTCCTCGCGGCACACGGCCGTCATGCAGGTTCCGGTCTATCTTGACTAAGGAAACCTGACTGAGCGGGTAAGTGTTCATCTACCAGGAAAGGCGACCTGTCGATGCAAAGCATTGTTCTTCTTCTGTGGCTTGCCTTGTGTACCGAACAGGATGTGCGCCAGCGCCAGCTCCCGGATCTATTGACGCTGGGTGTGGCCGTAGGGGCTCTGCTATGGCTGTTCGCAACCGGCCACACTTGGCTTGGCGCCGACCCTAGCTCGGCAGGGTGGGGGCTGGCCATCGTCATGCTCCTCACCTTGCCCGGCTACATGATGGGCCACTTCGGCGCCGATGACGTCAAACTGATGGGCGCGCTGGCATTGGCTACCGGCACCGATCATGTGCTCGGCACCTTTATCGGGGCCGGGATCGCGTTGTTGATCTGGCTGACTACCCGCAGACGCTTATGGACGCTGCTCAACCCCAAGGTGAAAAAACGCCTGCAGGCCCTGACCGAAGCCATGGGCGACAAGCAGGCATTCGTCCCCTATGTGCTGGCTGGCTACCTTCTGACAGCTGTATGGATCCAATGAAGAAACCAGCGGTCCCTAATCTTGTACACACCTTGTACAACTACGAGAGGTACGGCTACTTTTAATCTGCCAGAGCGTCTAGCCCGGGAGCAGGGCCGTATATTCACAGGGAGTTGATCGTGTCCAAACCTGTAAGTGAAATGAAAGTGCTGGTAGTCGATGATCAGTCGGTCATCGTCGAACAGCTGTGCGAGTTCCTGCAAGCCAAGGGATACAGTTGCGTATCGGCACTCTCCACGGATGAGGCGGTAAAACACTATAAGGCCGACCCAGCCATCGGTCTGATCATCTGCGACCTTCACATGCCCGGACGCGATGGCATCGAACTGATGCGGGCTCTAAAGCAGATCGACGGCAATCAGCGCATGTTCGAGGCGATCATGTTGACCGGCCGTGCCGAAAAGCAGGACGTCATTCGGGCGCTGCGCGAAGGCTTTGCGGACTACTACCAGAAACCGATGGACCTTGACGAGCTGCTCGAAGGGGTACGCCGCCAGGAGCAGGTGCTGCAGGAACGTCAGCGCGGTTTCCACGACCTCAGTGGGCTCAATCAGCGCCTGCAGGATCTGGCAGAGTCCGTCGACGAATTGTATCAGGACTTGGAAAAAGCCCGCGGGCAGGGGGCTCACCGGCGCGCCGGCGACACGGAGGAAGCCGAGGCCGAGCTGCCCTCGGTGTTCGAAAAGCTCTCGCCCCGTCAATTGGAGGTGGCGCGGCTAGTGGGCAAGGGCAAGACCAATTATCAGATCGCCTGTGAATTGGGTATCACCGAAAACACAGTGAAACTGTACGTGTCCCAGGTGTTGCGCCTGACCCATATGCACAATCGCACGCAACTGGCATTGGCTCTGACACCAGGCTCCTCCCCGGTGAATCAACGCTTCACGGCGCACTGACAGGTGCCGGTGCCAAGGCACCGGCACACCGCCGTACTACTCGTTGACCTGAAACACGACCCGCGCGGTCTCACCGCTTTCGTCCAGCGCACTCAATTCGGCCTGCCCTGCCTGCGGCAGGCGCACCAGCAGGCTGTCCTGCCCCTGGGTTTCCCCCAGCGGTTGCCCATTGAGGAACCACCAACGCCGCCCACCACCGCCCAGCGCCGACACTGGCACTTGCAGCGGCTCACCACTGGTGGCGGGGCGACGCAGATGGTCACCAGAACGAATACCGACGATGGCCAGCGGCGGGGCACTGACCGGGCCTTGCGGTGGGCATGTGGGGTCCATGGCCGGTAGACGGGCAGCCCGCCGTTCAGCTCGAGGCAACCAGGGTTCCAGGGGGGCGGGCCACAGGGCCACCTCGCGCGCCTGGGCGCCTGGGCAAGAGCTGTCGACGCGCAAACCGCGGTCGTTGACCCAGATGTGTTCGCGCAAACCCAGGCCCAGCGGCTGATCGGCCGCCTGCAACGTAGGGGGAACGGTGCCGTCCAGGGTCCAGGCAAAGCGCTGGCGCCTGCAGTTGTCGTCCTGGCGGCTCATAGCTTGCCCCAAAGGCCAACAGATCGCCGCCACCCCGACATTGGCAGGCGTTCGCTGCACCGGGGCTTCGAACCCGCGCTGGCTGTCCCGGTTGCTGAGCAGGTCGTGCACTTGCAGCATCAACGGGGCGGCCGAGGCCAGACCGAACTGCCCGGCCACAGGGGTGCCGTCCGGCCGGCCAATCCATACCCCGATCAGGTAGCGAGGGCCGACGCCAATCGACCAGGCATCTCGAAAGCCGTAGCTGGTGCCGGTTTTCCAGGCCAGTTGGGGGCGACGTACCAGTTCGGCATGCCGATCGCGGTCGGGCCGAGCCTGGCCACCAAGGATGCGCCGAATGATCCACGCCGCACCCGGCGACAAGAGCCGGTGCTCCACCAAGGGTGCTTGGGGCTGCAACCGCACCTGGGCGCTTTTACCCTCCCGGGCCAAGGCCGCATAGCCGCCTACCAGGTCTTCCAGGCGGCTACCGGCACCGCCCAGGATCAGCGAAAGATTCGGCTCGGCCAGCGGCGGTAGCGTCAGCGGCAAGCCGCCCATGCGCAGCTGCGCGGCGAAGCGTTTCGGGCCATAGGCCTCGAGCAACTGCACGGCGGGCAAGTTGAGCGACAGGGCCAATGCCGAACTGGCCGACACCGGCCCGCTGAAGCCGCTGGAAAAATTGCCCGGACGGTAGTCACCGTAGCGGCGTGGCACGTCCTGCAACAGCGACTCGGAATGAATGAGCCCGTCATCCATCGCCAAGCCATACAGAAACGGCTTGAGCGTGGAGCCAGGCGAGCGCAACGCCCGCACCATGTCCACGTGCCCGAAGCGCCGGGCGTCCGTGAGGTCGATCGAGCCCAAGTAAGCGCGTACAGCCATGGTCTGCGCATCGACCACCAGGATTGCGGCAGACGTGCGCTCCGGCAGGCGCGCTCGCCATCCCAGCAGCAAGTCTTCCAGCCGGCGCTGTAACCCGGCGTCCACGGTGGTACGGATCAACGGCGGGCTACCAGGGGTGTTCAGACGGCGGGCCAGCAGTGGCGCCAATGCCGGCTCCTGGCGCGGTGCCAGCACCAGCGGTTCTTCAGCTGCTTCACGCAGGCGCTGCTCGGGCCACACTCGATACTGCGCCAACCGTTGCAGCACCTTGTTGCGCGCGCGTTCGGCGCGCTCGGGGTGGCGGTCAGGGCGCAGGCGGCTGGGCGCTTGCGGCAGCACCGCCAGAAGGGCTGCCTCCGACGGCGTCAGGTGCAAGGGCGACTTGCCCAGATAAGCCCAGCTGGCAGCGGCAACACCTTGCAAGGTGCCGCCGAACGGCGCGCGGTCCAGGTAGATTTGCAGAATGTCCCGCTTGGACAGGTGCCATTCCAGCTGCAGCGTGCGCCACAGCTGCCGCAACTTGCCCGCCACGGTGCGATCATGGGGATCGAGCAGGCGCGCTACCTGCATCGACAACGTGCTGCCGCCTGACACCACGCGGCCGCCCCGCGCGTTCAACCACGCCGCCCTGACCAAAGCCATCGGGTTCACGCCCAGGTGATGGTAGAACCAGCGGTCCTCGTACGTCAGCAACGCTTGCAGGTATAGAGGCGACACCTGCTCGGGGCTGACTGGATAGCGCCACACCCCGTCGGCATCGGCGAATCGCCACAACGGCGTGCCATCTTCGGCCAGCACGACCCGGGCCAGGTCGTCGGAGGGCATGGGCAAAGGCCAGATCCGGTCGGCCAGCCACAGCAGCCCCATCAAGGCCACCGCGCCAATCACCAGGGCACGCACTGCCTTGCCGGTTCGCGATCGCCGCCAACGGGCTAAGCTTGGCATCGGGAACCGACCTGCCCCGACAAGGGCCAAAGCACTGGAAACGGCAAGAACGCCGCCATGTTGATCAGGAAGCAACTATGCATGTAGAAGGTTTTTTCGAATGGCTGGGGCAAGCACTGGGATCGCTGATCCGCATCGTCGTCGACGCGCTGAGCGGGTTGTTCAACCTGTTGGCCAATGCGGGCGGCAACTTCGTCGATGGCCTGTCGCGCACGTTGGGCATGGACACCTCGCTGGTCAGCATCCTGGCCCTGATCGTGGGCCTGATGTTGCTGTTTTCGGCGATCCGCGCCTTCATGCGTGCCTCGATCATCCTCGGCATCATCTGGCTGGTATTGGGCCTGTGGGTAATGAGCTGGGTGATCCATTGAGTGGCCGTGCGACGAACAGGTGAAAGCCCTGCTCGTCGCACAAGGCTTGCCCCTAGCGAGGCTTGACCGTCATTTCACCCTGCCCTTCCCCCACGGCCTGCAGGTTGGGGCGGTACATCGACTCGACCTGCGGTGGCGGTACCCGGTAGGTACCTGGGGTCACCGCTCGCGCCAGGTACAGCAGGTGGGTGGTTGCGTAGCTGTCCAGCTTGAGCGCTGCGACGTAACGGTCGTCGCGATACTCCTGGTGAACCACGTTGGCATTTTGCATCGATTCGCGCCATTGCTTCACTGCGCCGCTGGCGTTATCCAGGCTGGCTGCACTTTGCGCAAGGTTCTGGTTTTCAAGCTCCAGGCCCGCTGGCAAGAGATCGACCACCAGCGCATCGGGAACGCGCTCATCGGCCTTGAGGGCAAGATGCACCAGCACCAGATCGCCGCTGCGCAGGTTCGCCAGGTCCAGCGGCTGGCCCTTCATGCCCAAGTACTCGCGGCGGATCTGCATGCCATTGCTACTGGCAGGCGGCGCCTGGCGGGGATAACCCGACAGGGTCAGTTGCTGGTAGACGGTCTGGCTGCCTTGGTTCTGCACCGTCAGCGGCGATGCCAGCAGGGGCCCTTCCAGCTTCATGCCGGCTTCGGCGTTATTGAAATCACGCAGCTCACCGGCGCTGTCCAGGCGGGCCTGCCACTTGGCTTCAGGCGTACCCAGCAGGCCACGTCCGGCCAGGAACAAGGCGTTGCGCTCTTGGGTGGACAGCCAGCGATTGGCCGCCACTTCGTCGGACAGGGCGAAGAGCCGCTGGTCCACCTGGCCACTGGCAAGTTTGTTTTCCTGCAGCAGTGCCAGGATCAACGCCTGGTCACGCAGGGGGCTGCCGTAGTCTGCCATCCAGTGCTTGCCGCGGCTGACGGCGAGCCCTGCCTGCAGGGCCTGGTCGGCACGAGGTTTGTCACCCATCTTGTCCAGCGCCACGGCCAGTTGCACCAACGGCAAACCGGAACGCGCTTCGGCGCGGCGCTCGAACAACCCGCGTAGCGCCCCCAAGGGCGCCTGCTGACTGCGCGACAGCACCAGCGCGGCGTAAGCCTGCACGGCGAACCGGGTGTGATCGGCGTCCTCGCTGTAGTCCACCTCGATCAGGTTGCGCTCCTGCAGGTAGCGCAACAACCGCTCGCTGGCTTTCTTCAGCGCCTCGGCGGGTACCCCGTAGCCTTGATCGCGGGCACGCAGAAGGAAGTCGGTGACATAGGCCGTCAGCCAGTATTCCTCTTCGCTGTCGGCACTCCACAAGCCAAAGCTGCCGTTGTAGCGCTGCATACCCAGCAGGTGCTCGATGCCCATCTCGATCTTGCGCTTGCGCACCGTGGCCGGTTCACCCTCGATGCCGAGCCGTTTGAGGGTATCGGCGTCCGCATACAACGATGGGTACAGCCCGCTGGTGGTCTGCTCGAGGCACCCATACGGGTAAGCCTTCAGCGCGCGGATCTGTTCGGCGAGGTTGAGCGGGGGGCGGCTCGACAGGGCCAGCGTGCCCTCGAGGCCGGCAGGCTCGAAGGCAGCAAGGTCCGCCTCGGGCAACGTCCAGGGCTGATCCTTCAAGGCCACGCGGAAATGCTTGAGCATGGCGGGATAGGCCGGACGCACGCCCAGTGTCCATTCGCGCTCGAACGTGGTCTGCGCCTCGCCGGCCAACTGCAGGCCGGTCACCTGCACATGCACTTTGCCCTGCCCCAGGCCACCTTGAGCCTGTACCGGAATCATCAGGGTGGACCGCTGGCCTTCGGCCAACGCCACAGACTGCATGGCATTGCCGGTCAGGCTCACTTGCCCTTCGGTGGTCACTTGCACGGTCAGCTGTTGGGCAGCTCCCGACAAGTTGGCCAGGTCCAGCGCCAAACGCGTCTGATCGCCGCCTGCCAGGAACCGCGGGGCCGAGAGTTCGGCAATCAGCGGTGCGGCCACAACGGTCTTGCCCTCTGCCATGCCAAAGTGATCCTCGGTCCAGGCCTGGGCCATGAGCCTCAACTCACCGTTGAAATCAGGGATATCGACCGTGGCCTGCCCTTCCCCCTTCTCGTTCAGGGTCACCGGCAGGCTCTGCTGGGCCACGATGGTGACGGTAGTATTAGGGCGCTTGCCCCCCTTGGCCATCGCCGCGTCACCACCGAATGCCAGGCTGGCCAGACGCCCTTGCCCGGCTTCGATCAGTTGCCCGTAGATGTCGAGCTGATCGGCACCGTAGGCCTTGCGACCAAACAGGCTTGCAAAGGGATCCGGGGTCTTGAAGTCGGTGATATTGAGGATGCCGACGTCCACCGCCGACACCAGCACACGCACCTGTGCAGGCACGCTGCCGTCGGCGTTTGCCGCCTTGATTTTCACCGTCAGTGGCTGCTTGGGACGCATTTTTTCCGGTGCCTGCAACGTCACCGCCAGCTTGCGCTCGGCACGGTCGAGCGGCAGGTGCAACAGGCCTACCGCACGCTTGGGCGTGGCATTGGCCTTGCGTTCACCTGGGCGCACCACCAAGGTGCTGAGGTAAAGGTCGTGGCGTGCCCAGGCTTTGTCCAGCGGGATATCGAAGGTCTTTCCTTCTGCAGGCACCTGGATTTCCTGCCACCACAACGGGCCGTCGCTGGACTCGATCATCAAGTAACCACTGCCGGCGGCTGGTGGCGTAACCGTGACCTTGGCCGTTGCACCGTCGGCGTAGGAGGGCTTGTCCAAGGCCAGCTTGACCTGGTCGGGGCGTACCGCTCCGCCCTCGGCATTGTCCTGGGCGCGGTAGCCTGCCCAGAAGCGCTGACTGGACACCAGGCCGGTCTGCGGGTCTTCGACCTCAACGCGATAGGGGCCCCACTCGACCGGGAAGCTCAGCTTGGCCGTGGCGTCGGCCTTGACGCTTACCGTCTCTTCCACCTGGGTCAGGAATTTTTCGTTGTAGGCGTAGCTCCAGCCATCACCTTGCGAATAATTCCAGTAGTAATCCCGTCGCTCGCGGATCAGCCTGACCTTCAGGTCGTCGGCGGCCAGTTTCTTGCCCTCGCGGTTAGCGACCAGAAACTCGAATTCCACCGGGCCTTCACTGTCGGCTTCATCACCGTCGAACAGCCCGCGCAGGCCTGGGAGGCGTTCGGCCGGCCAAACAGGTTGCTCAAGGCGACGGGTGATGGGCCTGCCACCGGACTCCTGCAGGCTCGCCTGCACGGTCAGTTGCAACGGCGAACGCGCCTCTGCCCAGCGGCTGGAAATATCCAGGACCGCCTTGCCTGCCTGGTCGAGGGTGACTTCATCAAGCTCCAGGTCCTGCTCCAGTTCGCCTTCGGTAACCGAGCCGAACTGGTAGCCCGGCAGTGCAGGTACCGCTTCACGCAGCGGGCGCACATAGGCCTGGCCACTCAGGCGATTGCCAGCGGCCGGCGCACCGTATAGATAGCGGCCAGTCACCTCGATGCGCGCGTCCTGATCAGGGGCCAGGGGCTTGCTGCTGCCTTTGAGTTCGAGGGCCAGCCGCTCAGGCAGGAAGTCCTCGACCAGGAACTCGTAGACCTGCTTGCGTCCGCCGCCCAGGTCGAGCAGCAGTTGCCAACGGCCGGTCGGCGCCTCGGTGGCCAGTTGCAACTGGTACTGGAACAGGCCGTTATCGTCTGCTTCCCAGACGAACTTGCGGCTGACTTGTTCATCCGGCCGGCGTACTTCGACGTTCACCGGTTGCGCCTTGACGGGCTTGCCGTCCTGGTCGCGCAGCAAGCCGTTCAACAGCACCGTTTCGCCTGGGCGATACAGGTCGCGCGGGCCGAAGATGAAGAGTTGCAGCGGATTGGCCTGGGGACCGGTGATGTCGAATTCCGCCAGGTCCAGCGCCGCAGTATTGAGCCGCAACAAGGTCGTGTGCACGCCTTGGGTGGCGATGAGGGTATCGGCCTTCGTTGTGATCGGCAGTTCAGCATGGCCTTTGCCATCGGTGCTGGCTTGGGCCAGCAGCTTGCCTTTCTTGTCGTGGAGCTCGATGTTGACGCCATCCATCGCCTTGCCCCCCTCCAGGGCCTGGGCGAACACATCGATGCGATCGCGGTAGCGGTGGGCCGACACGCCAATGTCGCTCAGGGTGAACAGGGTAGCTGGCTGGGAGTAATCGTAGGTACCCGAGGCGCGCATTACGGCCAGGTACACACCGGGCTCCTGCAGCGGCTTGATGCCGGCAATGGGCAACAGCACGGTTTCACGCGTGTTGCGTGCAGGGTTGAGGTCGAAGCGGCCGCTGTAGACCAGCTCGGCCATGCTCAGCGTGTCCTTGGACTGGTAGTACTCCAGGCTGCTGCTGCGCCCCCAGTTGGCCATGAACGAGGAGACCATGTCCGGTTTGACGCGAAAGAACTCCACATCCACCTTGTCCACGTTCAATGCGATGACCGGCAGTCCCTCTGCCAGCCGCGTCGGCAACAGCGAACCCCGGCTGGCGAAGCCAACGGTGGGTTGCAGGTCGCGTGTCTCAAGGCGAGTGATCGACTCTTCCTGCAAGGCCTTGCCATTGACAGCCAGCAGGCCTTTGTCCACGGTCAGCACCAGCTTGCGCTGCGGTTCCAGGTGACGCAGGCGCAGCTCCATCTGGCTGTCGGACAGCTCCCAGGCACCGTCCAGCTTGCCCTTGACCGTGTCCACCAGGTGCACCTTGTTGGCGAAGTCCTGGTCGGCATCCAGCGGCGCCGAGAAACTGACCGACAGCGTGGCCGCGCCATCGAGCTGTACTTCCGACACATCCAGTACCGTCAGCTCACGACCCTCGTAGCGCTTGGCAAGCACGGCGGGGTCTTCGCGCTGCGCTGTCTTGGCGGTAGCGCTGGCGGTTGGCTTCTGGGTAGGGGCCGAGGCGTCGGGCGTTGAGGCGTCACAGGCGCTGAGCAAGGCCAGCGCGCAGGCCAGCAACAATCCTTTGTTGAACATGGAGTAGACACTCGAAGGCAGGGTGTAGATGAAGGCAGCAACTATAGCGCAAGGCCGAGTGCTGCACCCAGCGTTGTGCGCCAGATGAGACCTTGATCGCACACAATGGTTGCGTGGCCGTTACACTGTCGCCCTTGGCTTGCATTGCCGCCTTGCGCGCGTCCGTTCGAGCGTTTGCAGCCCTCGTTTTCGCTGGAATGAACATGCCCCGATTCTTCGCCGACTGGCACCACCGCCCCACCCACTTCAAGGTGTGGGGGCTGGCCGCGCCCATGATCCTGTCCAATGTCTCGGTGCCACTGGTTGCGCTGGTCGACAGCACCGTCATTGGCCACCTGCCCCATGCCCATCAACTCGGCGCAGTGGCCGTGGGCGCTACGCTGTTTACCTTCATGGTCGGCTTGATGGGCTTCCTGCGCATGGGCTCGACAGGCTTCGCCGCCCAGGCCGCCGGCCGAGGGGATGGCGCCGCCCTGCGCCAGGTGTTGGTTCAGGGCCTGATGCTGGCAGTGGGGTTCGCATTGCTCATCGGCCTGCTGGCCCTGCCCTTCAGCCAGTTGGCACTGCACGCCATGCAGCCCAGCGCGGCCCTGGGGCAGGCTACGCAAACCTTCTTCCACACCCGGTTGCTGGGCCTCCCGGCGGCACTGGCCAGCTACGCCTTGGTCGGGTGGTTTCTGGGGACACAGAATGCCCGGGCGCCGTTGGCGATCCTGCTGACCACCAACCTGCTCAATATCGTGCTGAACCTGTGGTTCGTGCTCGGCCTGGATTGGGGCGTCCTGGGCTCGGCACGCGCGTCGGTGATTGCCGAATGGTGCGCGGCCCTGCTGGGCCTGGCGCTTACCCGTCCGGCCCTGCGCGCCTATCCGGGCCACATCGCCTGGGCAGCACTCAGACGCTGGCAGGCCTGGCGCCCGCTGTTGGCGGTGAACCGCGACATCTTTTTGCGCAGCCTTGCCTTGCAGTTGGTCTTTCTACTAATCGCCGTACAGGGCGCACGCCTGGGCGAGGCCACGGTGGCGGCCAATGCACTGCTGCTCAACGGCCTGCTGCTTACGGCCTATGCCCTCGATGGCCTGGCGCACGCGGTCGAGGCGCTGTGCGGTCACGCCATTGGCGCTCGGGACCGCGACACGTTACGCCGTGCGCTGGTGGTGGCAGGTGGATGGTCGCTGATTGCGAGTTCGGTCTTTGCCGGTCTGTTCTGGGTGGGAGGACACCTGTTCATCGATCTGCAAACCGATATCGACAGTGTCAGGGCGGCGGCTTACCCGTACCTGCCCTATCTGGCGTGCCTGCCGTTGATCGCCGTGTGGAGCTATTTGCTCGATGGGCTGTTCATCGGGGCCACACGGGCTCGGGAAATGCGCAACGCCATGCTGGCATCGCTCGCGATTGCATTGCCGCTGGCCTTTGCCCTGAGCGGGCTGGGCAACCATGGCCTGTGGTTGGCGTTTCTCGTCTTCATGGGCGTGCGCGCCCTGACGTTGGCTTGGGTGGCGTGGCGCCTGCAAGGCAAGGACGCCTGGGTGGCGTGAGATCAGTGGCGTGGACCCGTGAGCATTCGAAGACAGTGCTCACTGCCGCCACGCCGCGAAGGCGTGACGGCAATGAGGCCTCACGGGCTGACGCTTCTCAGGACGAGAGGTAGGACGAACGGGTCAAGCCCAGGCGCAGCGCATCCAGGTACTGGGTACGCTCGCGCGCGGTGATCTTGGCGCTGGCCACCTTGTCGCGGTAGTGAGTCATCAGCTCCTCGGGGGACAGGTGCACGTAGCGCAGCATGTCCTCGATGGTGTCGTGGGTCTCGATACCGGCGTGGTACACGCTGCCATCGGCATTCTGGTAGATGTTGACCGAGTCGGTGTCACCGAACAGGTTGTGCATGTCGCCCAGAATCTCCTGGTAGGCACCGACCAGGAACACGCCCAGCAGGTAGTCCTCGCCCTCGTTCAGGGCGTGCACCGGCATGCTGGTCTCGATGCTCTGCTCATCGACATACTGGTTGATCTTGCCGTCGGAGTCACACGTCAGGTCTTGCAGCACGGCGCGCCGCAGGGGCTCTTCGTCCAGGCGGTGCAGCGGGATGATCGGCAGCACCTGACCGATGGCCCAGGTGTCCGGCAGGCTCTGGAATACCGAGAAGTTGCAGATGTATTTGTCCGCCAACTTGTCGTTCAGCTCGTCGAGTACCTGACGGTGCGAGCGCTGGCGAGCCTTCAGCGAGTTGTAAAGACGACGGCACACAGCGTAGTAGCACTGCTCGGCCAGGGCTTTCTCGGCCAGGCTGATCTTGCCGTCAGCATACTGGGCGGCTACATCGCCCATGTAGTGGGTGGCGCGCCAGTAGGTTTCGGTCACCATCTCGATGTCGGTGGGCCCCAGCAGATCGGCCAGCCACTGCACGGTTTCGGGCAGCGCGTCCTTGTTCTCGATGGTCGGCACCTGGTCATTGTGTCGCTCCACGTCAGTGACCTGGATGACCAGCATGGCATGGTGAGCCGTCAGCGAACGGCCGCTCTCCGAGAAGATGTGCGGGTGCGGCAAGCCCTGCGCGTCGCAGAACTCTTTGAGCATGCCTACCACCACGCCGGCATAGTCATCCATGTCGTAGTTGATCGAGCTGGCGTTGCGCGAGTGAGTGCCGTCGTAGTCAACACCCAGGCCGCCGCCCACATCGATGTGGTCCACCGGCAGGCCCAGGGCGCGCAATTCGCCGTAATAGCGGATGGCTTCCTTGAAGCCGTGCTGGTAGTCCGCCAGGTTGGCGATCTGCGAGCCCATGTGGAAGTGCAGCAGGCGGATACCCTGATCAAGGCCGGCATCGCGGAAACGCTGCACCACGGAAATCAGCTGCGCGGCAGAAAGCCCGAACTTGGACTTCTCGCCCCCGGTGTCAGCCCACTTGCTCGATGCCAGCGACGACAGGCGCACGCGCAGGCCCACCTGCGGCTTGACCTTGAGGTCGGCCGCTTCCTCGATCACCAAGGCCACTTCGGACTCTTTCTCGATGACGATGAAGACGTTGTGGCCCAGCTTCTGTCCCATCAGCGCCAGGCGGATGAACTCGCGGTCCTTGTAACCGTTGCAGACGATGGTACCGCCCTTGGGCGCCAAGGCCAGCACCGCCAGCAATTCGGGTTTGGAGCCGGCTTCCAGCCCGATGGACACGTTCTGGGTGGCGATGATGTTCTCGACCACCGCCTCCTGCTGGTTGACCTTGATCGGGTACAGGGCGGTGTACTGGCTCTGGTATTCCAGGCGCGCGATGTTGGCGTCGAAGGCGCCGGTCAGCTGGCGTACGCGGTCCTGCAGAATGTCGGGGAAGCGCACCAGCAAAGGCAGCGACAGGCCGCTCTGGCGCAGCTGGTCAACCTGCTCGTACAGGTCGATCGGCGAGCTGTCCGGGCCGTTGGGGCGCACTTCGACGCGCCCGGCTTCATTGATGGCGAAATACCCAGCGCCCCAATGGCGGATGCCATAAACACTGCGGCTGTCGGCCACGGTCCATTGGCTACCATCGTCTTTGCGTGTGCGTCGTACGGACATTCAAGTCCCCTATAAATTGAGTCAAGACACTGCCGGTCAAACCGGGGAAGCAGTGTAGAAGCCAAAAATGACGGTTCGCCCGTGCTCTGGGGTAGACCCTGGGCACTGCGACGAGTTTAGAAAGCGCAGGACGAAAACCTGCCGAGCGACTCAGCCGCCCGACTTTTTCGCCTTGAAGCCCTGCTTGCTCAGCTCGTCGAGCAGCAATTGCACATGATCACCCTGGATCTCGATGACGCCGTCCTTGAGCGCACCACCAGTACCACAGCGGCGCTTGAGGGTGGCAGCCAGTTCCTTGAGCTGATCGGGCGGCAACGGCACACCCGTGACGGTGGTCACGGTCTTGCCGCCACGGCCTTTGCTCTCGCGGCGCACGCGGGCAATACCATCACCCTCGGGGATGACCTGCTGCTTGCAGGTACAGGCATCCACGGGCTGGCCACAGTCAGGGCAATGACGACCGGTATCGGTCGAATAAACGAGACCGCCGAGGGCGGAGAGGGAAGAAGCTTTCTTGGCCACTTTTGTGCCTCGGTGCTGAGGACAAAAACTGGTCGTACCTGCGCATGAGGCCGACCGCGAAGCCCCACTCTGGCAGGGGCGGCGCTACTGCCGCAACACGTGCGGCAGCCCGAAAAGGCCGCGCAGTGTAACGATAAACGGTGCAGTTGCTAAGTACTGGATTGCGCCATTTTGCGAATGTTTTGCGACCCGCTCTGCAGCGGCTAGACGAGGCTGTTCCTGTAGCGGATCAACGCAGCCATCGAGTCAGGGCAATAAGGCCTTAGCCGACTGTCCTCCAGGGCCTGATCAATACCGATGAAACGTGCCTCGATCACTTCCTCGGGCTGCAGCCGCAGCGGCGCATCGGACACTGCCGAGTACAAGGCGCACCACAGGCGATTGTCAGGCTGATCGAAGAAGAACCGCTCGTGAAAGCGCAAGGTCACGTCGGCGACGCCCAGTTCCTCGGCCAGCTCGCGCGCAGCCGATTCGGCGTACGTTTCACCAGCGGCCACCATGCCACCGGCGGCAACGTCCCAGTAGCCGGGGTACAGCGCCTTGCTCAGGGTACGCCGGTGCACGCACAGTTCGCCGGCACCATTGAACAACAGAATGAACGTGCAGCGCCCGATCAGCCCGCGCTCGCGCAACTGCGCCCTGGGCAACGCGCCGAGCACCTGGTCGTGTTCGTCCACCCAGGTAACCCGCTCCCGGTCCGAAGCCGCCCGGTGGGCGGCTTCATCAGGGCTGAAGCTCATCTCAACCCTGCGACAGCAGCTGGCGCAGGTCGATGACCGCCGCGTTGGCGCGGGAGATGTAGTTGGCCATGACCAGCGAGTGGTTGGCCCACATGCCGAAACCACTGCCGTTGAGCACCATCGGGCTCCACAGAGGCTCTTGCGAGGCCTCCAGTTCCCGGATGATCTGACGCACACTCACGGTGGCGTTCTTCTTGGCCAACACGTCGGCAAAATCGACTTCGATCGCACGCAGCAGGTGCGACAGCGCCCAGGCCTGGCCGCGGGCTTCATAGAACACGTCGTCAATCTGCAGCCATGGGGTTTCCACCACTTCCTCATCTACCTGCGGCGCCTGGCCAGCCACCACGGACTCGGTCTTGAGGGTGGTGTTGAGCTTCACGCGGCCTACACTGGCCGAGAGCCGTTGCGACAGCGAGCCCAGGCGGGTAGCGACGTCACCCAGCCAGTTGTTCAGGTTGTCTGCACGGGTATAGAAGATCGCGCCCTTGTCGCCTGAAGCCAGGCGAGCCTGATAGCGCGCCAGCGACTTGATGCCTTCTTCGAATTCCGATTCGCTGGACGGCAGGATCCAGCTCTTGTAATCGAAGTTGAAGCGCGGCTCGGCCTTGGCCAGGTCGGCGTCTTCAGTCGATTGCGACTGGGAGCGGGCGAAGTCCTTGCGCAGCGCGCGGGAAAGGTCACGCACCTGGACCAGTACGCCGTACTCCCAGTTGGGCATGTTGTCCATCCACAGGCCTGGCGGGAGACGGTCATTGGCGATATAGCCACCTGGCTTGTTCAACAAGGTGCTCGCTACCGTCTTGAGCGTTTCGACGGTGGTGTAGCCCACTACCATCTGCTGGCCGTTACGCTCGGCTGCGCTCTGGGCGTTCTGCTGCACCGGGAACAATTCGGGTTCCTGGCTCCAGTACCAGGCAAGACCGATGCACACCAGCAGGTAGAGCCCGATCAGGGCCAACAGTGAGCGGCCCCACAGGCCACCAAAATAGCTACGGGCGGCAGCGCCGCGGCCGTCGACACGCTCGCGGGGCTCGGCTTTGGCCTCGCGGTTTTTCCAGTCCAGCATGGCTATATCCTTGATCAGTCACGACGGTTCAGGGGCTTTGACCACAGGCCTACGCCAGGGTGCCACGGCAAGCCCGCCTGACAGCACTATAAAGCAGACACCGCCTTACGCATAAGCGACCCCTGGGTCGAGAACTGAATAGTCATTCAGCCCAGTTTGTTGAAAGGGGCCACGCATACGCAGCTCAAGAGCTGCTAGCATAGAGCCATCACTGCCCCTGCATACCCCTAACGACAAGTAGCCAGGACATGAGCCAAGCAGTTGAGCCGAGCCCGCAGTGCCCCGCTGAGCATGTTGCGCGTAGTGGCCTGCGCAAGGACGATCCACACGATCAGTTGCTGCTGGCGCCCCAGCGCAGGCCGGTCTATATCCTCTTGCAGGACCACGACCGCGCCGAGCGCCTGGCCCAGCAACTGGAATTCTTCGGCCTGGGCGTACAGGCCTTGCCCACTGCCGATGCCTTTCGCGCATCGGTGGACGAATGCCCGCCTTCGGCGGTCATCATGGACGTCGACTTCAATGGGGTCGGCCAGGGCCTGACGTTGGCGGCCGAAGCCCAGGCGCGGCAGACCAAACCCCTGCCGCTGCTGTTCTTCAGCCACCACGAAACCGATACCCCGACGCGCTTGGCCGCCGTGCGGGCGGGCGGACGCGATTTCCTCACCGGGACGCTGGAGGCTTCCAGTCTGCTGGAGAAGGTCGAATTACTGACCGATGCCGCGCCGTACGATCCCCTGCGCGTGCTGATCATCGATGACTCACGCACCCAGGCCCTGTTCACGGAACGGGTGTTGGCAGGCGCCGGAATGATCACCCGCAGCTTGACCGACCCCATCGCCACCATGGCCGAACTGGCTGACTTCCAGCCTGACTTGATCATCCTTGACCTGTACATGCCGGCGTGCACCGGCCCTGAACTGGCCAAGGTGATTCGCCACAACGACCGCTACGTCAGTGTGCCGATCATCTACCTGTCGGCCGAAGATGACCTGGACAAGCAGCTTGAGGCCATGAGCGAAGGCGGTGATGACTTTCTGACCAAGCCGTTTCGCTCGCGCCACCTGATCACCACGGTGCGCAACCGCGCGGCCCGCGCTCGGCACCTGAAGGCGCGCATGGTCCGCGACAGCCTGACCGGGCTGTACAACCACACCCATATCCTGCAATTGCTCGAGGATTGCAGCTTCCGTGCCCGGCGCGAACAGCAGCCGTTGAGCTTTGCCATGCTCGACATCGACCGCTTCAAGAAAATCAACGACCGCCACGGCCACCCCATGGGCGACCGGGTAATCAAGAGCCTGGCGCTGTTTCTCAAGCAACGCCTGCGCAAGACCGATTTCATCGGACGCTACGGCGGCGAGGAGTTCGCGATCGTCATGCCCAATACCCCATTGGAGGCGGCGTACAAGGTGCTCGATGACATCCGCGGGCGTTTTGCCGAAATCCTCTACCCAGCCCAGCCCCATGACCTGCGCTGCACGTTCAGCGCGGGCGTGGTGCAACTCGATGATGGCCTCGATGCGCTGACCATGGCCAGCGCGGCCGACGAGGCGCTGTACCGGGCCAAGCATGCGGGACGCAATTGCGTGGTGCGTGTGGAGCCCTGAAAAGCCGGGCAAAGGATAAAGGCACTTTGCCATTCAACTGCGTGCCGCCGTCATCATCGCGTCACACGAACGCAATAACTTCAGGCCCCTGACTCCTCCCTCCCCCGCAGGAAGCTCGCGGCTATGCGCCTGAAGTGGCTGACCAATTTGAATACGTTGTTACTGGTGACGGTGTGCATCGCCCTGGGCGTCACGCTGTGGTGGTCGCAGCGGGCGCTGGAGCGCCCCTACCAGATGATGGAGCGCTACCTGACCCTGTCGCGCCATTTCCAGACTGAGGCGGCCGAGAACATCCAGGCCTATCTTGGCAACGGCGATGCCGTGCGCCATGCCGCGGCACTGCAGGCCACGGTTCAACTGCAAGCCTCGCTGGCCGAATGGCCCGAGGCGATGGCCAGCCAACTGCGCCCCAGCCTGGACGACCTCCAGGCCTTCAGCGCGGGTGAGTTGCTGGCCGCCGGCAAGTTGGCCGGTGACCCCCAGGCGCTGTTGCTGCAATCCGAGCGCGAGCTGGGGGCCAATCTGGAGCAACTGACCACCTATGCGCGCGACAGCACCAGCCCCGACGCTGGGCGATACCTGCTGCCGCTTGTCGAGGCGACCTTGCACCTGAGCAGGCTTGGCCTGGCGCGGGAAAAGCTGGTGGGCAGCGGCCGGCCGGAACTTGCGAACGAGCTGGAACGCGAGTTGCAATCGATTCAGGCCCAGGCGCACGTCATCGAAGGCTTGCCGCTGCTGGGCTTGACCCGTGCTGCCGAATCCGGCGCGGATGACTTTGCTGCGCTGATGGGTTTGCAGACCGATACCCGTGCCCAGCAAGAAGACGTCGCCGTAGGCCTCAAGCGCGAGTTGCAAAGCCTGGTTGGGCGCTATCCGGCCGAGCTGCAACGTACCCGTGCCCAGATCGCCCAGCGCGCCGCCCTGGCGACCCGCGCCACGCAACAACTGGAGGCAGTGCGCCAGGCCATCGCGGCCCTGGAGCCAGAGGTGCGCAGCCTGCATGGCACGATCGCGGGCGAAGTGCGCACCCTGCAAGGGGGGATGATCGTGATGATCCTGCTGATCGCCCTGCTCATCGACACCCTGCAACGTCGTCTTGCACGCACACTCACCGGCCTGGCGCCTGCGCTGTCGCGCTGGGCCGAGGGCGATTTTACCCAGCCTGTCGAAATGGGCAGGACCAACCGCGAGCTGCATGACATCCAGGCTTCGCTCAATCGCCTGCGCCAGTACCTGGTCGAACTGGTAGGCGCCCTGCGGCACAACGCCGAGCAAGTGGCCGGCAGCAGCCATGCGCTGGCCGACATGAGTGCTGCCTTGCACGATGGCGCACAACGACAGGCCGGGGATACCGGGCAGATTCGCGACGCGCTTGGAGAACTGGAAGCGACCATCCAGCAGGTGGCTGGCGACGCCAGCGCTGCAGCCCTGGCCAGCCGTGACGCAGGCCGGGCAGTGGAACAGGGCCAGGCGGTGATCGGGCAAAGCTTGTCGGGTTTACGCACGCTGGTCGACGAGGTGCAGGGCAACGCGCGCATGATTGAGCAACTGGCAGAAGAGTCGGCCACGATCGGTGGCGTGCTGACAGTGATCCGGTCCATCGCGGAACAGACCAACCTGCTGGCACTCAATGCCGCCATCGAAGCCGCCCGCGCTGGTGAAATGGGTCGCGGGTTCGCCGTGGTAGCCGACGAAGTCCGCACCCTGGCCCAACGCACCACCGGCGCTACTGGGGAAATCCAGACCCTGATCGACAGATTGCAGCAGGCAGCCAAGGGCGCCGTGGACGGTACGCGGGTACAACTGGTGCATGCCGAGGCCACTGCCAATCAGGCCCAGACCGCCGACGGCGCATTGGACGAAATCGTGTGCGCGATCCGCACCATTGCCGACACTGCCCTGCGCATTGCCGAAGTGACGGCGCAACAAAGCGCAGCGGTGAGCGAGATCCGTGACCACAGCGAGCGGATTCATCAACTGGGCGGAGATAACCTGCAACGCATCGGTGAAGGACGCGAGCAAGGCGACCACCTGCTTAGCCTTGGCAGCGCCCTGAACCAGGCGGTGGGTGCCTTCAGGGTCTGAGCGATCGGCAGAGCAGCCCACCCAAGCTCAAGACATAGCTATAGACCAGCACCGGCCAGGCGGGCGGGCCCACGCATGGTTCCCTGAGCGTCAACTCCGTTATGATGCGCGGCACGTTCGTTCTTGCGAGTTCACCATGCACCGCCTGTTTTTCCTGTTGTGCCTACTGCTGGCCAGCCCGGTGTTCGCCACGGGGTTGCTGGACAATCGCCCCAGCGCCACCCTCGGCGCCTCCTCACTGGCCGGCAATGCCGACTTCCTCCCGGTACACGAAGCCTTCAAGCTCAGCCTGATCCAGGCCGACGCGCATGCCATCAAGCTGCGCCTGGTGGCCACCGACGGCTATTACCTGTACCGCCACCGTTTCGTGTTTCGAACCGAGCCGGCCGACATTGTTCTGGGTACGCCGGTCATCCCGAAGGGCGAGGCCAAGCATGACGAATTCTTCGGCGATGTGGAGGTGTATCACGGCATCGTCGACATCGAGCTGCCACGCAATGATTCCAGGGCTTTCACCTTGCAGGTGGGCTACCAGGGCTGCGCTGACAAAGGCTTGTGCTATCCACCTGAAACCGAACGGCTGAGCATTGACGGTGATAGCGCGCCGAGCAGCCAGGCCGCGCACGTCTGGGACTGGAAAGCGCTCCTGCTGTTCTTCATCGCCGGCGTAGGCCTCACGTTCACGCCATGCGTGCTGCCCATGCTGCCCATTCTCTCGGGTGTGGTACTGCGCGGTCAGACAGGAGGGCTGCGCGGGCTGTCGCTGTCACTGGCCTATGTGCTGTCCATGGCTGCCAGCTTCGCCGCCCTCGGGGCCTTGATGGGCCTGTTCGGCGCAGGCCTCAACCTGCAGGCGCGCCTGCAGTCGGCCTGGGTACTGGTGCCTTTTGCGCTGTTCTTCGTGGCTTTCGCCCTGGCCATGTTCGGCTTGTTCGAACTCAAGCTGCCCCAGGCCCTGAGCAACCGTCTGGACGGCGTCGCCAATCGCACCCAAGGCGGCTCGCTGCTGGGCGCCGCGGCCTTGGGCGTGTTGTCCAGCCTGTTGGTTTCACCCTGCGTTTCGGCGCCGCTGGCCGGTGCTCTGCTGTATATCAGTGCCAGTGGAGACGCCCTGGGCGGTGCGCTCAAACTGTTCGCGCTGGGCCTGGGCATGGGTGCCCCGCTGCTGCTGGTCGCAACCGGTGGCGCCGCCTGGCTGCCGAAAAGCGGCCCATGGCTCAACAGTGTCAAGAACGCCATCGGCGTCCTGTTGCTGGGGCTGGCCATCGGTTTGCTCAGCAGGGTCTTGCCAGGGCCCGTCACCTTGGGGCTGATCGGGTTGCTCGCGGCCGGGGTGGCCGTGTTCCTGGGGACACTGGAATTCGTCGTCAAGACGTCTCGCCAACGCCTGGCCCAACTGCTTGGCCTGGCGCTGCTGGTCTACGCCCTGGCCTGCGGGTATGGCGCCCTCAGCGGCCAGGGTGATCCGCTGCGGCCGTTGCCTCCGGTTGGTGAGAGCATGGCTGGTCAGGCTGCGTCCCCTGCCCAGGCGTGGCAAACACTGACCACCGCCGAGGCGCTCGATGCTGCACTGGCCGATGCCAAGGCCGCAGGCCAGCCGGTACTGCTGGACTGGTACGCAGACTGGTGCATCAGTTGCAAAGTCATCGAGCACGAGGTGTTGAATGCACCTCAGGTACTGCCGCAACTGGCGGGCTTCAAACTGTTGCGCCTGGACCTGACGCGCAGCGATGCGGCCCAGCGAGCCCTGCTGGACCGCTATCGGTTGTTCGGCCCGCCAGCGTTGATGTTCTTTGCCGCCAACGGCAGCGAACTGACCGCTGATCGGGTGATAGGCGAGATAAATGCCGAGAACTTTGCGTCCATTTTGTCCCGCGTTCGCGACACGTCAGGCCTGTAACGGCCCGCTGGCATAGGAACATATCGGCGATCAGTGACCGGATCCTGCTATTCGGTCACATACTTCGCGCGAATCTCGGTCATCGTGCTGGCTATTGCCGGGAACTGGACACTTGCCGTCGCTTTAGGCACACTCGCCGCGCTGTGTCGAATTGCCCTACAAATCCAAGGAACTCGCAGATGGCAACGCTACTGGTGCTTCACGGCCCCAATCTGAACCTGCTCGGTACGCGCGAGCCCGGCCACTATGGCGCCGTGACCCTGGCCCAGATCAACCAGGACCTGGAGCAACGTGCTCGCGCCGCGGGCCACCATTTGCAGTATTTGCAGAGCAATGCCGAATACGAGTTGATCGATCGCATTCATGCGGCACGCAACGAGGGTGTGGATTTCATCCTGATCAATCCGGCTGCATTCACCCACACAAGCGTTGCACTACGTGACGCATTGCTCGCGGTGAGCATCCCATTCATCGAAGTGCACCTGTCCAACGTGCACAAACGCGAACCGTTCCGTCATCACTCCTACTTTTCCGATGTAGCCGTAGGGGTGATCTGTGGTCTGGGCGCCAGCGGTTATCGCCTGGCCCTGGAGTCCGCGCTGGAACAGCTGGCTGCCAACGCACAGCCCAAATGATGAAAGCCCTGGCCTCGGTGGCCAGGGTCAAGAGAAGCGTGTCGACACGCTTTAACAATTTCGCCCCCTGACCGAACCTTTGGGAGTTGATGATTAATGGATATCCGTAAAGTCAAGAAACTGATCGAGCTGCTGGAAGAGTCTGGCATCGACGAGCTGGAGATCAAGGAAGGCGAAGAGTCGGTTCGCATCAGCCGTCACAGCAAGACCCCAGCTGCCCAGCAGTTCTACGCACCTGCCCCGATGGCTGCGCCTGCCGCTGCCCCGGTCGCCGCTGCCGCCCCTGCTGTCGAAGCTGCCGCCGCTGCCCCGGCCCTCAAGGGCACCGTCATCCGCTCGCCAATGGTAGGCACCTTCTACCGCAAACCTTCGCCGACCTCGCCGAACTTCGCTGAAGTGGGCCAGAGCGTGAAGAAAGGCGACACCCTGTGCATCGTCGAAGCCATGAAGATGATGAACCACATCGAAGCCGATGTCGGCGGTGTCATCGACGCCATCCTGGTAGAAGACGGCCAGCCGGTTGAGTTCGACCAGCCGCTGTTCACCATCGTTTGAATCGCGGAGAGCCAACGATGTCTGGGAAGCTCGAAAAAGTCCTGATCGCCAACCGCGGGGAAATTGCCCTGCGGATCCTGCGTGCCTGCAAAGAGCTGGGTATCAAGACCGTCGCCGTGCACTCCACCGCTGACCGTGAACTGATGCACCTGGGCCTGGCAGACGAGTCGGTCTGCATCGGCCCTGCATCGTCCAAGGATTCGTACCTGCACATCCCGGCGATCATCGCCGCTGCCGAAGTCACCGGCGCGACCGCGATTCACCCCGGTTACGGCTTCCTGGCGGAAAACGCCGATTTTGCCGAGCAGGTTGAGAAGTCCGGCTTTGCCTTCATTGGCCCCAAAGCCGACACCATTCGCCTGATGGGTGACAAGGTGTCGGCCAAGGACGCGATGATCAAGTCGGGTGTACCGACCGTGCCGGGCTCCGACGGCCCGCTGCCGGAAGACGAAGAAGTCGCGCTGGCCATCGCCCGCGACGTCGGCTACCCGGTGATCATCAAGGCCGCCGGTGGCGGTGGTGGTCGCGGCATGCGCGTGGTGCACAAGGAAGAGGATTTGATCGCCTCGGCCAAGCTCACCCGTACCGAAGCCGGTGCAGCCTTCGGCAACCCGATGGTGTACCTGGAAAAGTTCCTGACCAACCCACGTCACGTGGAAGTACAGGTCTTGTCCGACGGCCAGGGCAATGCGATCCACCTCGGTGACCGTGACTGCTCGCTGCAACGCCGCCACCAGAAGGTGCTGGAAGAGGCTCCGGCCCCAGGCATCGACGAGAAAGCGCGCCAGGAAGTGTTCAAGCGCTGCGTGGACGCGTGCATCGAGATCGGCTACCGCGGTGCGGGAACGTTCGAGTTCCTGTACGAAGATGGCCGCTTCTACTTCATCGAGATGAACACCCGTGTGCAGGTTGAGCACCCGGTGTCGGAGATGGTCACAGGCATCGACATCGTCAAGGAGATGCTGAGCATCGCCGCTGGCAACAAGCTGTCGTTCCGCCAGGAGGACGTGGTGGTCCACGGCCACTCGCTGGAGTGCCGTATCAACGCCGAAGACCCGAAGAAGTTCATCCCAAGCCCCGGCAAGGTGAAGCACTTCCACGCACCAGGCGGCAACGGCGTGCGCGTCGATTCGCACCTGTACAGCGGTTATTCGGTTCCGCCGAACTATGACTCGCTGATCGGCAAGCTGATCACCTGGGGCAAGGACCGTGACGAAGCCATGGCCCGCATGCGCAATGCCCTGGACGAGATCGTCGTCGATGGCATCAAGACCAACATCCCGCTGCACCGTGATCTGGTGCGTGATGAAGGCTTCTGCAAAGGCGGCGTCAACATTCACTACCTCGAGCACAAACTGGCCAACCAGGATTGATCGCGTAGTGTGACGTACAAGAACCCCGGACTGGCTCCGGGGTTTTTTATTGCCTGTTAGGCTTCATTAATGGCTGATACGGCCCTTCAGGGTGCTTGCGGCCAAACACTGTGCAAATGGCGATCACCCAGCAAACGGTGTCTACCGACCTAGCAGAGCAATCTGCGTATTCCCGCCGCCCTCTCTAACTTGCATGACGTGATGATCTGGCTTGCCGCAAAGAGCAAGCACCGATGCCGCTTGAGTATGAAGCGTGCCCTGCAACGAAAATTCCTACTGAGCATTGGGAACTTCCTGGCAAGACGAAAACAGTACCTTCGAATATAAATTGAGTGCAGGAAAGCGACTCGATGAGTACCTGGTTAATGCGGCGTTGAGACGGCAGGCCTACTCGGTACTGCTTGCGAAAAACCGACTTGCGATTCCGTTTGGCAGGCTGCCATGAAGAATCACTCGAGCAAAGCCTGCCACTTGCCCAATGCCTTCAAACACACCTGCACCGTTTAATTCGCCAGAGGCCCTCATGTTCGATCTGAA
>NZ_DIIQ01000035.1:2015-128826 GCF_002420785.1 Pseudomonas sp. UBA5666 | reverse complement strand
CGCAAAACCCCTATCTGCGCATGCAGGTAGGGGTTTTGTCTTTGGGCTGTGAAAAATCTCAATGCTGTGTACTCATATGACCGTGCTCAGGACGTTTGACGACAATAAATGCCTTAGGCCAATGAATCACCTTGTGCACGCTAAGCCGATCCTGACGAGGTCATTAGAACAGTCGCCTTCCCTGTTAACCTGTTCATTCCTACACCCGAGGCCTACAAGGTGAAAGCCACTCGCCTTACCCTGATCTGCCATGGATTAACGCTGGCCCAAAAGCGCGGATATTTCCCTGAGCCGGCAGACTCACTGGTGTCCATGCCCCACCGCAGCGTACCGCACGGCGGATCTCAGATCCTCACAGCGCCGGAACAACGCGCTCAGCAAACCGCCCTGGCCTGGGGTGATGCAAAGATTGCGTCAGGATTGGCGGATTGCGACATGGGGCGATGGCAAGGGCTGCCATTGAAGCGCCTACAAGCCGAGCAGCCGTCGGCCTTGGCCGACTGGCTGGAGAACCCCGCGAGCGAGGTACATGGAGGGGAGTCCTTTCAGACGCTTTGCCAACGCATGAGCGCTTGGCTAGGAGATTTTGATTGGCCGGGCGAATGGTCCGCGGTCACTCACCCAATGGTCATGCGTGCAGTATTGGTACAGGTGCTGGGCTGCCCAATGACGGCAGGACAACGTATCGATGTCCTGCCGTTGTCACGCATCGAGTTAAGCTTCAGCGGGCAGTGGCGGTTGCGGATCAACTGCCCTCAGAACGCCAGCTTATAGCCAATCAACAGCAGCATCGTAGCGAGGCATGGGCGCAGCACTCGGTCCGATATGCGCCCAGTCAGATGGCTACCCAGGTAGATACCTGGCAGTGAACCCAGCAGCAGGTAGCCGAGCAATGACCAGTCCATGTTACCCATGCCCGCATGACCCAGCCCAGCCACCAGCGTGAGCGGGACGGCGTGGGCTATCTCGGTACCCACCAAGCGTCGTGTGATCAGAGAAGGGTAGAGCAGGAAGAGCGCGACGGTGCCCAGGGCGCCAGCCCCGATGGAAGTGAGCGTTACCATGACACCCAACACCACCCCGGTCAGAACAGTCAGAGTATTGAGGCTACGATCGCTCAGATGGTAATGGTCACCGGCATGGCGGCTGGCGAATGCCTGCAAACGCGATTTGAACAAGATAGCCAAGGCTGTGAGGATCAATACAACAGCCAGGCCCTGCTTGATAATCGCATTTACCGCCGTGGTGTCGGTGTGAAGCGTACTGAGGAACCACAACGTCAGTGCAGCGGCGGGAACGCTGCCGAAGCTCAGTAGCCCCGTGATCTTCCAGTCGATGTTCTTGTTGCGCGCATGCACCCACACGCCGCTGGCCTTGGTGATCGCCGCATAGAGTAGGTCGGTGCCTACTGCCGTTGCCGGGTTAATCCCGAACCACAGCAGGATTGGCGTCATGAGCGAGCCACCGCCTACACCCGTCATGCCAACAATGAAGCCTACGACCAATCCTGCAATGGTAAAACCGAAAGAACCTACATCCATACGCTACTCGACTGCCCAGCTTTGCCCGTTATCGGATGCAGCCAGCATATAGATTTTTTTATAGCTAAATAGACTTGTTCGTTATTAGGTTATAACTGGGACAACCCTGCTTAAGGAGCTGCCCCCGATACGACCCTGACCGTCAGATTCGGAAGCTACCCACCAGTTGCTTCAATCGGCCGGCTTGCTGGGCCAATTGATCGCAATGGCGCAGCGTTTCATTTAGGTTTTCCACGCCCTGCTGATTCAAGGCATTGATCTGGGTGATATCCAGGTTGAGGCTTTCCACTACGGCAGTCTGTTCTTCGGTGGCAGTGGCCACTGACTGATTCATGCCGTCGATTTCGCCGATGCGCTGAGTGACGCTGGCAAGGCGCTCACCTGCCTGGTTGGCTACCTGGACGGTTTGCTCACTGGAAACCTGGCTGGTATTCATCGTATGCACCGCCTCGCGTGAGCCTACCTGCAGACCAGTGATCATTCGATGAATTTCCTCGGCCGATTCCTGCGTACGGTGGGCAAGGTTTCGCACTTCATCGGCCACAACGGCAAAGCCACGGCCGGCCTCGCCTGCACGAGCGGCTTCGATGGCCGCGTTCAAGGCCAACAAGTTGGTTTGCTGAGAAATGCCCTTGATCACATCAAGGATCTTGCCGATTTCATCGGTGCTGGCGTTCAGGGTTTCGATTTGTGCGCACGATTCGCTGATGCGTTGCGACAGCGAGGTCATGGCGCTGATCGCTTCCTCCACCACGGCACGGCCATCGTGGGCCTGCTCACTGGCGCCGCTCGCATGCTGCGATGCATCAGCTGCGTTACGCGCGATTTCCTGGGTCGCGGCACCCAGTTCATTGATCGCTGCCGCCACGCTGTTGGTGCGCATGCTTTGTTCTTCAGAGCCGTTGATGGACGCATTGGAAGCGCTGACGACTTTTTCAGACAGGTCGTGGACCAGTCGTGTGGCCGACGACACCTCGCTGATGGAGGCATGGATACGCTCGACAAAGCGGTTGAAGGAGGTGGCCAACTCGCCGAACTCATCCTGATGCTGCACCGCCAGCCGGCGGGTCAGGTCACCTTCGCCTTCGGCGATGTCACGCATGGCGCGACCCATGGTGGTCAAGGGGCGCATCAGCACAGGAATCAGCAAGCCAAGCAGGCCTGCGATAGCAGCGACCGCGATGAGCATGGCAATCAGCGCCGAAGTACGGAACTGGCTCAGGGCTACATAAGCCTTGTCCTTGTCGATCGAAAGACCGATGTACCACTTGGCCGAGGGCAGGCCCGCTACCGGCGCAAACGAAATCAAACGTTCCTGGCCATTGAGCACGACGTCCTGCATACCCGGTGCTACGCGCAGATTGGCGCCAGGGTAGATGTCCTTCAGGTTTTTCATGACCTGGTCTTTGTCGGGGCTGACGATCACCTGGCCGTCGCTGTCGGTAAGAAACGCGTGGCCTATGCCGCCAAAGTCGACACTGTTGATGATTTCGACCAGCGTATCGAGGCTGACGTCGCCGCCCACCACGCCCAATAGCTCGCCATTGGACCGACTTTTGACCGGGATGGCTACCGTCACCACCAAGCCACCCACGGCCGCTTGATAGGGTGGGGTCAGCAGGGTCTGGCCGGCATTGGCAGCTGCGCTGTACCAAGGGCGTTTACGTGGATCGTAGTCGGCAGGCATTTGCGCATCCGGGCGCTGCGTGAACACCCCGTTGGCTTGGCCCATGTAGGTGAACAGGAAGTTGCGTGTATAGGAAGGCTGATCCACCAAGCCTGCGAGGGTATCCCCCGTTCCAAGCTGGGCAATGTCTTGCGCAAGGTTTTCCAGCACGAGAATGCGCCCGCTCATCCAGTTCTGCACGCTGCTGGCGGTCAATGCGCCGGATTGTTCGACCGAAGCCTCGATGTTCTGCCGGATCGTATTGCGTTGCAGGTAATCGTTGTACAGCGTGAACAAGGCGAATGCCAATACTACTACGCCGCTGGCGCTGAGCAGAATCTTGTGGCGAAATTTCAGGTTCATGTTTCGAGACCTTGAGCCATTAACGGGAGGGCGCAGCGCGGGTGTGGTGCGCTATCAGCCCTGTCGAAAGGGGTATCGGCGTGGCGGATAAAAGGTTGATACGCCTACGGAAATTTCTCACAGCTTTCGACAAGCGGCGATCACCTCAAGGCCAGCCGCTCGACCAGCATCCTTGCAGCTTTCAGCAACGGTTGCTGCTTGCGCCAGAACACATGCACCGGGAGTTGCAGCTCATTGCGCGTGTTATGGAAGGTCAGACGTTGCAGGCGGCCCGCGTCCAGTAGAGGCGCGACCCTGGACAGCGGCAGATCACCCCAACCCAGGCCTGCCTCGACCATCTGCAGGGCGATATCGAAGCTGTCAGTCGTCCAATGCGTGGCACCAATGACCATGCGCGGATCGCTCAATGGCAGGTCGCGGCTGCGTACCAGGATCTGCCGCACGGCTGTAAGGTCTTCGAGGTTCTGGATTGCACCAGGCCGTGCGGCCGGGTGATGGGGAGCGAGGGTCGCCACCAGAGACTCGACACCCATCAGCTGAAACCCGCGCTGCGGGTCAACTTGAAGCCCTGCAAATGCCACGCACAGGTCTGCCCGACCACTGTCCAGCAAACCCAACGCTTGTTCTTGCGGCGCACTCAGTATCGCTATTTCCAGCAATGGATAACGTTCGCCGACCTCGGCAATGGCAGCTATCAAGGGCCGCTGGTCAACATCTGGAACTACCGCCAACGTGAGGTTGCTCTCCAGGCCTTGGGAAAGCTCTACAGCATGGACTTGCAGCAAACCCAACTGCTCGGCAATCAACCTCGCATGGGGCTCAAGTGCCAGGGCCTGGGCTGTGGGGCGAACCTCGCGAGGTCCGCGCTGGAACAGGTCATAACCCAGCTCGGCCTCCAGGTTGCCAATTGCCATGCTGATTGCCGAGGGCACGCGCTGCAGGCTGCGCGCGGCAGCAGAAAACGAGCCTCTGTCCAGGACGGTGAGAAAGACCTGGATGGTTTCACTGTTAAATGACATACGCTTCTCCTGTCAGCCAGACTGAAAGCTGCTAACTTTTGCTGTCAGATCTAATGACTCACTATACCCGGCCCACGCTATTTGAATGAGGTCGATGCAGTGCAGGGTTTGAAGCGCAAACTGGTTTATGTAACGTTCTATGAGTTGATTGGGTTGTGCATGTCCACCTTGGGCTTGGCCTACCTGTCCGATACCCAGGCCTCTCACACGGGTCCGCTCGCGGTGATGATCACGACCATCGCCATGATCTGGAACCTGATCTACAACACGTTGTTTGAGTATTGGGAAAGCCGGCAAGCCACACGAGGGCGCAGCGTGGCTAGGCGCGTAGTGCACGCAGTAGGGTTTCAGCTGACCCTCGTGATCTACCTGATTCCGCTGATCGCGTGGTGGTTGGACATGAGTCTGGTCGATGCACTGTTGGTGGACATGGCATTCATCGTGCTGGTGCCTTGCTACACCTTCGTCTACAACTGGGCCTTCGACAAACTATTCGGCCTGCCCAGTTCGGCAATGGCTGCAACGTGAGGCGCCGCTGTCAGTAGGCCTTGACGACCAACCCGGCTCAGTCCAGTCGGAGCTTGGTTTCAAGCCGGTCAAGATGCTCGTTCATCAGGGCGAGGGCTGCCTGTGCATCGCCTCGCTCGAGCGCGTCGATCAGCGCTGCATGTTCTTGCCAGGCGCAATGGTCACAGCACGGTGACTCGTAGCGCGCGATGATAAGGGACGTCATGGGCACCAACCCATTGAGAAAGCGCGACAACGGTTCATTGGCAGCCATCTGGGCCAGTTTCAGATGAAACTCCCCACCCAGACGTATAGCGGCGCAGCGTTCGCCTTTTTCATGGTGCATGCGTTCACGCTCGACCAATTGGCGTAGCTGCTTGAGTTGCCCGGGACGGGCGCGCTCGGCGGCCAGGGTAATCAGCGTGGTCTCGGCAAGCCGCCGCGCGCTCAGTACCTGGCGCGCCTGATTAGGATCGGGCGCAGCCAAGTGAGCCGTGTGGCTTGGACGTTGCACCACTACCCGCTGGTCGCTCAAGCGGCCCAACACCCGGCGGATGACCGTGCGGCTCACGCCGAATGCCTGGCCCAGCGCTTGCTCTGGCAGCAAGGTGCCAGGCGGCAGGCGCTGCTCCAGAATGGCATCGAACAACCGTGGGTAGATCTGTTCAGCAGAAAGTCGGGTCTCACCGGCTGCAAGCAGATCGGGCAGGCGATGTGTACCATTCATGGTCGCTCTCCTGGATTATGGGTGCCGATGTTCGTCAGGAACATTGAGCGCAATGCCCATGCGCGAACCCTCGGCAAGAATGTGTTGGCGCATCTGGGCGCTGGCTTGTGTGCTGTTGCGCTCACGGATCGCGCGCACCACGGCTTCATTTTCCTTGAGCCGGGCAGCCAGGTGCTCGGGCGAATTGCGCAGCATGTCGGCGCTTTGTTTCAGGGCATTTCCCGTTTGCTCCACTACGCTCTGGAAGATCGGGTTGGTGGTCAGGGCAAACAGCGCCTGGTGGAAGGCAATGTAGGCGTTCATGCCTGCTTCGCTGTCATCGGCCTCCAAGGCTTCACGCATATCCATCAGGGTCAGCCGTAGCTGGCCGATGTCCTGGCTGTTGGCCGACTGAGCCACCAGTCCGACGATGAAGGGTTCGAGGGTGTAACGCAGCTCCAGCACATCGGCGAGGCTGGCCTGTGCACTGCTAGTGGGCGCCGAAGCCGAGGCAGTTGGCTCGGCATCCAGCACCAGTACACCTTTGCCAGGCAAAGCGCGCACCAGCCCAAGGGTCTCGAGCACGATGACCGCCTCACGCAGGCTCGGGCGGCTGATGCCCAGTTGTTCGGCCAGTTCTCGCTGGCCTGGGAGCATGTCGCCACTGCGCCATTGGCCACGGGCGAGGGCTTGACGCAGCTTTTCCACCACAGCGTTGACGACGGTTGATGAGCTGATCACGTTTCGCTCCTTCAGGGGCCGGCATGCGAGCCGGCCCTTTTCTTTCAGAATTCCTGTTGGTGGGCTGCAGGCTGCTTACGCGGGTTGTGCGCAAAACCAGGCTTGCCGTCGAGCACATTCTGAGCGCGCTCCAGGTCGATGTCTTTTTCCCAGCGGGCGATGGCCACGGTGGCAACGCAATTTCCGATCAGGTTGGTCAGTGCGCGCCCGATCCCCATGAACCAATCCACGGCCAGTACCAACACCAGGCCCACCACCGGGATCGCAGGGACTGCCGTCAGTGTCGCGGCAAGGATCACCAGCGCCGATCCGGGAATCCCATGCGCGCCCTTGGACGTCACCAGTGAAACCAGCAGGATCGTCAGCAGGTCGGTCATCGCCAGGGGCGTACCGGTCGCGTTGGCGATGAAGACGATGGCCAAGGTCAGGTAGATGGAGAAACCATCAAGGTTAAAGGAATAACCGGTGGGAATCACCAGCCCGACCGTCGAGCTGCCGATGCCCAGGTGTTCGAGCTTGCGCATGATTTGCGGGAGCACGGCATCGGAAGAAGCCGTACCCAGAACGATGGTCAGCTCTTCGCGCAAATACTTGATCAGGGGCAGCAGTTTCAGCCCCGACAAGCGCATGACGGTACCCAGCACGATCAGCACGAACCCTGCACACGTCAGGTAGAACAGCGCCACCAAGCCGCCCAGATGCTGCAGCGACTCCAGGCCGTACTTGCTGGTGGTGAAAGCGATGGCGCCGAACACGCCAATGGGCGCCAGGCGCACGATCATGCCCATGATGCGGAAGATCACATGGCTGAGCTCGTTGATCAGCCGTGAAATGCCCGCAGCCGAGTCGCCGACCAGGTTGAGCGCGCTGCCGAACAGTACCGAGAACAACAGTACCTGCAGGATATTGTTGTCGGCGAAGGCGCCTATCACCGAGGTGGGGATCAGGTCCATGAAGAATGCTGTGGCGCCATGGATGTGCTGACCACGTTCGGCCAGGCTGCTGGCGTCAGCGCCGGACAACTGGTCGAGGTGGATATTGGCGCCGCTACCGATACCACTGGTGAATGCGAACACCAGGCCAATGATCAGGGCCAGCGTGGTAAGCACTTCGAAGTAGATGACCGATTTGAGGCCGATGCGACCGATCTTCTTTAGGTCACCGGCACCGGAAATGCCGCTGACCACTACGCAAAAGACGATCAGGCCGATCAACATCTTGATCAGCTTGATGAAACCATCGCCGAGGGGTTTGAGCTGCAAGGAAAGGTCGGGGAAACTCAGGCCGCAAGCAACGCCAAGGGCCAGCCCCAGCACGACTTGAAGGAAGATCGAACGCGAGCACCATTTGAGCATGGGAGTGATCTCAGGTCGGTGTCCTTGCTTCGTTGGCCGCACGGGGCGAATGAGCGCAGGACTTAATTATTGTGGTCTTACCGGTTTGTTCAGCGCCTGGCCATAAAACGCCTAATCGCGGAGCAATGCAAGCAGTTTTGGCCTTACCGGTCTGACCAGTCATGGTGCGCGTAGGCTCTTTATGCTCTATCAATGTGCAGTGAGCGCAAGATCACCAATCCAAGAACCCAGAGCCTAGGCGGCGGGATATAGGCAGCAATAAGCTTGCCAGTGGAGCGCAGCGTTAAGCGCGAGGGACCATGGGATACAGGCCGCGGGTGGCCTAAAGGCCCGAGCGGGCTCAGCATGTATAGCGCAGACGTGTTTCTTGCAAGCCCAATGCGGTAATGAGTTGCTAGATCATTCTGTGCAGTGGGAATTGCCGCGCGTTGGCAGGAAGGGCCAGGAGGAGTTCTGGCGTTGGATGGCAGGGGCAGTGATTAGCGATGACTACATGCGGTGGCAGGACGCCCAGGCTAACCGATAATCGATTTCGCCTGAATCAAAATGGGGCGGCCGATGACCGCCCCTCGCTCACGCAATGACGGCAGGGCCGCCATGCTCGCTCGCCTCAATCGCCGTGAAGCGTCTCGGCCGCATACAAGGTGTTTTCCAACAGGCAGGCGCGGGTCATCGGGCCCACGCCACCCGGTACCGGGGTAATCCAGCCAGCACGGGGGAGGGCGGTTTCGTAGACGACGTCGCCCACCAGCTTGCCATCTTCCTGACGGTTGATGCCGACATCGATGACGATGGCGCCTTCCTTGATCCATTCACCCTTGACCAACCCGGGTTTGCCCGCGGCTACGACCACCAGGTCCGCGCGCCCAACATGTCCTGCCAGGTCCTGGGTGAAGCGGTGGCACACGGTGATCGTACATCCGCTGAGCAACAACTCCAGCGCCATTGGCCGGCCAACGATGTTGGAGGCCCCGACGATCACGGCATTCATGCCGTACAGGTCCTGCCCCGTGCTTTCAAGCAGGGTCATGATGCCTTTGGGTGTGCAGGGGCGCAGCAGCGGAATGCGTTGTGCGAGGCGACCGACGTTGTAGGGGTGGAAGCCGTCCACATCCTTGTCCGGGCGGATGCGCTCGAGCAGCAACGATGCGTCGAGGTGCGCGGGCAGCGGCAGTTGCAGCAGGATGCCGTCAATGGACGGGTCGTCATTGAGACGATCGATCAGTTCAGTAAGTGCTTCTTGCGTGGTGTGACTCGGCAGGTCGAAGGCCTGCGACAGGAAGCCTACCTCTTCGCAATCCTTGCGCTTGTGCGAGACGTAAACCTGGGAGGCAGGGTCGGTGCCGACCAGAATCACTGCCAGGCCCGGCGTGCGCAGGCCCTCCTGGCGCCGCTGCGCGACACGTTGAGCGATTTGCTGGCGCAGCTTGGCGGCAATCGCCTTGCCATCGATTAGTTGTGCAGTCATAGACGCGTGATTAACCATCGGAAGGGAAACAATAAAGAACGCGTATTCTCGCACGACATGGCCGGAGGGCAAAGGCGGGCGGTCGGGCAAATGCCCTAACCCCTTCAATAATTTAAATTTTTTTTAGAAAGTTGTTGACGACCCCAGGGGTCGGCTATAAGATTCGCCGCACTTGTCGGGCACAGCCTAGCACTGGTTGGCGAAGTCGGGCAGAATGAGTCGTTTGGCAGTGAGCTGTCAGTGCCTTGTTCGGTTAGGCTTCATGCTTAAGCGCCCGTAGCTCAGCTGGATAGAGCATCCGCCTTCTAAGCGGATGGTCGCAGGTTCGAGTCCTGCCGGGTGCGCCACTTAGGCAGCTTTGGCAAGCAAGGTGATTGAACGCGTTTTGGTGGGCGTAGCTCAGTTGGTAGAGCGCTGGATTGTGATTCCAGTTGTCGTGGGTTCGATTCCCATCGTCCACCCCATATTCTTCGAAGGCGCCGCGCTGTAACTGGCGCCTTTGTTTTAAGCGTTACGCGGACGTGGTGAAATTGGTAGACACACTGGATTTAGGTTCCAGCGGCGCAAGCTGTAAGAGTTCGAGTCTCTTCGTCCGCACCATGCTTCAGTAAGGCAGTACCGTTACACCGCAATATGGTGGGCGTAGCTCAGTTGGTAGAGCGCTGGATTGTGATTCCAGTTGTCGTGGGTTCGATTCCCATCGTCCACCCCATCTTTATATGAAAGGCGCCTTGATCGTGAGATCGGGCGCCTTTTGTTTTTGGTGCGTCCGGACCCTGAGTGAGTGCGTGGCGTGGCTGATCCTGTGGTAATCAGGGCAGTCATCGCGCTCGACTCGCCCGCTCCCAAGGGGGCTGGCTCGCCACACGGGCGGCTCCGCTGCTGGCCGCACCTTTCAGGTGAACCGCCGACATGAAGCGGGGGATCAGTATTTGTTGCTAGCCGCCCTTGCAATCCGCTGGTGGCATCCCAATAAAAGCTGATAGATTTCAGCCGGTTGAAACCCGGTGAAGCGGGAAGTACCAGGACATAGCCAATGATCGCAAAAGAAGCCCGCCAGGCTGCCGCGCTGCAGCGTTTCGCCGAAGCGAACCCTCACCTGCTCGAAGAGATCCGCGCGCTGGATGCTCGTGAGCAGGCGCAGCAAATTCAGTGGGCGTTCGAGGATGCCGCTGAACAACGAGGCATCCAGCCCTGGGAGCTCGCACTTGAGCTGATCGCTGAAACCCCGGAACAATTGCGGGCCATGCGCTTGGAGACCCACCGAGAGGTGGCCGATGCGCTTGGATTGTCCTGGGAGGAGTACTGCCAGTTCAACGAGATCGAGCTCGAATAAGGGCCGTGCGGTTCAAGGTGTATTTGTTGAGCAAGATGTTGCGGCACGTATTGGCCGGAATGTCGGGCCAGGCTTATTGGAAACAGGTCGCGCGGTGTGCCGTGCGGCCCTTGAAAGTTAATCGACCGGCGTTGTTTCAGGTCGTCCCGAGTGGGGTGACTTCTGCAGCGCGACTCACTAGAATGCTTGCCCTTGATTCTGGAGTCGGGCTAACGCCGGCTAACGTCTGTGCAACGAGGAATATCCATGCAAGTTTCTGTTGAAAACACTTCCGCTCTCGAGCGCCGCATGACCATCGCCGTTCCGGCTGAGCGCGTCGAGAACGAAGTCAACAAGCGTCTGCAGCAGACTGCCAAGCGCGCCAAGGTTGCCGGCTTCCGTCCTGGCAAGGTGCCCATGAGCGTGATCCGTCAGCGCTTCGAGGCCGATGCCCGCCAGGAAGCCTTCGGTGATCTGGTTCAGGCTTCCTTCTACGAAGCCATCGTCGAGCAGAAACTGAACCCTGCCGGCGCGCCGTCCGTAGAGCCCAAGTCGTTCGAAAAAGGCAAGGACCTGGAGTTCGTCGCGGTCTTCGAAGTGTTCCCGGAGTTCACCGTTGCCGGCCTGGAGTCGATCAACGTCGAGCGCCTGAGCGCCGAAGTCGCCGATTCCGATCTGGACAACATGCTGGAAGTGCTGCGCAAGCAGAACACGCGTTTCGAAGTCGTCGAGCGCGCCGCTCAAACCGACGATCAGCTCAACATCGACTTCGTTGGCAAGGTTGACGGTGAAACCTTCGCCGGTGGCTCGGCCAAAGGTACTCAGCTGGTGCTGGGCTCCGGCCGCATGATCCCAGGCTTCGAAGACGGCCTGGTCGGCGCCAAGGCTGGTGAAGAGCGCGTCGTCAACGTGACCTTCCCAGAGGATTACCAGAACCTGGACCTGGCCGGCAAGGCCGCCGAGTTCACCATCACCGTGAACAGCGTGTCGGCCCCTGTGCTGCCTGAGCTGAACGAAGAATTCTTCGCACAGTTCGGCATCAAGGAATCGACCCTGGAAGGCTTCCGCGCCGAAGTTCGCAAGAACATGGAGCGTGAACTGCGCCAGGCCATCAAGACCAAGGTCAAGAACCAGGTCATGGACGGTCTGCTGGCCGCCAACCCGATCGAAGCGCCAAAGGCTCTGCTGGAAAACGAAGTCAACCGTCTGCGCGTGCAGGCTGTTCAGCAGTTCGGTGGCAACATCAAGCCTGAGCAACTGCCGGCCGAGCTGTTCGAAGAGCAAGCCAAGCGCCGTGTTGCGCTGGGCCTGATCGTCGCAGAAGTGGTCAAGCAGTATGACCTCAAGCCAGACGATGCCAAGGTTCGCGAAATGATCGAGGAGATGGCCTCGGCTTACCAGGAGCCTGAGCAAGTCATCGCCTGGTACTACAAGAACGACCAGCAGATGAACGAAGTGCGTTCGGTTGTACTTGAAGAACAAGTTGTGGATACTGTTCTGCAGAAAGCGACTGTGACTGACAAGTCGGTCTCGTATGAAGAGGCCGTCAAGCCAGCCCAGGCACCTGACGAAGCCGAGTAAGCGGTCTTTTCGCAGGAAGCCCCCACAAGCCAGCCTTCGCGCTGGCTTGTGTGTATTCAAGCCATGACTATTTGGGAGTGAGCGCAGGACATGTCCCGCAATTCTTTTATTCAGCAGAGCTCTGACATCCAGGCTGCAGGCGGCCTGGTCCCTATGGTTATCGAGCAGTCCGCCCGTGGCGAGCGCGCCTACGACATCTATTCGCGCCTCCTGAAGGAGCGCGTGATCTTCCTTGTTGGCCCGGTCGAAGACTACATGGCCAACCTCGTCGTCGCACAGATGTTGTTCCTTGAGGCGGAAAACCCGGACAAGGATATCCATCTGTACATCAACTCGCCGGGTGGGTCCGTGACCGCCGGCATGTCGATCTACGACACCATGCAGTTCATCAAGCCGGACGTATCGACCATCTGCATCGGCCAGGCCTGCAGCATGGGTGCGTTCCTGCTCGCCGCCGGTGCCAAGGGCAAGCGTCACTGCCTGCCGAACTCGCGCGTGATGATTCACCAGCCACTGGGCGGGTTCCAGGGCCAGGCTACCGATATCGAGATCCATGCCCAGGAAATCCTGAACATCAAGGCGCGCCTGAACGAGCTTCTGGCCTACCACACCGGCCAGGATCTGGAAACCATCAAGCGCGACACCGAGCGTGACAACTTCATGAGCGCCTCGCGCGCAGCCGAGTACGGCCTGATCGACTCGGTATACGACAAGCGGCAACTGGCTTCCTGAAGCGGGAGGCCAGGGCAGGTAGGCGCATGACGCGCCTGCCTGCGGACTTGAAAAAGCCCGCAATTGCCTTCATCTTGTGTTGCAAGCCTACCGGATTGGATCGATCGAATGACTGACACCCGTAACGGCGAGGACAGCGGCAAATTGCTTTATTGCTCCTTCTGCGGCAAAAGCCAGCACGAAGTGCGCAAACTGATTGCCGGGCCCTCGGTATTTATCTGCGACGAGTGCGTCGACCTGTGCAATGACATCATCCGCGAGGAGGTGCAGGAAGCCCAGGCCGAAAGCAGCGCGCACAAATTGCCTTCGCCGAAAGAAATCAGCGGTATCCTCGACCAGTACGTCATTGGTCAGGAACGCGCGAAAAAGGTGCTTGCCGTGGCGGTTTACAACCACTACAAGCGCTTGAACCAGCGTGACAAGAAGGGTGACGACGTCGAGCTGGGCAAGAGCAACATCCTGCTCATCGGCCCGACGGGCTCGGGTAAGACCTTGCTTGCCGAAACCCTGGCGCGCCTGTTGAACGTACCGTTCACGATCGCGGACGCCACCACCCTGACCGAAGCCGGTTATGTGGGTGAGGACGTCGAGAACATCATTCAGAAGCTGCTGCAGAAGTGCGACTACGATGTGGAAAAAGCCCAGATGGGTATTGTCTACATCGACGAAATCGACAAGATTTCGCGCAAGTCGGACAACCCGTCCATCACCCGTGACGTTTCGGGTGAAGGTGTGCAGCAAGCTTTGCTGAAGCTCATCGAGGGCACTGTTGCTTCCGTCCCTCCACAGGGCGGCCGCAAACACCCGCAGCAGGAATTCCTGCAGGTTGATACCCGCAATATCCTGTTCATCTGTGGTGGCGCGTTCTCCGGCCTTGAAAAGGTCATCCAGAACCGCTCCACCAAAGGTGGCATGGGCTTCGGTGCTGAAGTGCGCAGCAAGGAAGAGGGCAAGAAAGTCGGCGAGTCTCTGCGTGAGGTCGAGCCTGACGACTTGGTCAAGTTTGGCCTGATCCCCGAGTTTGTGGGCCGCTTGCCAGTATTGGCAACGCTTGATGAGCTGGACGAAGCAGCGCTTATCCAGATCTTGACCGAACCCAAGAACGCGCTGACCAAGCAGTACGCCAAGCTGTTCGAGATGGAAAGCGTCGACCTCGAGTTCCGCAGTGATGCGCTCAAGGCCGTTGCTCGCAAAGCGTTGGAGCGCAAGACTGGCGCCCGTGGCCTGCGTTCCATTCTGGAAGGCGTGCTGCTCGACACCATGTACGAGATTCCCTCTGCGAAGGAAGTCAGCAAGGTGGTGATCGATGAAAGCGTCATCGAGGGTACCTCGCAGCCGCTGATGATCTACGAGAACAGCGAGCCGCAAGCCAAGGCCGCGCCTGACGCCTGATTAAGGGGCAGGTCGCCTGACCGTGTAGCACAGAGGGGGCCTTGGGCCCCCTTTTTGCTTTTCCTGCGCCAGCGCTTGTAATTTCGTGGGTGTACCCCCACATTAGGTCCAAACATCAATTCCACGGTTTCCGGCCACTAAGGCCGCTGTAGAGGCGAAATCATGAAGACCACCCTCGACTTGCCTCTTTTGCCATTGCGCGACGTCGTTGTTTACCCGCACATGGTCATCCCGCTGTTTGTGGGGCGTGAGAAATCCATCGAGGCCCTCGAAGCCGCGATGACGGGCGAAAAGCAGATTCTCCTGCTCGCCCAGAAAAACCCGGCTGATGACGATCCGGGCGAAGACGCGCTATACCGCGTTGGTACCGTAGCCACCGTGCTCCAGCTGCTGAAACTGCCTGACGGTACCGTGAAAGTGCTGGTCGAAGGTGAGCAGCGGGGTACTGTCGAGCGCTTCAGTGAAGTCGATGGCCATGTGCGCGCCGAAGTGTCCCTGATCGACGAAACCGAGGCTGTAGAGCGCGAGTCGGAAGTATTTGTGCGCACACTGCTTTCGCAGTTCGAGCAGTACGTGCAACTGGGCAAGAAAGTGCCTGCCGAAGTGATGTCATCGCTCAACAGCATCGATGAGCCCGGGCGTCTGGTCGACACCATGGCCGCTCACATGGCCCTGAAGATCGAGCAGAAACAGGAAATTCTGGAAATCGTCGACCTGCCAACGCGGGTCGAGCATGTCCTGGCACTGCTTGATGCCGAGATTGACCTGCTGCAGGTCGAAAAGCGCATCCGTGGCCGGGTGAAAAAGCAGATGGAGCGCAGCCAGCGCGAGTACTACCTGAATGAGCAGATGAAGGCCATTCAGAAAGAGCTTGGCGATGGTGATGAGGGTCATAACGAGCTCGAGGAGCTGAAAAAGCGTATCGAGGCCGCTGGCCTGCCCAAGGACGCCATGACCAAGGCCCAGGCTGAGCTGAACAAGCTCAAGCAAATGTCGCCGATGTCGGCTGAGGCCACCGTAGTGCGTTCCTACCTGGACTGGCTGGTTCAGGTGCCTTGGAAAGCGCAGAGCAAAGTGCGCCTGGACCTTGCCAAGGCCGAAGACATTCTTGATGCAGACCACTACGGTCTGGAAGAGGTCAAGGACCGTATTCTCGAGTACCTTGCCGTGCAAAAGCGCGTCAAGAAAATCCGTGGCCCAGTGCTGTGCCTGGTTGGCCCACCTGGCGTGGGCAAGACGTCCCTGGCCGAATCCATTGCCGCTGCGACCAACCGTAAATTCGTGCGCATGGCCCTGGGCGGGGTACGGGATGAAGCTGAAATCCGCGGCCACCGCCGGACCTATATCGGCTCCATGCCCGGCCGGTTGATTCAGAAGATGACCAAAGTGGGCGTTCGCAACCCGCTGTTCCTGCTCGATGAAATCGACAAGATGGGCAGCGACATGCGCGGCGATCCGGCCTCGGCACTGCTGGAGGTGCTGGACCCCGAGCAGAACCACAACTTCAACGATCACTATCTGGAGGTCGATTACGACCTGTCGGACGTGATGTTCCTGTGCACCTCCAACTCGATGAACATCCCGCCAGCGTTGCTGGACCGGATGGAGATCATTCGTCTGCCGGGTTACACCGAAGATGAAAAAATAAACATCGCAGTCAAATACCTAGTGCCCAAGCAGGTCAAGGCGAACGGCCTGAAAAAAGAAGAGCTGGAGATCGATGTCTCGGCCATTCGCGACATCATTCGTTACTACACGCGCGAAGCGGGTGTGCGTGGTCTTGAGCGTCAGATTGCCAAGGTCTGCCGTAAGGTCGTCAAGGAACATGCAGGGCAAAAGCAGGTCAACGTCAAGGTGACCGGCGAGCAGCTCGAACACCTTCTGGGCGTGCGCAAGTTCCGTTATGGCCTGGCCGAGCAGCAGGACCAGATCGGCCAGGTGACGGGTCTGGCATGGACACAAGTGGGCGGCGAATTGCTCACCATCGAGTCCGTGGTCATTCCTGGCAAGGGCCAATTGATCAAGACCGGTTCGCTCGGTGACGTCATGGTCGAGTCGATTACGGCCGCGCAGACAGTGGTGCGCAGCCGTGCCCGCAGCCTGGGGATCGCAGCAGACTTCCATGAAAAGCACGACGTTCATATTCATATGCCCGAAGGCGCCACCCCCAAAGATGGCCCGAGTGCAGGCATCGGCATGTGCACCGCGCTGGTGTCGGCACTCACTCAGATACCTGTGCGCGCGGATGTAGCGATGACAGGCGAGATCACGTTGCGCGGCCAGGTTCTGGCCATTGGCGGGCTCAAGGAAAAACTGCTGGCCGCACACCGGGGCGGCATCAAGACGGTGATCATTCCTGAGGAGAACGTGCGTGACCTGAAGGAAATCCCGGAGAATATTAAACAGGATCTGCAGATCAAACCGGTCAAATGGATTGACGAAGTCCTGCAAATTGCGCTGCAATACGCCCCGGAGCCCTTGCCAGATGTGGCTTCCGAGATTGTCGCGAAGGACGATAAGCGCGACAGTGAGGCAAAGGAAAGAATTAGCACGCACTAACAGTTTCAGCCCGGGTGGCTTTCTTGACAGTATTTTCGGCGCCTTGCTATAAAGCGGCACGTGAGTGTCATCAGGCCACCCAGCACCGTTTTCACACGCTTTTCTTTACATACTTAGAAACATACTCAATAGAGCACAAGGGGACTTACGAGTGAACAAGTCGGAACTGATTGACGCTATCGCCGCACATGCAGACATTCCCAAAGCCACCGCTGGCAGAGCGCTGGACGCAGTGATCGAAACCGTCACCGGCGCCCTGAAGCAAGGCGACGATGTCGTTCTGGTCGGCTTCGGCACCTTCTCTGTCAAGGAACGCGCTGAGCGTACTGGCCGTAACCCGCAGACCGGTAAGGCGATCAAAATTGAAGCCGCCAAGGTTCCAGGTTTCAAGGCAGGTAAAGGCCTGAAAGACGCCGTCAACTAAGTCGTCTCTTTCAGCCGGACCCGGCCAGGCCAGGTCCGAGCACGCTGAAGGCGGGACGCAAACGTTACCGCCTGATTCGTATGCTAAGAAAAGGCGCATCCTCGGATGCGCCTTTCTTTTATCAGGACTCTACCCACGCTCCGCGGTTGTCGACGCAGTGGTACAGCCGTCTCTGGGGGACGCATGCTGCAAAATATCAGGGACAATTCACAAGGTTGGATTGCCAAAACCATTATCGGTCTCATTGTCGTATTAATGGCATTGACCGGGTTCGAAGCCATTTTCCAAGCCGCCAGCCACAGCCAGGATGCTGCCAAGGTCAACGGCGAAACGATCAGCCAGAACGAGCTGAGCCAGGCGGCCGACATGCAGCGCCGCCAGCTGGTGCAGCAACTGGGTAAGGACTTCGATCCTGCGCTGCTTGACGACAAGCTGCTGCGTGAAGAGGCCCTCAAGGGTCTGATCAGCCGCAAGCTGTTGCTCGAAGGTGCGAAGGACGCCAAGTTCGCGTTTTCCGATGCTGCGCTCGATCAAGTCATGCTTCAAACGCCGGAGTTCCAGGTTGACGGCAAGTTCAACAGCGACCGCTTCGACCAGGTCATCCGCCAGATGGGCTATGGGCGTATGCAGTTTCGCGAAATGCTCGGTGAAGAAATGCTCATCGGGCAGTTACGTGCCGGGATCGCCGGCAGCAGCTTCGTAACCGATCAGCAAGTCGATGCTTTTGCACGCCTTGAGAAGCAGACCCGCGATTTCGCGTCCTTGACCTTCAAGGCCGACCCAGCCGCGATCAAGATCAGCGACGAAGAGGTCAAGCAGCACTATGACGCCCATGCCAAAGAGTTCATGTCGCCTGATCAAGTCGTCATCGATTACGTAGAGCTCAAGAAATCGTCGTTCTTTGACCAGGCCAAGGTCACTGACGAGGCGCTCAAGGCTCAGTACGAGAAAGAGATCGCCAACCTGGCCGAACAGCGCCGCGCGGCGCATATCCTCATCGAGGTCAACGACAAGACCACCGATGCCCAAGCCAAGGCGCGTGCTGACGAAATCGAACAGCGCCTGGCCAAGGGTGAAGATTTCGCCGCGTTGGCGAAGGAATTTTCCCAGGACCCAGGTTCGGCCAGCAACGGCGGTGACCTCGGCTTTGCCGGCCCTGGTGTGTACGATCCGGCGTTCGAACAGGCGCTGTATCAGCTGCACGACGGTCAGGTCTCAGCCCCGGTTCGTACCGAATACGGCTATCACATCATTAAGCTGCTGGGCGTTGAAGCGCCCGAGGTGCCGAGCTTCGCGAGCCTGAAAGACAAGCTGACCCGCGACCTCAAGACGCCACTGGTCGAGCAACGCTACGTGGACGCCAGCAAGCAGTTGCAGGATGCCGCTTACGAGGCCTCCGACCTGGTGCAGCCGGCTCAGGACTTGAACCTCAAGGTGCAAACGTCCGCTCCGTTCGGTCGCGAAGGCGGCGACGGTATCACTGCCAACCGCTCCGTGGTGCAGGCAGCGTTCTCGGAGGAAGTGCTGGAAGAGGGTGCCAACAGCACCGCCATCGAGCTCGATCCGGAGACGACGGTGGTACTGCGCGTCAAGGAACACCGCAAGCCTGCACAGCTGCCACTCGAGACGGTTGCCAAGAACATTCGCGAGCATCTGGCCAAAGAGAAAGCCACCGCTGCCCTCAAGGCCAAGGCGGACAAGCTGATCGCGGGGCTGCGTGATGGCTCCATCGCCCCTGGAAGCGTTCAGGAAGGCCAGGGCTGGAAGCCCTATGAAGCCGTCTCGCGTGGTCAGGAAGGTATCGATCCTGTCGAGCTGCAGGCATTGTTCCGTCTCGGCAAGCCGCAAGCCAAGGACAAGCCCGTCTATGGCAGCGTCGTGCTGCGTGATGGCAGCCTGGTCGTGCTGCAACTCAAGGGTGTCAATGACGGTGCTGCGGCCACTGATGAAGAGAAGCAGCAGATCCGCCGCTACTTGGCGTCTCGTGCGGGTCAGCAGGACTTCGCCGCCTACCGCAAACAGCTGGAGGCCAACGCGGACATCACGCGTTACTAAAGCCGTTTGGAAACACGCGACAGGCCGCTATAAGCGGCCTGTTTTTTTCCTGTGCGCAGGCACCGCAAGCGTTAGCGTTTGACACCCTCATGATTGTCCAATGTGTCGCGTGCGATCTCGCGGCCCAGTGCGATCAGCTCGGGCGCCTTGTAGAACTCGAAGAAGCGACACACACGCTTGGGCACGTTGATCAGTACGTCAGGCGGATAGCCGGCGATCTTGTACTGCGCCAGTGAAGTCTGCATGACTTCGAAACTCTGGTTGATCAAGTCCAGCAGCGAGGCCGGCCCTACGTTGTCGATGATGAACGAACCGGTGGCAGACTTGGGCGCGCCTTCGCTTTCGGGGGCCGCCGTAGGCTGCTGTGCCTGCGGATCTGCCGATTCGGCCAGCCACGGGTTCACGGGAGAAAAACGATCGCGCGTCATGCCTTTTTCAATACGGACCAACTCTTCGGCGGGCTTGCGGCGAAACGGCAGGTGCGAGCCAAGCGAGTTGATCAGTGCATCGAATCTCATCTTGAAGGCTGCAGGTCGCTCTATCACTGGAAGTTGATACTGCTTCTGGTTGGTGGCGTTGAGGTTGACCGCAATGATCAGGTCGCAGTGGCTCGATACCACGGGCACGATGGGTAACGGGTTGAGGATGCCGCCGTCGACCAGCATGCGGTTACCTTGAACCACGGGCGTGAATAGACTGGGTATGGCAGCCGAGGCGCGCATGGCTTGGTGCAGGCAGCCTTCCTGAAACCAGATTTCCTGTTGGTTGGTCAGGTCAGCTGCAACGGCGGTATAAGGAATGCGCAATTGCTCAATGTTGATGTCGCCTACTATCTTGCGGATCTGACCGAAGACCTTGTCGCCCCGAATAGCGCCCAGACTAAAGCTAACATCTACCAGGCGCAGGACATCCAGATAGTCCAGGCTCTCGATCCAGCGTTTGTATTGCTCAAGCTTGCCTGCAGCGTAAATGCCGCCAACGACCGCTCCCATGGAGCACCCGGCAATGCAGGCGATTTCATATCCGCGGCGTTCGATCTCCTCGATCACGCCGATGTGCGCATACCCTCTGGCCCCGCCTGATCCGAGCACCAATGCCACGCGTTTGTTCATCAACTTCCCTCAGCGTTCGCCACTTAAGCTCTACAATGCACGCATCGTACCCTTGGCAGCAATGCGCAACCTGTCGAGGACCTGCTTGGTCAAAGCCAGGCGGGCACTTTTACAAGGGGTTGGCGTCGAACATGCATTGTTTCTCTCCCTCAGAGGTTTAGCTGATGAAAGCCTGGATCTGCCTGCCGTTGATTGCTCTGACCCTTGCTGGTTGCGCTGGCAAGACGGCATACCGTGACAGCTGTGCCACACAACTGGACGCCGCCTGGAAGGAGCTTGACCTGGCCAAGGCTGAAGGCTTTGCGGGGGCCGTGAGTTATTCCAAGGCGCTGTCGCTGCTTACAGGCGCCAAGACGCAGCAGCAATTCGAGGGTTACGAAAGCTGCACGCGCAAGGCTGAAAAAGCACGCTTCTACATCCGTGAGTCCCGTGCCGGCCGTTGATCGAGGGTTGCCACATGTCTGACATGCTTGATCACCTCATCGCCCAGATCATCACCTTGCACGTCAGGCTCCTGGCGTGCCGCGAACGCCTGGCGGTCGACACCGACAGTGAAGCCCTGCACGACCTGCGCACCACCGTGCGCCGCCTGCGCAGCCTGGTACGACCACTGCGCGGGCTGCCTGGTGTGGAGCAACTCGAAAGTGCCGCCAAGGCGCTAGGGACGCTCACCACGCCGCTGCGCGATGCCGAAGTGCTGGGCGCCGCCCTCATTACCCAAGGGTTCGAGCAGGCCGGGCGCAGGCGTCTGCAAGGGCGAGGGCCATCCTACGCCAGCGTCGCACGCAGCCCGCAGCTGACCCGGTTACTGGGGGCGGTGGATGCGTTTCCCGCGTTTTTGCGTGGCGCAGATCGCGATGGCCTGATTCAGGCGTTGGACAAGCGTATCGAGAAACGCTTGCGCAAACAGTGGCGCAAGCTGACCGAGGCCTTGCAGGATCCCAATCACGATCGTCACCGGTTGCGGTTGCTGATCAAACGAGCGCGGTACGCAGACGAAGCCTACCCCCAGTTCGGCCACGCCCCGAAGAAGCTCAAACGCACCCTGAAACGAGCACAGGGCGATCTGGGGGATTGGCATGACCGTCTGCAATGGTTGCTGCAAGCGCAACAGCACGCCGATCTGGCGGGCTGCATTAGCGGATGGCAACACCAGTTGGAAGAGGCCGAGCGGCGGTCGGACAGCACGCTGGACGCGTTGGGTGCTGCGTTGGCCCGTCGCAAGCCCGGACAATGACCGATATGAAGGCTGTTGCAGGGGCCAGGGCCGGCTAGGATGGGAGCACCGTTACTCGTGCAGGAGCTGCCCAATGACGTTCGAACAAGTGCTCAAGGCTGCCAGAGCTCATCCCGACAGCGTGCGCGTGCCGGCAGGCTGGGGCCAGGGGCGAGCGATTTTTGGCGGCCTGATGGCTGCCATGGTGTTCGAGGCGATGCGTTCCCGGCTAGGTCATGACCGCCCGGTGCGCTCACTGGCCATTACTTTCGTGAGTCCTGCCTCGGCAGATACCCCGATTCGGCTGGAGGTCGAGCTATTGCGCCATGGCACGGGTGTCAGCACGCTGCTGGGCCGCGCCGTGCAGCAAGGACAGGTGGTGACGCTGGTACAGGGCAGTTTCGGGGCTGCACGAAGCTCTGCCGTGTCCGTACCCGCCGTACCTGCACCAGAAATGCCGGCGCTTGAGGCGAGTGCAGCACCATTGCCTCATATCCCAGGTGTGACACCGCAATTCATGAAAAACCTGGAGTTGCGCTGGGCGATCGGTGGTCTTCCGTTCAGCGGCAATGACTCGCGCACCATGGGGGGCTGGGTGCGCCTGCGTGACCTGCAAGACGGGGAAATGAACGAGGCGCACCTGCTGGCGTTGGTAGACGCCTGGCCACCTAGCGTTCTGCCCATGCTCAGACAGCCTGCAGCCGGCAGTACACTTACCTGGACCATCGAATTCGTCCAGTCTGTACGCTCGCTGAACGCTGGCGATTGGTGCCAGTACCGTGTGGAAACCGAATACGCACGCGAGGGATATGGCCATGCGGCCGCTGCATTATGGAGTGCAGACGGCGCATTGTTGGCCTTGAGCAGGCAAACGGTGACGGTGTTTGGGTGATGCCCGTCACCGCCGAGGCTTGTGACGGTCGCGCCAGGCCTGCCACCACGCGCCACTCACCACAAAACGCGGGAACGTGATGAACTGCTCGCTGAGTACACGTTGAACACGGTCGGTGCGGTTGATGAAGGGCTCTTGGGTATCAGCTTCCAGGCGATGGCCGTGACGTTGAAGTCCAAGGGCCGCGACCAGGGCGAGCACGCCGACCGCCAGCTGCACGATATCCAGCCCTAACAATCCGGACACGATCAACAGGACGCCCAGAATGAACAGCGGAACCGCAATCAAATGCAGCACCAGGTTTGCAGGGTGACGATGACTGTGCGGGTAGCCGCGCCATTGCCAGGCGAGCAGATTGGGTAGACGTTTGTTCATGGGCATTTCCTCTCGGTCATGCCCAAAGCGTAGTGTGCAGGCGCGGCCAGAGCCAATCGCCACTGCCTATGACCGTTATAGCTTCAGTTGACCTATAGCCTTGTTCAGCGCCCCGGCCAGTGTCGCAAGTTCCGAACTGGTGGTGGCCGAACCTACGGTCTGCTGCACGGTTTGCTCGGTCACATCACGGATGCTGACGACGGCACGGTTCATTTCCTCTGCCACCTGGCTCTGTTGTTCGGCAGCCACGGCGATCTGGGTGTTGCTTTCACGCATCTGCGCCACTGCCCCAGTGATCTCGGCCAATGCCGCTCCTGCTTCCTGGGCCTGTTTCACACAATCGTCTGCTTTGTAGGAGCTTTCCTGCATAAACTCGACCGCATCACGCGTGCCTGACTGCAGGGCAGACACCATGGTAGTGATCTCGTCGGTAGATGACTGAACGCGTTTGGCCAGGTTGCGGACCTCATCGGCCACCACGGCAAACCCACGACCCAGGTCACCGGCACGGGCCGCCTCTATGGCCGCGTTCAATGCCAGCAGGTTGGTCTGCTCGGCAATGCTGTGAATGACACTGACCACACCATTGATCTTCTGGCTGTCTTCGGCGAGTTGACGGATCATTTCGGCGGTCTGCTGAACGCCGCTGGAAAGCCCGGCAATGGACGTCTGCACGCGATTGACCACGTCTTTCCCACCGCCGGCGAGCGTGTCGGCAGTCTGGGACAGATCGCGGGTCGCCCCTGCATGCTGGGCGATATGGTAGACAGTGGCGGACATTTCATTGATGGCTGTCGCGGCTTGGTCGGTTTCGCTTTGCTGGCCGAGCATGCCGTGACGCACCTCGTTCATGCTGGCCGCAAGACGCGCGGCACCTGAGTCGAGCTGTGCTGCGGTGGTGGCGACGGTGCTGACGATACGGTGGTAGGTGCCCTGCATGGCGTTGAAGGCGCCCGCCATCTGACCGACTTCGTCACCGCCGGCCAGTGGTACACGCGCCGCCAGATCACCGGTTTTTTCCACATGCAGCATCACGTCCTTGAGCGTGTTGAGTTGGCTGAGTAGAAAGCGGATCAGCAGTTGCGAAGCGGCGAGCATGGCCAGCATCAGAATCAACACGCACACCGCGTAATGCGTAAATCGATCGATGAAGACCTGGCGCAGGCTGGGTGACTGGGCGATCACGGCAACACGCTGATCACCTCTCTGCAGCACATGAGCGCCCTGAATGGGGTCTTGTCCCAACAGTTGGTTGGAGGGCAGCGCTATCCAGCCCTGAGCGCCGCGCAAGGCCTCCAGGGGCTCGCCGGCAAAGGAGGGCATCTGCCCTGCACCCCAGGTGATGACGCTTGCCGAAAGAGGCAACGGTTGGCCTTGTGGCCACGCTGCCAGCAGGTTTGCCTGGGCGTTTGCTTGATGTTCAGCGCCTTCAGCACGGGCGCGCTGCTCCAGATGGACGGCGTACAGCACCAGCAGCAAGGTGGTCACGAAAGCGACGGCGTTGACCGCCCAGAACTTGTATTTCAGGGAAACATTGCTAAGCCAGGCACCCATGGGCAGGTCTTCTCTGAGTTGAGCGGAAACAATATTGGCAAGGTGCCATCATTGTGCCCGCGGCGACTCGAGGGGTGTTGATATGTATCAAGAGATATCAGGATTGCGACGGCAATTCGAAGAATGCCTTAGCCGTGGCAGTAGTGTGCGCGGCGGTATCTTGCAGGGTTTCCCTGCGGTGCAGTGCCACTTCTCGCAGGACCTCAGGCAGGTACGCCGGCTCGTTACGCCCGTTCTTGGGCTTGGGGCGCAGGCTGCGCGGCAATAAATAGGGGGCATCGCTCTCCAGCATCAAGCGGCCGGTGGGTATACTGCCCACCAATCCATGCAGGTGCGTCCCGCGCCGTTCATCACAAATCCAGCCAGTGATGCCGATGTGCAGGTCCAGGTCCAGATAGCTGAACAGCGCAGCACGTTCCCCGGTGAAACAGTGGACCACGGCTGCTTTTAAGTGGTCGCGATACTCTTTGAGGATGGCCAGCAGGCGCTCACTGGCGTCGCGCTCATGGAGAAACACCGGAAGTTGGCACTCCACGGCCAATGCCAGCTGGGCGTGCAAGGCCTTCTCCTGCGCAGGGCGTGGAGAGAAATCGCGGTTGAAGTCCAGGCCGCATTCGCCCACGGCGCGCACCCGCGGCTCGGCGAGCAGTTGGCGCATGTGCTGTTCGCTCTGGCTGTTCCAGCTGTTTGCATCGTGCGGGTGAACGCCAGCCGTCGCGAACAGGTGAGTCTGCGCGCTGTCCAGTTGCTGGCAAAGGACAATGGCCTGTTCACTCACAGGCAGGCTGGTGCCCGTCAGGACCATTTGCTCGACGCCCGCTTCCAAGGCGCGGTGGACCACTTCCGCTTGGCGGCCATCGAAACTGCTGTTGGTCAGGTTGACGCCAATATCGATCAATTGCATGGTGCTACCTCGTGCCGCAGGGACGCCAGCATAGCAAAAGCCCGTGCCGAACTGGCTGTCCAAGAACTTCAAGTCCAGGGCATGGTCTTTTTGACCTCAAGCCCAAACGTGGCGAACGTCATGCTGGCCACCCACTCACGACGGATACCTCAAATGCCACGCTACTGGCTCATGTTCATGCTGCTGTTAGGGTTGCCTCTGGTCAGCCAAGCGCAGACGCAGGTACGTCCACCGGGCCCGCAGCATCACATTGCGCCGGCCAATGCCCGCGACCTCCAGCACATTCGCAGCAGCAAGGTCTTGCGCGTGCTGGTCAATCAAAGCCGCAACAGCTCTGGAGAAGTGAAAGGCGAGCCAGTGGGCGTCGAGTACTACCGCTTGCGCGCGCTCGAGCACTTTCTCAATGCCCGGGTAGAGGACAGCCAGCGTATCGAGCTCAAACTGATCCCACGCGCCAAGGAGCAGCTCCTAGGCGCACTGGGGCGCGGCGAAGGCGATTTGGCTGCACCAGGGGAACTGCTCGATCCTGCCACGGTGCGTAACGTAGTAGCAACTGCCCCAGTGCGTGATCAGGTGGCGCTGGTGTTGGTTGGGCGCAAGGGGGGGCGCGCCTTCAGCCAGGCGGAACAATTGTCAGGTCGCACCATCGCGCTGACAAGCGCCAGTGCCGCGGGCCCGTTGATCGAGCAACTGAACCAGCGTCTGGCCATGCGCAAGCGTCCCCCGGTCAAGGTGGAGTGGGTCGATCCGACCCTAGCGATCGAGGATGTGCTGGAGATGGTCCAGGCCGGTATCTATCACTTGACCGTGGTCGAACAGCCGATCGCCCGCCGCTGGTCAAAGGTCATGCCGAAGCTGCGTGTCAACCTGCGCGTGCACCTGGGGCCCTCGCAAGCCATGCGCTGGTACGTTGGTCGTGACTCGCCGCAGTTGCAGGCATCGGTCGACCGCTTCCTACAGAACTATCGCGCCCCTGACAACGAGGATGCAGCATTCGAACGCATCTATCGGCGTCAGTACCGGGTACACAACCCGCTCGCCCGCCAGGACCGTCAACGGCTGGCCTCGGTCAGCGCCGTGTTGCAAAAGCATGGCCAGGCGCAGCAGATCGACTGGCTCAACCTTGCCGCCTTGGCATTCAAGGAGTCGACCCTCAACCCGGCCGCGCGGGGGGCAGGGGGCGCACACGGGTTGATGCAAATCACGCCGGCGGCTGCCCAGCGGGTCGGGGTCAGTAACATCAAGACGGTGGACGGCAACGTTCAGGCCAGTGCGCGTTACCTGGCCCTGATCCGTCGCAAGTTCTTCTCCAGCCCCCGCATCAATGAACGTGAGCGCATGGCGTTCGTGTTGGCCGCCTACAACCTGGGGCCCGAGCGCGTGCAAGCCATGCGCGCCGAAGCGCGCAAGCGTGGGCTCAACGGTAACCAATGGTTCTTCCAGACCGAACGCATCGCCATGGAGCAGGTGGGCATGGGGCCGGTCAACTTCGTCAACAGCGTGAACAAGTACTTCCTGGCGTTCAATCGGGAGCGGCGGGTGCTGGAGCCCAAGGGCAAGCACTAAGCGAGGCTGCACCGAGGCGGGCAATTGGCCAGAATCGTGCGCTTGCATGTTCGGTTCAATCGCTCTAGCATGACGCCTGCGCCGATTTAAACAGCTACTTGCGGGGCGCAGAGACGCCCGAGGGGTGTCCCGAAATACCGCTAAAGCGCTGGTTCGGTGACGCCTCCCACCGCTGCCCAGCGAGATTGGCGAGGCGGAGAATTCACCATGAGTTGCCCACGTACCAGTGTCTGTCTAAGCCCTCTGCCTGTCAGTCAGGCGTCGCGCACCCCGCGCATCCTGCTTGGGGGGGCGCACCAGCCCACACTTTTGCGCCACCTTGAAGGCTTGTCTCGTCGACGAGGCCAGGCCCGTGCATTCCTGATCCAGTTCGCCGAGACCGGCGAGCATTTCGCCCAGTACGCCAATGACCGGTTCGACCTTGCCGTGATTCAAGCGCCCGCGCCCGAGGCCTCGGCCGAAGTGATCGGCCATCTGGTCCGTATCGCGCGCCAAGGGCTGATCACGGCACGCTGAAAGTCTGCCGTCTCCTGCGACGGTGCAAAGCGATCAGGGTTTGACGAATCGTGGCGCGGCTTCGTGTGCATCGTATTGAATGTCGGTGACGTCCCAGTAGGCTTCTCCCGTGGGTGTGCGCACCATGATCTCGTCCCCGACGCACTTGCCTATGCAGGCCCGGGCCATCGGTGAGTCGATGGAGATGAAGTCCTTGCGGTCGTAGATTTCATCCGCGCCAACGATTCGGAACCGCTTGCTTTGGTCGTGCTCGTTGGCGATGGTCACCCATGCTCCAAAAAACACTTTTCCTTCCTGCGCGGGCGAGTAAGGCACCACGCGCAGGTTCTCGATGCGCTTGCGAAGGTAGCGGACACGACGGTCGATTTCCCTCAACCTTTTCTTGTTGTACTGGTAGTCCGCATTTTCACTGCGATCGCCCAGTGACGCCGCCCAGGTCACTTTGCGCGTGATCTCTGGTCGCTCATCTCGCCAAAGCCAGTCCAGTTCATCTTTCAGGGCTTGGTAGCCTGCTTCGGTGATGAGGTCAGTTGCCATGTTTGCTTTTTTCCATATCCGAACCCGGCCAACATTGTCGCTGCGCGCACGGGGAGGTGGCACAGGGTAGCCGGGAGGCTACAGACGTTAACCGCCCAGATGCGCCATGTTCAAGCACTGGATCAAGCACTGGAGTCAGCGGTGAATGGTCCGTGCAGCTGAGCCACGTCATGGCCTTGGCCGAGTTCATGGTGCGTCCGCATGCTTGCAAGAAGCCCCGGACGACTGGCTGCAGATTGCGCAACCACCCAATCGATGTGGTCAGCTGTGATGGCGGTCGTCAGGGCATTGCCAGATAATGGGCGCTTTCAATGCCGACAATGACTTGCATCATTCACAGGTGAGGAACTCTCGATGGTAAATGTCCGGCCGCGTCCCGCGGTCAATGGAGTGGCTTCGGCCGACCGCGTGCTGACGGTACTTTCTGCGTTTCAGGTGGGGGACACGGCGCTGACGCTCGTCGAGCTCGTCGAGCGTACCGGGCTGATCAAAAGTACCATCATGCGCCTGATGGTTTCGCTTGAGAATCACGGCTATGTCAACCGCATGGCCGACGGTCGCTACCAGCTGGCCAGTGAAGTGATGCGGCTTAACGCCGTGTACGAAGAGGGTATTGATCTGGAGCGGCACGTGATGCCCAGGCTGCACCTTCTGGCCGAGCGTACGGGTGAAACCGCGTCGTTCTACGTGCGCCACGGCGCCTACCGCATGTGTCAGTACCGGGTGAACTCCCCCCATCGCCTACGCATGCACGTTCAACCTGGCGATATGCGTCCGATGGACGATGCTGCCGGCGCCCAGGCCTTGCGTACACCGTTTGCCAGCGGCATCACCATGCAGAAGCCGTTTTTCTCGATGGGGGCCACGGACCCGCATGCGGCTTCGGTAGCCTTTCCCGTCTACGGGGCAGGCGATGAACTGGTCGGGGCATTGGTGCTGTCAGGCCCTTCAAGCCGCTTGACGCCAGAGTGTGCCGAGGCGATCAACGAGGTCTTTCTCGACGCAACCCGCGATCTGATGCGCAGCCTGGGTTGCAAGGCCGCGTAGTTTTTCAACGCTTTTTCAGCCAACCGTTCACCGCCGTTTCACAGGCGTGGTACTCGTTCGACAGCCTGGTGATCTGCGAGGCTTCTCCAACCCGCAGGCGCCAGGTGCGTCAGGCTTGGCGACCTTCGCCCTCGGCGCTTGTCACCAATGCAAATGGCTTATCGCAATCACCTGCTTGACGGTGGGATGGAGCAGGTGCTCAAGCGCAGCGGAACCCCCTTCAGGCAGCCGGAACGGTTGGCGTTTGGGCTGATCGAGCCCCCAGAGCACGTGCTCCAGGCGCATAAGATGTTCATAAGCGCCGGCGCGGATCGTGACGGCCAACAGTTATGCTGTGGCGCCTTTCACCTGCGCCACGATCATAGGCGGGTGCTGCGGTATCCGCCCTGAGCATATCGAACAACTTCATGAACACATCGGGATCGAGCCAGAGGGCATCGCACCTTCAGGTGGCTGACCAAGACCAGCAGCGGTATTTGGAGAAGCACGGCCTGGGCAGCTGCTCGCCGTAAGCCTGGCACGTCGGCAAGACGGTCCCGAGTCACGCAGGACCGCCTTGGCTTCACCCTTCACGCAGGACGGTGAGCGGTGAGGCATCAAGTGCGCGGCGAGTGCCGAGCACACCCGCGCAGCCTACCAACAGCGCGCCTGCGACGGGCATGAGCAGCAACCACGGGTGCGGGCTCCAGGGCAGTGCGAAAGCGTAGTGATACAACACCAAGGTAATCAGCTCGCACCCTAGCGCCGCCAGCAAACCGCTCAAAGCCCCCAGCAAGCCGAATTCGATGCGCCGTGTCTTGACCAGCAACTGGCGTTGGGCTCCCAGGGCACGCAAGAGCGCACCTTGGCGAATGCGCTCATCCAAGGTGGCTTGAAGGCCTGCGAACAAAACGGCCAATCCCGCGGCCAGTACGAACAGCAGCACATACTCTACTGCCAGCGTGACCTGGGCAAGTATGCTGCGCAATTGGGCGAGCAATGCATCGACCTGGAGGATGGTCACCGCAGGAAATGCGCGTGACAGGGCGACGATCTCCTGATCATGCCCGGGGGAGAGGTAAAAACTCGTCAGATAGGTCGTAGGCAGCCCTTGCAATGTGCCGGGTTGGAAGATCATGTAGAAGTTGGGCTGGAAGCTGTCCCAATGCACGCTGCGCAGACTGATCACCTTGGCCTGACGTTGCTGGCCACCAATATCGAACGTGAGTGTGTCGCCCAACTTCAGCTGAAGACTTTCGGCGAGCTGGGCCTCTACCGATACGCCAGGTACCTCGACATCGGTTGGTGACCCTTGCCACCAATGGCCACCGGTCAATTGGTTGCCGTCAGGCAACTGCGCCGCCCACGTCAGGCTCAGGTCACGTTGCACGGCGCGTTCGCCTGCGGAGTCCTTCGTGACGATCTGTTGAACGGGCTGCTGGTTGATCTCGATCAGCCGCCCCGGGGTGACCGGGTACAGAGGAGCAGCAGCGGCGTTGATCTGTTTGAGCTGTTGGGCGAAGCGATCCTGATCGTCAGGCAGAATATTGAGTGCGAAATAATTCGGGGCGTCTTCAGGCAGCTGTGCCTGCCAGGTGTCGAGCAGCTCTGCACGCAGCAGCGCGACCAGGCCCATGGCCAGCAGGATCAGCCCGAAGGCCAGGGCCTGCCCAGCGGCGGCCGTGGGGTGGCGAAGCAGCTGGCCCAGCCCTAGCCGCCAGGCCAACGGCGCCCCTGACAGGAGCCGACGCAGGCTGCGCAAACCCAGCCACAGCAACCCGCCCAGGACCAGGGCCGCCGCCAGGCCACCTGCCAGGAGTGCGAAGGTCAGCAGCAGGTCAAGGCTTAGCCGCCACATGATAAGACCCAGGGCGAACAAGGCTGCACCGTAGACCAGCCAGCTGCTGGGAGGGACAGGGAGCAAGTCACGACGCAACACCCGCAACGGGGGCACTTTACCCAAAGCTGCAATCGGCGGCAGGGCAAAGCCTGTCAGCGCGACCAGGCCCGTGGCGATTCCAGCCAAGGCCGGCCACAGGCTGCCTGGCGGTACGTCGCTGGGCAGTAATCCGTGCAGCAGCTCGAACAAACCCAGCTGCGCGAGCCAGCCTACTGCGGCCCCCACGATCGCCGCTGCAAACCCGAGCATGGCCAGCTGCAAACTGTACAGGAGCAGTGCCTGGCGCCGCGACAGTCCCAGGCAACGAAGCAGGGCGCTGGCGTCCAGGCGCCTGGCGGCATAGCGGCTGGCAGACAGCGCCACGGCGACACCGGCCAGCAATACTGCAACGAGGCTGGCAAGGTTCAGGTAGCGCTCGGCTTTGCCCAGTGCGCCGCCGATTTGCTGGTTGCCATCGCGGGTGTCGCGCAACCGCTGGCTGGCCGAAAGCGTGTTATCGACGCTGGCACGGTATTGCGCCAATGCCGCGGCAGGGCCGCTCCACAGGTCACGGTAAGTCACGCGGCTGCCGGGTTGGATCACACCGGTCGCCGGCAGGTCCGCCAGGTTCATCATCACCCGTGGGGTCAGGCTGTAGAAGTTGTTCGCCCGATCCGGTTCATAGGTCAGCACGCGGCTCATGCGCAGGGTCTTCATGCCCACATCGATGCTGTCGCCGATGTTCATGCCCAATGCCGCCAGCAGCCGGGGCTCTACCCACACCTCGCCGGCTGCCGGCCCGCCGCCTGGGTTTTCCTCGGCATAAGGCTCGGCGGCGCTGCGCACCTGGCCACGCAGTGGATAGGCGTTATCGGCGGCCTTTACCCCCGCGAGCTGGATACCGTTATCTGCGCCGACCACGCTGGTGAATTCGACCACTTGGGCGTGATGCAGCCCCAAGGCCTTGCCTACCGTAATTTGTGACGCCGCCGCTGGGGCGCTGCCTTGCAGCACCAGGTCGGCGCCCAGAAACTCACTGGCGCGCAATTGCATGGCACCGTTGAGCCGTGCGCCAAAATACCCGATGGCAGTACTGGCCGCTACGGCGACCAGGAGCGAGAAGAACAACACCCGAACTTCACTGGCCCTGAGATCACGCAGCAGCTGCCGCCAGGCCAGCCCCAGCAGGCGCGACGCCGGCATGCCCTTCATCCGGCCTCCAGGGGGCTGACCAACTGGCCCGCGTCCAGGCGGATATGACGGTGACAACGGTGCGCCAGTCGCTCGTCGTGGGTTACCAGGACCAACGTGGTGCCGCGCTCCTGATTCAACTCGAACAGCAGGTCGCTGATACGCTCGCCCGTGTGGCTGTCGAGGTTGCCCGTCGGTTCGTCGGCAAACAGCACGGCGGGCTGAGCGGCGAAGGCTCGGGCTAGGGCCACCCGCTGTTGCTCACCGCCCGACAGTTGCCGCGGCGTATGGCTCAGCCGTTGCCCTAGGCCTACGCGTTCGAGCAAGGTGCGCGCGTGATCGCGCGCGTCTGCGCGGCCATGCAGTTCCAGCGGCAACATCACGTTTTCCAGTGCATTGAGGCTGTCGAGCAACTGGAATGACTGGAACACGAAGCCCACGTGCTCGGCCCGGATGCGCGCCCGCTGGTCCTCATCGAGCGCGCCAAGGTCGTGTCCGGCGAGCGTCACCGAACCTTCGCTGGGCTGATCAAGCCCGGCCAGCAGCCCAAGCAGGGTCGACTTGCCTGAACCTGAGGCGCCGACGATGGCAAGGCTGTCCCCCGCGGCCAGCTCCAGCGATAGGGGGTGCAGGATGGTGAGTTCACCTTCCGCGCTGGTGACCACTTTGCTAAGGTGCTGCGCAACGAGCATGCTGGGGCCCATGGAGAATCCGATGCGAATGTGGTTGATGAGTGCCGGCCTGGCCCTGTATTGCCTGGCCCAGAGCGCGACTGCGGGAACGGTGCTGATTGTCGGTGATAGTATCAGCGCAGGTTTTGGCCTGGATACCCGCTACGGGTGGGCATCCTTGTTGCAGACCCGCCTGCGCCAGGAAGGTTTCGACGACAAAGTGGTCAACGCGTCGATCAGTGGCGACACCAGCGCCGGCGGGCAAGCGCGGCTGCCTGCGTTGCTGGCGGCGCACAAGCCGGCGGTGGTGGTGCTGGAGTTGGGAGGCAACGATGGGTTGCGCGGGCAGCCGCCAGCGCAATTGCGACAAAACCTTGCCTCAATGGTCGATCAGTCGCGCCAGGCAGGTGCCAAGGTGCTGCTGTTGGGCATGCAGCTGCCTCCCAACTATGGTGTTCGCTATACCACGGCCTTTGCCAAGGTGTACGAGGAGCTGGCCAAGGACAAGCAGGTGGCCCTGGTGCCGTTTTTCCTGGAAGGGGTAGGGGGCGTTCCTGAGTTGATGCAGGCCGACGGCATCCATCCCGCCCAGGGCGCCCAGCAGCGGCTGCTGGAAAATGCCTGGCCGGTGCTTAAACCGTTGCTCTGACGCTTTAAACGGGGGCGGGTTTGGGCTAATGTTGCGCCCCCCGTTCCGAGTACCCCCGATGCCGCGCCCTGCCTGGTCCCTTTTCGCCTACCAATTGATCGAGCCCGACGAACAGCTTGACCTGTTCGCCTGCCAGGAAAGTCGCGTTCACCTGGTCGCGCGGCAGCTCGAACTCGGCGTGCCGGTAGACAGAACATTGTGCGGGGGTTTATTGCCCGCGCACCCTCGCTGGTCCGGCGTACCACGCACCATCTATCGCGATACCCGACTGTGCGAGCTGTGCCGTGCCATTCTGGACGCGCAACGGCGGGGCATGCGGCCGATCTGGCCCCAGCTGCAGGCAGTCTAGGCGCGCACCTTTCATCATCTGTAACCGTGTCGGGCTCCGGGTGCCTCCCGCTGCTTGGGGCGGGGGTGTACAATCATGGCTTTCGTCCCACCTTCCAAAGGATTTACCGGATGTTGCCGCGCTTTCCCGCCGTCACTCGTAGCCTGTCCCTGGCCGCCTTGCTGGTAGCGGGGCCCACTGTCGCACTGGAGTTGCCACTGCCGCCACCTGGGGACGACATCGTCGGTCAGGTGCATGTGATCAAGGCCAAGTACGAGGATACATTCGCCGATATCGGTACGGCCAATGATCTGGGCTATCTGGAGATGATCGCCGCCAACCCGGGCGTCGATCCCTGGCTGCCTGGCGCCGGCACCGAAATCATCTTGCCCGCGCGCTACATCCTGCCACCGGGCCCTCGCGAAGGTATCGTCATCAACCTTGCCGAATACCGCTTGTATTATTACCCCAAGGGCGAGAATGTCGTGCACACCTTCCCGCTGGGGATCGGTCGCGAAGGCTGGGGTTCGCCAATTGCCAATACCAAGATCATCGCCAAGACGCCAAACCCCACCTGGACGCCGCCGGCGTCGATTCGGGCCGAACATGCGGCCGATGGCGACATCTTGCCTGCCGTGGTTCCGGCCGGCCCGGACAACCCGCTCGGGCCCTTCAAGTTCACCCTGGGCGTACCAGGTTATCTGATCCACGGCTCAAACAAGAAATTCGGGATTGGCATGCGTACCAGCCATGGCTGCTTCCGCATGCTCAACAACAATGTGCTGGAACTGTCGGGCATGGTGCCAGTGGGTACGCCGGTTCGCATCATCAACGAACCGTACAAGTTCGGGTTGAGCGGGGGCAAGGTATACCTCGAAGCCCATACGCCGCTGGATGATCAGGGCAATCCGTCGGTGGTCGACAAGCATACGGCGGTCATCAACGCGTTGCTCAAGCGCGAAGACCTGGCCAATAACCTGCGCATGAACTGGGACATGGTTCGCGATGTCGTGGCTGCTGAAGACGGTATGCCGGTGGAGATTGCCGTGCCCGTCGACAATCAGGGCGCCACACCCATGGTCTCGACGCTTCCAGAGGAGATGCAGTAACCCGCTGTGCGAACGGCGTTGCCAAGGCGCACCAGGCGTCTTGGGCGGCGCATCGCGCCAACGTGCGATTTCGAAACCAAAAAAAAGCCGACCCCCAAGGGGGTCGGCTTGATAACAGCCCCGAAGGACTATTATTTGCGGCTGGCTTTGTCCAGCATGCGCAGTGCGCGCTCATTGGCTTCGTCAGCGGTCTGCTGAGCTTTCTGAGCGGCTGCCAGTGCGTCGTCAGCCTTGCGGTAGGCTTCATCGGCACGAGCTTGTGCGCGGGCTGCTGCGTCTTCGGTTGCAGTCAGGCGAGCTTCGGTTTCTTTGGAGACGCTGCTGCAACCGGTAGCCAGAACTGCGGCCAGAGCCAGAGCAGAGAATTTCAGAACGTTGTTCATCGTGTTCCCCTTCAAGGACTTTCTATTAATGAGCCATCTCTCAGAAAAGAGAAACTGGCCGGCGTACATAGTACCCATTACTTGTAGTAAGTAAACTGACTGAACGCAAGAACTGCAAAAAAAAACAGTGCGCAGTGTCTGCGCCCACACTGGCCAGTGGCTCCCAGCCCCGAGGCAGCGGTGCAACACGACACTAACGGCAACTTTCGTGTTGAACTAAGGGTGACTTCTACTGTCTTTGTGCGTCTTAGTCGTACATCATTTGTCGGCAAAGCTAACGTCACACTTAACAGCGTAAGCGGTTGGTAGCTTGCATTCATTCAAAGCGCTTCACTTGAGCAATCCACGGGTATGCGCCTAGTATGTGGGTTTACAGAAAGCCCGAACGAACGCAGACGTCCAGCGGTCCAACGCGCAACAGATGATGCATGTGCCAAGTGTGCCGGGTATTGACCATCGATCAGGCTAAGGGTCTGCCGGAAAGGCCCGCAAGGAGTAGTGATGAGCGAAGCGCTGACCATCCACCATGACCAGGCGGGTCATCAGTTCGAGACCAACGTGGACGGTCATCGTGCCTACCTCACCTACATGGACTTGGGTAAGCAGACGCTGGACATCTACCGCACGTTCGTACCCAACGCCTTGCGTGGACGTGGGATCGCCGCTGCCCTGACCGAGCGCGCGCTGCAGTATGCCGAGCAGATGGGCTACACGGTGATACCCTCGTGCTCGTACGTGGAACGTTACATGGAGCGTCAGCAGCGTCACGCCAGCAAGGTGTGACCACTGCTTCGGGCAACGGGGCCTGGATGGCCCCTTGAGGTCTCAGGCGCGATTGCGCTGAGGCAGTACGTCCTTCAACTTCGTGCGCATGCTGCGCAACGTCTTCTCAGTCGCTGACCAGTCGATGCAGGCGTCCGTCACGGAGACGCCGTACTGCAACTGCGACAAGTCCTTGGGAATGGACTGGCAGCCCCAGTTCAGATGGCTCTCGACCATCAACCCGATAATCGATTGGTTGCCCTCCAGAATCTGGTTCGCTACGTTTTCCATCACCAGCGGTTGCAATGCCGGATCCTTGTTGGAGTTGGCATGGCTGCAGTCGACCATGATGTTGGCCTTGATCTTGGCCTTGGCCAGGTCCTGTTCGCACAGGGCGACACTGACCGAGTCGTAATTGGGTTTACCGTTGCCGCCGCGAAGCACGACATGCCCGTAGGGGTTGCCCTTGGTGGTCACGATGGAAACGCCACCTTCCTGGTTGATCCCAAGGAACCTGTGCGGCTTGGACACCGACTGCAGGGCGTTGATGGCGACGGTCAAGCCACCGTCGGTACCGTTCTTGAAGCCGACAGCCGACGACAGGCCAGAGGCCATTTCGCGATGGGTCTGCGACTCGGTGGTACGTGCACCGATGGCTGACCAGCTGATCAGGTCCTGCAGGTACTGAGGGGAAATCGGGTCCAGTGCCTCAGTGGCTGTGGGTAGCCCCATTTCGGCGAGGTCGAGCAGCAGCTTGCGACCGATGTGCAAGCCATCCTGAATCTTGAAGGAGTCGTCCAGATAGGGGTCGTTGATCAGACCTTTCCAGCCCACAGTGGTACGCGGCTTCTCGAAATACACACGCATGACCAGGTACAACGTGTCCGACACTTCTTCGGCCAGGGCCTTAAGGCGCTCTGCGTACTCATGCGCGGCCTTGATGTCGTGGATGGAGCAAGGGCCGACCACGACGAACAGGCGGTGATCCTTGCCATCGAGAATATTGCGCACCACGTCACGGCCAGCAGTCACGGTCTGCAGGGCCTGGGCGCTAAGGGGAATTTCCTTCTTGAGCTGGTCGGGGGTGATCAGCGTCTCGTTGGATGCAACGTTCAAGTCATCGATCGGTAAATCAGCCATCGTGTTACTCGTCAGGTCACGGGTGCCGGCCGCCAGCTATCCCCGTGCGGCCCAGCAGCAAGAATAATCGCAGCGGGGAGCCGAACCTTAGCGCGTTAGCGTTTGCGCCACAATGGGCATTGCCCCGCGCAGACGGGGTTTTTCCGGGCGGCGGGGTGGACAGCGAACATTGACCTGCGCGAAGGTGCTTGACCGGTGTGAAAACAGCCTGACATGAGAAGGAGAACCGCATGCGCGCGCGCAACCCCCGGATTGGCATCATCGGCAGTGGCGCCATAGGCGGCTTTTACGGGCTGTTGCTGGCAAAGGCCGGCTTCAATGTGCACTTTTTGCTCAGAAGCGAGTACGAAGCGGTCCGTCAGCATGGGCTGACCGTACACAGTGCTGTCCATGGGCAGCTGCATGGCAACGTGAATTGCTACGCCGACGCCGCGCAAATGCCGCCGTGCGATTGGCTATTGATAGGTGCCAAAGCCACTGGCAACCCTCAACTGGCACCGCTGATCGTGCAGGCCGCTGCACCGGATGCGAACGTGGTCCTGCTGCAGAACGGACTGGATGTCGAAGCGCAACTGCGCCCGTTGCTTCGTGCTGACATGCACTTGCTTGGCGGGTTGTGCTTCGTCTGCGCCGACCGCCAGGCGCCCGGCGTGATTCGCCATCAGGCGTTAGGCACCGTGAACCTGGGTTACCACAGCGGCCCCAGTAGCGATGGCGGACGCCGCCTGGTGGAGCAGGGGGTTTCATTGTTCCAGGCTGCGGGGGTGAATGCCGTCGGCATGCCTGATCTGGCTGGCGCACGGTGGCAGAAGCTGGTCTGGAACGTCCCATTCAACGGCTTGTCAGTGCTGCTCGATGCCAGCACGGCCCAGCTGCTGGGCGACAGCCATGCTCGCACGCTGGTGCAAGCCTTGATGGAGGAGGTGATAGGGGGCGCCGCCACTTGTGGTCATGTCATGCCCGCAGGCTACGCCCAGCAGCTGCTGAGCATGACCGAGCGCATGCCGGATTACTGGCCCAGCATGTACCACGACCATGTTCACCATCGGCCGCTCGAAATAGAAGCCATCTATGCAGCACCTCTGGCCCGCGTCCAGGCGGCAGGTTGCCATTTGCCCCGCATGGAGATGTTGTACCAGTCGCTGACGTACCTCGGTAAACGCAGTGAAGGGACCATGCGCTAGGCGCAGTCATGCATCAGCCTTGGCAAGCGAGGCGCTGATGCGCTGCTAAGCTCAAGCTTGCCCTGCCGCCATGGCAGTCGAGGAGGTCGAATGATCCGCTCTCTGCTGTACGCCACAGACCTCGGCGTCTATGCGCCATTCGTGATGCAGCATGCGCTTGCGTTGGCGCGCACATTCGGTGCCGAGTTGTACGTGATTCATGCGGTCGAACCGATGGGCCAGTTTGCTGAATCCCTCCTGCAAAGTTACCTGGATGAACACACCCTTGATCAGCTGCACAGCCAGGGCGTAGGCACGGTAATGGCCAACATCGAGCAGCGTGTACTGGAAAATTTTCGAGAAGAGCTGGGGGAGCAAGCCGATCTGGCAGTGCTCAAGGCGGTACGCGTACGCCAGGGCGACCCTGCGCAAGTGATCCTGGATCAGGCGCAGCGTCTGAGCGTCGACTTGCTTGTCTTCGGCAGCCACAGCGCCGGGGCCGGCGTGGACGTGCCCTTGGGTAGGACCGCGGTCAGACTGCTACAGCTTTCGCCGGTGCCGGTCTACATGGTCCCTTTGGCACAGCATTTAGGTCGTAGGAAGGCCTGAATTACGCTGTAGGCATATTCCAAGCTGTGTAACAAAATAGTTCTAGATTTATTGCGATTACCACTAATATAGTTATATATCGTCGCTGCCCGCTGCCGCTGACCCATGCTGAACTGAGGGAAACCTATGAAGCTTCAACAACTGCGCTACATCTGGGAAGTAGCGCACCATGACCTCAACGTCTCCGCGACAGCGCAAAGCCTGTATACCTCGCAGCCGGGGATCAGCAAGCAGATTCGCCTGCTCGAAGACGAACTGGGCGTCGAGGTATTTGCTCGCAGCGGCAAGCATCTGACGCGTGTCACCCCGGCTGGAGAGCGCATCATCAACACCGCTGGCGAGATCCTGCGCAAGGTCGAAAGTATCAAGCAGATCGCCCAGGAGTTCTCCAACGAGAAGAAGGGCACGCTCTCCATCGCCACTACTCATACCCAGGCTCGCTACGCCTTGCCTCCGGTGATCAGTGGCTTCATCAAGCAGTACCCGGAAGTGTCCCTGCACATGCATCAGGGCTCCCCGATGCAGATCGCCGAGATGGCCGCCGACGGTACGGTGGATTTCGCCATCGCCACAGAAGCGCTCGAGCTGTTCGGCGACCTGATCATGATGCCGTGCTACAAGTGGAACCGTTGCGTGGTAGTTCCACAGGGCCACCCATTGGCGAAGCTGCCCAAGCTGACCCTTGAAGCGGTGGCCGAGTACCCCATCGTTACCTATGTGTTCGGCTTTACCGGGCGCTCCAAGCTGGATGAAGCCTTCAGCAACCGTGGCTTGACGCCCAAGGTGGTGTTCACGGCGGCGGACGCGGACGTGATCAAGACGTATGTCCGTCTCGGGCTGGGCGTGGGTATCGTTGCGGGCATGGCGGTCGACGCCAAGCTGGACGGTGATCTGGTGGCCCTGGACGCCAGCGAACTGTTCGAGGCCAGTATCACCAAGATCGGCTTCCGGCGTGGCACTTTCCTGCGTGGGTTCATGTGCGACTTCATCGAGAAGTTTGCGCCGCACCTGACCCGTGAAGTGATGGCCAAGGCCATTCAGTGTCACAACAAGCAGGAGCTTGAGGCCCTGTTCGAAGGTGTCGAGCTACCGGTGCACTGATGCTTGGATGCCAGGGCCGTCAAGCGGCCCTTTTTACTGATGCCGCCCGCGTTTCAAGCCTTGGTAATCAGATTGCCGGCGTGCAAGCCGCATTCCTTCTGGGTCGATTCCTCCCACCACCAGCGACCTTCGCGCTCGTGCTGATTGGGTAGCACAGGGCGCGTGCAGGGCTCGCAGCCGATGCTGATGAAACCGCGCTCATGCAGGCTGTTGTAAGGCAGCTCAAGCATGCGGATATAGCCCCATACTTCTTCGCTGGTCATCTGCGCGAGGGGGTTGAACTTGTAGAGCGTGCGCTCCGGGGTGGAGAAGCCTGTGTCGACCTCAAGGGCTGCCACCTGGCTGCGCGTCCCTGGGCTCTGGTCACGGCGCTGCCCCGTCGCCCAGGCGCTGACGGTCGCAAGCTTGCGGCGCAGGGGCTCGATCTTGCGTATGCCGCAGCACTCGCCGTGACCGTCACGGTAGAAGCTGAACAGGCCTTTGTCTTTGACGAAAGGGTCGAGCTTGCTGCGGTCGGGGCTCAGGATTTCGATGGGCAAGTTATAATGCTCGCGCACCTGCTCGATGAAGCGATAGGTCTCTGGATGCAACCGTCCGGTGTCGAGGCTGAAGACCTTGACCTGCTTGTTCAGCTTCCAGGCCATGTCCACCAGCACCACATCTTCGGCACCACTGAAGGAGATCCACAGGTCGTCGCCGAAATGCTCAAAGGCGAGCTTTAGAATGTCCTGTGGGGATTTGTCCGCGTAAGCCGCTGCCAGGGCAGCGACGTCGAAAGGTTGGCTCATCAGGCGGTTTCCATCTTGGCTGTGGCGCTGGGCGCTCGTAGTGAGGCAATGGTAACAAAAAACCTACCCTGGTTGCGGGCGCGCCGAGGTGCGTCCAGCGGTTGACGGGGTAAAACCGCCTTAGATCGCCTGCAAGGTCTGCATCAGCACCCGCACCTTGGCAATCGACTCCTCGTACTCGGCCTGCCATTCAGAGTCGGCCACCACGGCGCCACCGCCCCAGCAACTGACCTGGCCGTCCTTGATCAACAGGCTGCGGATGGCGATAGAACTGTCCATCTCGCCGCGGACATCGACATACAGCAGCGATCCGCAGTAGAGCGCTCTGCGAGTGGGTTCAAGCTCATCGATGATTTGCATCGCGCGGATCTTGGGCGCGCCGGTGATCGAGCCACCAGGGAAGCTGTCGCCGATCAGGTCCAGTGCGTCCTTGTCAGCCGCCAGCGTCCCCGTCACGCTGCTGACCAGGTGGTGCACATTGGGGTAGGTTTCCAGGCTGAACAACTCAGGCACTTTGACAGAGCCAATCTCGCACGTACGGCCCAGGTCATTGCGCAACAAGTCCACGATCATCAGGTTTTCCGACCGGTCCTTGGGGCTTTGCCGTAGCTGCTCGGCATTGCGCGCGTCCTCGGCAGCATCCAGGCCCCGCGCACGGGTGCCCTTGATCGGACGGGTTTCCACATGCCCCTTGCTGACGCGGATGAAACGCTCAGGCGAGAAGCTCAACAAGGCGCTGCCATCTGCCAATTGCTGGAACCCGGAAAACGGTGTTGGGCACGCCTGGCGAAGCGCTTGATAAGCTCGCCAGGGATCGCCTTGGCAAGCAGCGCGAAACCGTTGGGTCAGGTTGATCTGGTAGCAGTCACCTGCCTGGATGTAGCGTTGAACCTGCTCGAAGGCTACATGGTACTGCTCGGGCGCAAGGTCCCCGGTCATCGGCGCGAGCAGCTTGAAAGCCCCATTGGCCGTAGGCTCGCATTCCTCGAACAGGTGCACCAGTCGCTCACGCTCTTCACTGCCCAGGCTTGGATGGAACACCAGTTGGCTAGTACGGGTCGCGTGATCGGTCGCCAGCGCCCACGCGTACACGCCCAGTTGGGCATCCGGCAGGCCGAGGTCGTCCACCGCTTGGGTCGGCAGGTGTTCAAGCCGACGACCAAAATCGTAGCTCAGGTAACCGATCAACCCACCGGCAAACGGCAGCTCGCTCTCTGGTGGCAGCTGTGCAGGTCCCAAGGCAGCCAGCGCATCGCGCAACCGTTGCAGGAAGGCGCGCCCCGTTTCGTCCGCCAGCACCTGCAGGTGCTGCACGGGCCACGCGCTTATCAGGTCGAAGCGGCCGCGCTCTGCGCCGGGGCGAGCGCTGTCGAGCAAAATGGCACCCGGCGCATCACGCAGGCAGGAAAAGTAGGCAGCCGGGTCGGGCTGGTAGGGCAGGGCGTACAACGTACAGGTCGGCATCAGTAGGGACGGCGATGTAAAAGCGAGGACGGCGATTGTAGTCCGGCGCAGGCATTGCGCCTAGCGTCAGGGCGACATTCGCCATCTTCATCTTGCCGGGGCGGGTGACCAGCCCCGTTTCTCAGTGGCCGGGTCTGTGGCCGAATAGCCCTTGGGCCACGCGCACGCGTTGCTCGGCGTCTTCGGTCACACCCTCTTTGGCCAGTGCCTCAAGGTGCGCCTCGATCGCATGGGTGCGTTGCGTCAGGCCGCAATCGTTGGCGATCTGGATGTTCAGCCCTGGACGCGCGTTGAGCTCGAGGATCAGTGGGCCTTTCTCCTGATCCAGCACCATGTCCACGCCAATGTAGCCCAGGCCGCACAGCTCATAGCAGCCGGCTGCCAGCTTCATGAACCCGTCCCAGGTCGGCAGCTGCACGCCGTCCACTGCGTTGGTGGTATCGGGGTGCTTGCTGATGATGTTGTTCAGCCAGGTACCTCGCAGCGTCACACCCGTGGCCAGGTCCACGCCTACGCCGATGGCGCCTTGGTGCAGGTTGGCCTTGCCGCCGGACTGGCGCGTGGGCAAGCGCAGCATGGCCATGACCGGGTAGCCCATCAGGACGATGATGCGGATGTCCGGCACGCCTTCATAGCTGATGCTCTTGAAGATCTGGTCCGGGGTGACCCTGTACTCGATCAGGGCGCGGTCGCGATGGCCGCCGAGCGAGTAAAGCCCGGTGAGGATGCTGGAAATCTGGTGCTCGATTTCTTCATGGCTGATGATCTTGCCGGACACCGTCCGATAGCGGTCTTCGAAACGGTCGGCGATGACCATGATGCCATCACCCCCGGCACCCTGAGCTGGCTTGATCACGAAGTCGCTGCGCCCGCCGATGATCTCGTCGAGCTTCTCGATCTGCTTTTCAGTCTCGATGACACCGTACATTTCCGGCACGTGGATGCCGGCTGCCAGCGCGCGCTCTTTGGTGATGATCTTGTCGTCGACGATCGGGTACAGGTGGCGCTTGTTGTACTTGAGTACATAGTCTGCATTGCGCCGATTGATACCCATGATGCCCCGGGCCTCCAGGGCTTTCCACGTCTTGATCAGGCCGAACATCAGGCGTCCGCCTTCTTCAGGAATGCCTTGAAGCGGACCAGCTCGGTCAGGCGGTAGCCGCGGTAGCGACCCATTGCCAGCATGAAGCCCACCAGGATCAACAGTACGGCCGGGAAGGTGAACACGAAGTAGACCAGCTCCGGCACCATCATCAGCAAGTGAGCCAGAGACGCGGCGAACAAGGTGCCGATGGCCACTTTCATGGCATGACCGCCGCCGCGTTCTTCCCAGGTGATCGACAGGCGTTCGATGGTCATGGTCAGGATCACCATCGGGAACAGCGCAACCGACAAGCCGCGCTCAAGGCCCAGTTTGTGGCTGAACAGGCTGATGGCGGCGATCAACACCACGACAAATGTCAGCACCACCGAAAGGCGGGGCAGCATCTGCAGCTTCAGGTGTTCGAGGTAGGAGCGCAGCGATAGCCCAAGCGCGGTGATGACGGTGAACAGCACGATCCCGAAGCCCAGCTGTGTTTCGCGGAAGGCCAGGGCGATCAGGACCGGTGTGAAAGTGCCCAGGGTCTGGATGCCGATCAGGTTGCGCAGCACCAGAATCACCAGCACGCCGATGGGGATCATGACCATGATCATGAAGGTCTGCTGGGTCTGCAGTGGCAGCCCGTACAGGGAGTATTCGAGGAAGTCGGCGTCGGTGTTCTCGTCCGTCAGCTTGGCCAGGCGGATGGCGTTCATCTCGCTGTTGTTCATGCTGAAGGTTACGTTGGCCCGCTTGCCGCCATCGACCGTGATCAGGTTGTCATCCCCGGTCCACCACAGCAGCCGATCGTTGGGCAGGCCTTGCTCACCGGTTTCGGGGTTGAAATACAGCCAGTCATTGCCGTTGAAGCTGCGCAACCACAGTTCCGGGGTTTGCGGGGTGTCGGCCACCAGGCGGATCGTGTGCACCTTCTCCATCGGCACGTGAGCGATGGACAGCAGCAGGTCAATGACCTGCGCTTTCTTCATCGGCGAGGTATCGCCTGCCAGCAGCAGCTTGACGTTGTCGTCGTTGAGGTTGTTGACGCGCTTGATGGTTTCGCTGACGAACGTCTCGACATCAGCCGAATGCTGACGAATCGGTGCCATCAAAGCTTCGGCGGCGATTTTCTCAGGGCCTTCTACTGCAAGGCTGTCGCGGAAAGTCGGGCCCTTGACCTTGGCTTTCTCAGTGCTGTAGCGCTTGGTCAGCACCAGCCGGTAGTACAGGGTCTGATTGCCGCTGGCGCGCCGAGCGGACCAGGTGACCTTGCGGTTGCCATCGGCGCGGTTGACGCTCACACCATAGTTGTTGGAGATGAAGCTTTCGTTGAGGCTCACATAATCCCGATTCAGGGGCGGCACGAACATCTGGACCTTTACCGGGTCCTTGGTGCTGGCCACAAATTCGATCTTGGCATCGATGTTCCACAGATCGTCCGTTTCATCCTCGGTCACCGGGATGCCAAGTACGAAGATCTGATAAGCCGTGACCGCTACGCCCAGCAACACCAGGACGGTGATCAGGACTTTCAGATGGAGGGTAAGAGAGCGCATCGGAATTACTCTGCTTTGGGAGCGTCGGTGGCACAGGCAGGTTTGCCGGCCGCATATTTAAGGCTTGGGTCGACCAGGGCGTCGAAATGCTTCAAGGCCTCCGAGCCGATCAACAATGGGAACTGGAAAGCGCTGCGATCGGTGAGGTTGACTTCGATGGTGCGCGTGGCCTGGCCCATGCAGATGTCCAGCTCGATGACGGGGCGCGCAGTGTAGGCCTTGCCCGATTCGGCGTCGTAGTCGCCAGCCCTGCGCTTGATCTTGCTAACGCGCGCCAGCGGGCGTTCGATGGGATGGGAATGGGCAGCGTCAATGGCCAGATAGAAACGCACCCAGCTTTCACCATTGCGCTTGAAACGCTTGATATCGCGGGCGCTGAGCGAGGCAGTCTTGGCCCCGGTGTCGAGCTTGGCCGCCACTTCGAGGTCGAGGTCGCCAAGGCGAGCATATTCGTTCAGACCGTACACGGTCTTGCCGGCTGCCTGGCTCAGGGCCGGCAACAGGAGGAGGCTAATCAGCAAAGCAAAGGGTGTCAGTTTCATAGTCCTGGCGCGGTATTGTGCAAGGTTCGGGGTAAGGCGACTGGCAACGGCTGCACAAGCTTCCTCGTTGATCTGCCGGCACCATGCTGGCGGGGCAGACGGGCTATCCATACTCCATCGAAGGCGCGGCATTCTATCACGCCGACGTATTGACGCCAGCGGTGCGCGATCTGACACCCTGATCGGAAGCTAGTTTCTTGGAATGGTTATTGTCGACAATCAGGGATAATGTTTTGACCAGTGCATGTCGTTAAGCTAGATTAATGACAATTATTTAGGCATGGTGTCAACAATATGCAGGTGCTTTCACCCAGTGACGCTACTGGAAACGAGGAATCGGAAACCCTGTCCGAGCATGTGTTCAGGCGAATTCAAGCGGCCATTGTGCGGGGGGACATAGCCCCAGGGAGCAAGATTTCCGAGCCGGAGCTTGCCCGCACCTATGGCATCAGCCGAGGCCCGCTGCGTGAAGCCATTCACCGCCTCGAGGGCCAGCGCCTGCTGGTTCGTGTGCCCCATGTGGGCGCACGCGTGGTTTCACTGAGCCACGCCGAACTCATCGAACTCTATGAAATCCGCGAGTCGCTCGAAGGCATGGCCTGCCGCCTGGCGGCCGAGCGCATGGGCAGGGCCGAGATCGACGAGCTGCGCCAGGTGCTGGAAACCCATGAGCGCGATGCTGCCTTTCAGGCGGGCGTAGGCTACTACCAGCAGGAGGGTGACTACGATTTTCACTATCGCATCATCCAGGGCAGTGGCAACCAGACCTTGGTCAAGATGCTCTGCGGCGAGCTGTACCAACTGGTGCGCATGTACCGTATCCAGTTCTCGGCCACACCCAATCGGCCACGCCAAGCTTTCGCCGAGCACCACCGCATCCTGGACGCGATCGCCGAGGGTGACGGCGAGTTGGCCGAGCTGTTGATGCGCCGTCACATCGCTGCGTCCAAACGCAACATCGAGCGCCATTACCAAGGCGACCACACCCCCAGCACACGAGGTGAAAAATGACCGTCAAGAGCACCCCAGGCCAGCGTTTTCGCGATGCAGTGGCCGCCGAGCGCCCGCTGCAAGTCGTTGGCGCCATCAATGCCAACCACGCCTTGCTGGCCAAGCGTGCCGGCTTCAAGGCCATTTACCTGTCCGGCGGCGGTGTGGCGGCAGGCTCGCTGGGCTTGCCTGACCTGGGCATCAGTGGCCTGGACGACGTGCTGACCGACGTCAGGCGCATCACCGATGTGTGCGACCTGCCATTGCTGGTGGACGTGGACACCGGTTTCGGCGCCTCGGCCTTCAACGTTGCGCGTACCGTGCGCGCCATGAGCAAGTTTGGCGCCGCGGCCATTCACATCGAGGATCAGGTAGGCGCCAAACGTTGTGGCCACCGTCCGAACAAGGAAATCGTCACCCAGCAGGAGATGGTCGATCGTATCAAGGCGGCGGTCGATGCCCGCACCGATGACAGCTTCGTGATCATGGCCCGTACCGATGCGTTGGCGGTCGAGGGGCTCAATGCGGCGCTGGATCGGGCGGCCGCCTGTGTCGAGGCCGGTGCGGACATGATTTTCCCCGAAGCCATCACCGAACTTGCGATGTACAAGACCTTCGCCGACCGGGTCAAGGCTCCCATCCTGGCCAACATCACCGAGTTCGGTGCCACCCCTTTGTACACCACCGAAGAACTGGGCTCGGTCGATGTGTCGCTGGTGCTGTATCCACTGTCGGCGTTCCGTGCCATGAACAAGGCTGCCGAAAACGTCTACGCGGCCCTGCGCCGCGACGGTACGCAGAAGAACGTCATCGATACCATGCAGACACGCATGGAGCTTTACGAGGCCATTGGGTACCACGCTTTCGAGCAGCATCTCGATGCATTGTTTGCACAGAAAAAAGGCTGACCTGCCAGCTGAGCGCGCTGCAGCGCCCAGGTTCAGGGGTAAGTAAGGGTTAGCCAGCCAGCATTCCATAACAAGTTCAAGAAAGGAGAAGCACCATGGCCGAAGCAAAAGTACTCAGCGGCGCAGGCCTGCGCGGTCAGGTTGCCGGGCAGACGGCCCTGTCGACGGTCGGTCAGGCCGGCGCTGGGCTGACCTATCGGGGCTATGATGTCCGTGACCTGGCCGCCCATGCCGAATTCGAGGAGGTGGCTTACCTGTTGTTGTATGGCGAGCTGCCCTGCCAAGCCGAGCTTGCCGACTACAAGCACAAGCTCAAAGGCCTGCGCGACCTGCCGCAGGCGTTGAAAGAAGTACTGGAGCGCATCCCGCGCGACGCTCACCCGATGGACGTGATGCGCACGGGCTGCTCCGTGCTCGGAACCCTCGAGCCCGAGCTCACCTTCGATGCCCAGCGCGACAAGACCGACCGGCTCCTGGCCGTCTTCCCGGCGATCATGTGTTACTGGTACCGCTTCAGCCATCACGGCGTGCGCATCGACTGCGTCAGCGACCAAGACACCTTGGGCGGCCACTTCCTGCAGTTGCTCCATGGCAAGCCGCCCAGCGAGCTGCATGTGAAGGTGATGAACGTATCGCTCATTCTCTACGCCGAGCACGAGTTCAATGCCTCCACTTTCACCGCCCGGGTGTGTGCCTCGACCCTCTCGGACCTGTACTCCTGCGTCACCGCCGCCATCGGCTCGCTGCGCGGCCCGCTGCACGGCGGTGCCAACGAGGCGGCCATGGAGCTGATCGAGCGCTTCCAGAGCCCGCAGCAAGCGTCGACCGAGTTGCTGCACATGCTCGAGCGCAAGGACAAGATCATGGGGTTTGGCCATGCCATCTACAAAGAGTCCGACCCGCGTAACGAGGTGATCAAAGGCTGGTCCAAGCGCCTTGCCGATGAAGTGGGCGACACGGTGCTGTACCCGGTGTCCGAAGCCATCGACAAGACCATGTGGGAGCAGAAGCGCTTGTTCCCCAACGCCGACTTCTACCATGCCTCGGCGTATCACTTCATGGGCATACCGACCAAGCTGTTCACCCCTATTTTCGTCTGCTCGCGGCTTACCGGCTGGGCAGCGCATGTGTTCGAGCAACGTGAGAACAATCGCATCATCCGTCCGAGCGCCGAATACACCGGCGTCGAACAGCGTCAGTTCGTGCCGATCGAGCAGCGCTGATGGGCGCCCACCCCGCGCAGGTCTTGTTGGCCTCGCGGGGTGGCCCAGCATGTCTGCCCGCACGCGCACCCTTGAACGCCATCCGTGACCGAGCCTGATAACGATATGAATACTGCCTACCGCAAAGCCTTGCCAGGCACCGACCTGGATTATTTCGATGCCCGCGCTGCCGTCGAGGCCATCAAACCCGGCGCCTATCAGGGCTTGCCCTATACCTCGCGCGTGCTGGCCGAGAACCTGGTGCGCCGCTGCAGCCCCGGTACGCTCCAGGCGTCGTTGGCCCAGCTGATAGAGCGCAAGCGCGACCTGGATTTCCCTTGGTATCCGGCCCGGGTCGTCTGCCATGACATCCTGGGTCAGACCGCGCTGGTCGACCTGGCCGGCTTGCGCGATGCCATCGCCGACAAGGGCGGTGACCCTGCCCAGGTCAACCCGGTGGTGCCCGTACAGCTGATCGTCGATCACTCACTGGCCGTCGAGTGTGGCGGCTATGATCCCCAGGCGTTCGAACGCAACAGGGCCATCGAGGATCGCCGCAACGAAGACCGCTTCCATTTCATCAACTGGACCAAGAAAGCGTTCAAGAACGTCGATGTCATCCCGCCTGGCAACGGCATCATGCACCAGATCAACCTGGAGAAGATGTCGCCCGTGGTACACAACGATCACGGCGTGGCCTACCCGGACACCTGTGTCGGCACCGACAGCCACACCCCTCATGTGGACGCATTGGGCGTGATTGCCATCGGCGTGGGAGGGCTTGAGGCCGAGAACGTCATGCTCGGGCGCGCCTCCTGGATGCGTCTGCCGGAAATCATCGGCGTCCAGCTCACCGGCAAGCTGGCGCCCAACCTGACGGCAACCGACTTGGTATTGGCCCTGACCGAATTTCTGCGCAAGCAGAAGGTGGTCGGCGCCTACCTCGAATTCCATGGAGAAGGCGCCCGTGCTCTGACGCTCGGCGATCGCGCCACCATCTCCAACATGGCTCCAGAATATGGCGCCACGGCGGCCATGTTCGCCATCGATCAACAGACCATCGACTACCTGCGCCTGACGGGCCGCGAGGAACAGCAGGTCGCACTGGTAGAGACCTACGCCAAGGCCACGGGTCTATGGGCCGACAGCTTTGCCGACGCAGTCTACGAGCGCACACTGGACTTCGATCTCTCCAGCGTAGTGCGCACCATGGCGGGCCCCTCAAACCCCCATGCCCGGGTGGCCACCAGCGAGCTGGCCGTCAAGGGGATTGCGGGTGCCTGGGAGCAGGTACCCGGGCAGATGCCGGACGGGGCGGTGATCATTGCAGCCATCACCAGCTGCACCAACACCAGCAACCCGCGCAACGTGATTGCCGCCGGGTTGCTGGCACGCAATGCCAACAGGCTGGGGCTGGCGCGCAAGCCTTGGGTCAAGTCATCGCTTGCTCCTGGATCCAGGGCTGTACAGCTGTACTTGGAAGAGGCGGGCCTGGAGGCGGAGCTCGAAGCGTTGGGCTTCGGCATCGTCGCTTTTGCTTGCACCACCTGCAATGGCATGTCCGGCGCCCTCGACCCGACCATCCAGCAGGAAATCATCGACCGGGACCTGTACACCACCGCGGTGCTGTCTGGTAACCGAAACTTCGATGGCCGTATTCACCCGTATGCCAAACAGGCATTTCTGGCGTCCCCACCCTTGGTCGTGGCCTACGCCATCGCGGGTACGATCCGTTTCGATATCGAGAAGGATGTGCTGGGTGTGGCATCGGATGGGCGGGAAATCCGCCTCAAGGATATCTGGCCCAGCGATGACGAAATCGATGCGATGGTTCGCGCTGCGGTCAAGCCCGAACAGTTCCGCAAGGTCTACATTCCCATGTTCGCCGTGGAGCAGGACCACGGGCCCAAGGTCGCGCCGCTTTACGACTGGCGTCCCATGAGCACCTACATCCGTCGCCCACCCTACTGGGAAGGCGCATTGGCTGGGGTGCGCACCTTGCGTGGCATGCGCCCACTGGCGTTACTGCCGGACAACATCACCACCGATCACCTGTCGCCCTCCAATGCCATCATGCTCGACAGCGCGGCGGGAGAGTACCTGGCCAAAATGGGCTTGCCTGAAGAAGACTTCAATTCCTATGCCACCCACCGTGGAGATCACCTCACGGCTCAGCGCGCCACCTTCGCCAACCCCAAGCTGTTCAACGAGATGGTGCGCAACGAAGATGGCAGTGTAAGGCAGGGCTCGCTGGCACGCCTTGAGCCCGAAGGCCGAGTCATGCGCATGTGGGAAGCGATCGAGACCTACATGCAGCGCAAGCAGCCGCTGATCATCGTGGCCGGTGCCGATTACGGCCAGGGCTCTTCACGCGACTGGGCTGCCAAAGGGGTTCGTCTGGCAGGCGTGGAGGCCATCGTCGCCGAGGGGTTTGAGCGCATCCACCGCACGAACCTGGTGGGTATGGGCGTCTTGCCCCTCGAATTCATGCCAGGTACAGACCGTAAGGTACTGGGCCTGGATGGCAGCGAAACCTATGACGTGATCGGCACCCGTACACCGCGCGCCACCCTGACCCTGGTGGTTACCCGTCGCAACGGAGAGCGTTTTGACGTACCGGTGACCTGTCGCCTGGATACGGCCGAAGAGATGTCGATCTACGAAGCGGGCGGTGTGTTGCAACGTTTTGCCCAGGACTTCCTCGAAGCGACCGTTTAACGCGACGTGGCCGCATTGCGGCCCTAGGCGCCCGCCCTGGTTCGGGCCCATCCAAGAGGCTTCAATTAATGGCACATGCACCTCAAATCAAGATTCCGGCCACTTACATCCGTGGCGGCACCAGCAAAGGCGTGTTCTTCCGTTTGCAAGATCTGCCGGAACAAGCGCAAACGCCAGGTCCGGCACGCGATGCCTTGCTGCTGCGGGTAATCGGCAGCCCCGACCCCTATGGCAAGCAGATCGACGGCATGGGCGGGGCAACGTCCAGCACCAGCAAGGTCGTGATCCTGTCCGCCAGCGAGCGGCCTGATCATGATGTGGACTACCTGTTCGGCCAGGTTAGTATCGACAAGCCTTTCGTGGACTGGAGTGGCAATTGCGGCAACCTTTCCGCGGCAGTAGGTGCGTTCGCCATCGGCAGTGGCCTGGTAGACCCCGCGCAGTTAGCCGGCACCGGTGTTGCCACGGTGCGTATCTGGCAGGCCAACATCGGCAAGACCATCGTTGCTCATGTGCCGATGGACAACGGTCAGGTGCAGGAGACCGGCGACTTCGAGCTTGATGGCGTGACGTTCCCGGCCGCCGAAGTGCAGTTGGAGTTTCTTGATCCGGCTGCCGACGACGATGGGGAAGGCGGGGCGATGTTCCCTACCGGTAACCTGGTGGACGATCTGGAGGTGCCAGGGGTTGGCACCTTCAAGGCTACGTTGATCAATGCCGGTATCCCAACGGTGTTTCTCAATGCAGCCGACCTCGGCTACAGCGGTATGGAATTGCAGGATGCCATCAATGGAGATCCGGCTGCCCTGGAGCGGTTCGAGACGATACGGGCCCATGGTGCGCTGCGCATGGGGCTGATCGAGCATCTAGAGCAGGCTGCCGCCCGGCAGCATACCCCCAAGGTGGCATTCTTGGCGCCGGCACATGCCTATCTCGCCTCAAGTGGCAAGCAGGTCAGGGCGGAAGATATCGACTTGCTGGTGCGCGCCATGTCCATGGGCAAGCTGCATCACGCGATGATGGGCACTGCTGCCGTCGCGATCGGCACGGCGGCGGCCATCCCGGGGACACTGGTAAACCTGGCTGCAGGCGGCGGTGAGCGCAGTGCAGTACGCTTCGGGCATCCATCGGGCACCCTGCGGGTTGGTGCAGAAGCACGCCTGATCAATGGGCAGTGGTCGGTGACCAAGGCCATCATGAGTCGTAGCGCTCGCGTGTTAATGGAAGGCTGGGTGCGCGTTCCTGGTGATAGCTTCTGACAGGCGTGCTCGCCGCCGCCTGGTCACGTTCACGAAGGCGTCTGCAGGTCTTTAGCAGGTGCCCGACCGTTTGAAATGGCAAAAAAAAGCCCCGGCATCACTGCCGGGGCTTTTTTCATGCAGCCAGTCGATGGCTGCCTGGCTTACGCCTGGACCACTGGGATCTTGGCGTTGGCGGCCGCTTCGCGGAACTCGGCGATCTGGTCGAAGCTCAGGTAGCGGTAGACGTCGGCAGACATGCTGTCGATGTCCTTGGCGTACTGCATGTACTCTTCGACGGTCGGCAGCTTGCCGATGATCGAAGCCACCGCAGCCAGCTCGGCCGATGCCAGGTACACGTTGGTGGCGTCGCCCAGGCGGTTCGGGAAGTTACGGGTCGAGGTCGACACCACGGTCGAACCGGTCTGGACTCGCGCCTGGTTACCCATGCACAGGGAGCAGCCCGGCATTTCCATCCGCGCACCGGCTTTGCCGTAAATACCGTAGTAGCCTTCTTCGGTCAGCTGGTGTGCATCCATCTTGGTCGGCGGGGCCAGCCACAGACGGGTCGGAATACCGCCCTTGACCTTTTCCAGCAGCTTGCCAGCGGCGCGGAAGTGGCCAATGTTGGTCATGCACGAGCCGATGAAGACTTCGTCGATCTTCTCACCCTGTACCGAGGACAGCAGGCGAGCATCGTCCGGGTCGTTCGGGGCGCAGAGCACAGGCTCCTTGACGTCGGCCAGGTCGATTTCGATGATTTCGGCGTATTCGGCATCGGCGTCGGCCGACAGCAGTTCAGGGTTGGCCAGCCAGGCTTCCATGGCCTGGGCGCGACGCTCCAGGGTGCGTGCATCGCCGTAGCCTTCGCCGATCATCCAGCGCAGCAGGGTGATGTTGGACTTCAGGTACTCGGCAATGGCTTTTTCCGGCAGCTTGATGGTGCAACCGGCAGCCGAACGTTCAGCCGAAGCGTCCGAGAGCTCGAAGGCCTGCTCGACGGTCAGTTCGTCCAGGCCTTCGATTTCAAGGATGCGACCGGAGAAGGCGTTTTTCTTGCCCTTCTTCTCGACGGTCAGCAGGCCTTGCTGGATGGCGTAGTAAGGGATGGCGTGCACCAGGTCACGCAGGGTGATGCCAGGTTGCAGCTTGCCTTTGAAGCGCACCAGGATCGACTCTGGCATGTCCAGCGGCATGACGCCGGTGGCGGCAGCGAAGGCTACCAGGCCGGAGCCTGCAGGGAAGGAGATGCCGATCGGGAAGCGGGTGTGCGAGTCGCCACCGGTACCCACGGTATCGGGCATCAGCATGCGGTTCAGCCAGCTGTGGATGATGCCGTCCCCTGGGCGCAACGACACGCCGCCACGGGTGCGGATGAAGTCTGGCAGGGTATGGTGGGTGGTGACGTCGATTGGCTTCGGATAGGCCGCAGTGTGGCAGAACGACTGCATCACCAGGTCGGCGGAGAAGCCCAGGCAAGCCAGATCCTTGAGTTCGTCACGGGTCATGGGGCCAGTGGTGTCCTGGGAACCCACGGTGGTCATCTTCGGCTCGCAGTAGGCGCCTGGGCGAACGCCCTGGCCTTCCGGCAGGCCACACGCACGGCCGACCATCTTCTGCGCCAGAGTGAAGCCCTTGCCGGTATCGGCAGGCTGCTCTTGTTTCTTGAACAGGTCCGATGGGCCCTGGCCAAGCTCGGCACGGGCTTTTTCGGTCAGGCCGCGGCCGACGATCAGAGGGATACGGCCACCGGCACGCACTTCGTCGAGCAGCACTTCGGTCTTGAGCGCGAACGTGGTTACCAGCTCATCGCTTTCGTGACGGCGTACTTCACCTTTGAACGGGTAGACGTCGATCACGTCGCCCATGGCCAGGTCGGTGCAGTCGAACTCGATCGGCAGGGCGCCGGCGTCTTCCATGGTGTTGTAGAAGATCGGGGCGATCTTGGTGCCGAAGCAGAAACCGCCAGCACGCTTGTTTGGCACGTACGGGATATCGTCACCGAAGAACCACAGCACCGAGTTGGTGGCGGATTTGCGCGAAGAACCGGTACCCACCACGTCACCCACGTAGGCGACCGGGTAGCCCTTGGCCCTGACTGCTTCGATCTGAGCCAGCGGGCCCACCGAGCCTGGTTGCTGAGGCTCGATGCCGTCGCGGGCCATTTTCAGCATGGCCAGGGCGTGCAGCGGGATGTCAGGGCGCGACCAGGCATCTGGGGCAGGGGACAGGTCGTCGGTGTTGGTTTCGCCAGGCACCTTGAACACGGTCAGGGTGTATTTCTCGGCGATGGCCGGGCGCGAGGTGAACCACTCGCCGGCGGCCCAGGATTCCAGCACGGCCTTGGCATGAGCATTGCCGGCCTTGGCTTTTTCAGCCACGTCATGGAAGGCATCGAACATCAGCAGGGTGTGCTTGAGCTGCTCGGCCGCGACGGCGCCCAGCTCGGCGTCATCCAGCAGCACAACCAGCGTCTCGATGTTGTAGCCGCCCTGCATGGTGCCCAGCAGTTCGGTGGCGTGCTTGCGATCGATCAGCGGCGAAGTGGCTTCGCCCTTGGCGAGAGCCGAAAGGAAAGCAGCCTTGACATAGGCCGCCTCATCGACGCCAGGCGGTACGCGGTTGGTGAGCAGGTCTACGAGGAAGGCTTCTTCGCCGGCCGGCGGGTTTTTCAGCAACTCGACCAGGCCTGCAGTTTGTTCGGCGTTCAGCGGCTGGGGCACGATACCCAGCGCGGCGCGCTCTTCGATGTGTTTGCGGTAGGCTTCAAGCACAGTTATTTCCCTCATCAGTGGCCCCTTTAAGGGGTCCGGGACGCTCATCCAGCATTCCTTGCACCCATGCGCCGTCATGGCTTCTTGGGCCGCCTGGCCAGGGTCGCAAGAAATCCTTGCGGAAGCTGCTTTCAAAGTTTTACGCCTGCAGAACGAGTATCTGATGAGGGCTGGCTCGGGCCTGCGGGGATGCAGGCCCGGACCAACGTCGTTCTGCCGGATCAACTGTGCTCGTGACGCTTTGAAAACAGCTTCCAACGGACATTGTTGCCTTCGAAAAGGCCGGATGATTCTACGGTATAAATCGCTGGAAGGTAAGGCGGCGATGATGACTTTAGCGGGTGACCCTGGTTAGACAAAGGGCTAACATGGCCGCGTACTCCACCTTCAAGCCGTTGTATTTCATGTCCAACAAGTCCATCAAAACGCCCTGCGTCGGCCTGTGTTCCACGGTTTATGGGGACACCGTATGCCGGGGATGCAAGCGTTTCCACCATGAGGTCATCCACTGGAATGGCTACGACGATGCGCAGAAACGCGCGGTTTGGTTACGCCTGGAGCAACTGCTGGTTCAGGTGATGATGGCCAAGCTTGAGGTGTTCGACAAAGGCGTGCTGCGCCAGCAACTGGAGCAGCGTGCCATACGGTATGTCGAGCAGCAGTCCGAGTACTGCTGGGCCTACCAGCTCATTGCCAGGGGCGCGCGCATGATTCGGGATTTGGAGGCCTACGGCATGGCCTTGCTGCCCGAGTTCCGCGACTGGGAACTGCCGCAACTGCGCGATGCGATTGATCGTGAGTTCTTTCTGTTGTCAGAGGCGCATTACCAGCGCTACATCGCGCCATCGTTTCTCAACAGCGCGTTGGAGTAGTCGTCTTCTCCTCTACTTCGCTGTTTGGCCCTCCACTAGCGTCGAGCTTGCGATTCAAGGGGGACCTCGGTCAGTGCCAGCGGGGGTGAACTCAGGTCGATCGATTCGACATTCTTGATGTAGAGCGCTTCCTTCTGCAATGCGCGGCCGGCGTTGCTTAGCGTTTAGCTCACATTGCGACCCAAGAGTGAGCCATCATGACCGACTACATTTATCATCCTGAACTCTCGTTTCTTGCCCGCTGCTGGTGGCAGTTGACCGACGAGCTGATTCAGCCGGATCGATGGTGGGACTACCAGGACAAGCTTGCCCCTATGTGGCTTCACGTCGGCGGGGCCGGTATCCACAACGATCATTGGTATAACTACTGGCGAGCTGAGCCCGAGGGAAAGGGGCCACTGCAACTGGCGCCAGAGGACTACACCAAGGACGGTCACCGGTATGGCGAGCTGTTCTGGTTCGGTGCCTACGTTGCTGCCTCAGGGGAGGATGGGGCGAAGTTGTGCTACGAAATCCGGCCTTACGACAGCGGGTGGCGGCCGTTGAACCGTATCCTCTACAACAATCCCTCTACGGTGTCGGGGTACGTTGCGGTCAAACGCGAGAATGAGCCAAGCGCCGGGCAGCCGCGTCTTTCCAATCCCACCCATTTATGGTCGGTGCAGGCGATGAACTACGCCGGTATCAAGCGCGGTGCGCGAATGTGCAACCTGATTCTGGAGAATGCCCAAGGGCATCGCGTAAGGCGCTATAAAGAAGCTGACGCATCGCTCATCAATACCGTACGCGGCGAGCCTGGCCGGATAGCACTGGAGATTCTCGACTATGGTCATCAGGCTCGCGAGTGGGCTTGGGGAACGGCGCTGGAAAAGGCGCGTGCCAGGTACAGATTTCAGCCTCAATACAGCTTCATTGGACGTGCCTGGTGGCGGCCTGACGGTGAATCAACCGCAGGAGGCCTGGTAACGGCAAGGTTCGACGAAGGCAGCGAGTGGTCTCCCAGAGCTGGGCTAGTGGTCGAGACGAATGATTTCTTTGGGAATCGCTGGAACATCGCCGAATTTCGCATGGCATGCGACCACTTTTGGTTTGCCGCCTACAGCGATGGGAACAGCCATGTCTATGAGCTATGGCCGCTCGACAGTCACGGCAGGCGCCTCGACTTTACCCTAAGAGAGCAGCGCGGTTGGACGACAAGCCTGGCCAAGCGCTGGACCAGCCAGCGAGCGCTTCCGGACTTTCTCTGGAAGCTCGAAGGACTTGATCCCAAAACCTTGGACGAAGGTACATCTGTCCTCAATGTGCAGTTGCAGCACTTGAGCGGCGGACCTGCGACGTTGCTGTGGCCCCAGCATGGCCGTCGGTTGATCACGGGCCAGCAAGGACAGCACGGTTCGCTAACGATTCACGTGCTGGAGACGGCTGCCCGCTGCTGATCGGGTGGAGTTGGATCGGGGCAGGTTCGCTGCTGGGCCCCCAGGACGCCGGACCAGGCAAGGCGAGGCGTTGTGGGCGTGAGCGTCAGCGCTTGACGAGCCTGCCTACGGGCTCAGTCCCCGCTGTATTCGCAACCACTGGTGCACGTCTCGTGGATACGCACCTTGGACAGTTCTGGCAGCAACGGTTTGACCTGATCCCAGATCCATTTGGCGATGACTTCGCTGGTGGGGTTTTCCAGGCCAGGGATGTCGTTCAGGTAGTTATGGTCGAGCTGCTCGTAGATGGGTTTGAACACCGCCTTAATTTCGGCGAAGTCGCGAATCCAGCCGGTATGCGGATCGAGTGGACCCGTCAGATGAAGGGCGACCTTGAACGAATGCCCATGTAGACGCCCGCATTTATGGCCTTCGGGCACATGGGGAAGCCGGTGGGCGGATTCGAACGTAAATTCTTTGAAGATTTCCACTGGTGAACCTGTAAAGCTGGTGGGATAAGGGCTTGAGCTCGATCTGGCTTTCCAGTGTACTGCTCAATGTACTGATTGGTCGTCGCTGGGGGTTAGAGAGGTCATCCACTGAGTGATGTCCGACTGTCGCCAGGCGACCGAATTGGGTCCTATCTTAACCTGTTTCGGGAACGTCCCTTCACGGATTCTTCGATAGACGGTGTTCCGACCCATGCCCGTGACGTGCAGCACCTCGTCCAGGCGGAGCAAGCGATCAATGTTTTCTAAGTGTCGCATTGGGTGTCTCCTTTATATAGACGGGTCACGCCAGAAAGTGGTGCCCGACCTTCGCCGCCTGGGCGGCTTCCTCGGTGCGGAACATGAGCTTTGTATCGCTGATGCGGCCTTCGCCGTCGTATTCGACGTCGACCCACCAGTGGCCGAACATTCGGTACGGCTCACTGAGGATCTTCGTGACGTAGCAGTCGATCAGGTTCATGGATGGTCTCCACGCCGCCGGTGGCGGCGGGTTGGTCAATTAGTGCGGAAGACTTCGTCGCATACGGCGCGCATTTCGCTTCTGGTCTTGGCCGGCTCACGGCCAAACCACTCTTCAGCTATACGTGCAAGGTCGTCACGGATCGTTTGCCAGCCATTGCCGCGGCGCATGGCAACCACACGCACTTGATCGCCAAGCGACTGGCATTTGCTGAGCTTCGTGCATGAGCAGATGAAAATGGCCATGGGTCATCCTCGCCCGCGCATGTCGGCGGGCTTGAGTAGTAGGGGGTGGGGTCACAGCAGGTGGGCGCCGGCCTCAAGCAGCCCGTCGCGATCCTCGCGTAGGCTGTCGCGCTCCTTGGCCAGGCGCTGAATCTCGCGGTGCAGGTACTGGGCAATGGTCTCGCCGCCGCGCAGGTCGCTAGGCTTGGCGCCCTTCAGCACGGCCTCAAGCTCGTTCACGCTGAATTGCTCGATCATGGCGCCACCTGCTTGCGGTAGCCGGCCTCTTCCAGCGCCCTGAACGCTTCGCTCACGTATGCATCCGGAGTTCTTCCGGTAGCATCTTGGTAAGCGCGCGACATTACGGTCAGTCGATCCTCAAGCTCTTCCGCTGCGATCTGCTCCGGCGTGCGGAAGGGGCGGAAGTCACCAGATGGGGCTACCTCGACTTGAATGTCGTCACCGTCTGTGCTCCAACTATGCACTGCGAAGCCCAAGTGATGGGCGAGAACGGTGGTCTTTCGCCACTCACGATTTACCCAGGTTTGCACCTCGCACACCGTGCCAACCGGCGGCAGGCCCTCGCCATCCCAGCGCGCCGGCCGGGGCGTGATGTACTGGACCTGGCCACGCGTGAAGTTGTGCCGGTGATCGCCAGTCCCGCCGCCATAGGCATAGGCTCGATCCTCGGCGCCGACCACGGCGTACTGCTCCATGCTGATCCACACCTCGGTGATGCCGTGATGCGCGACTAGGCCGTGACCGTCTGCCCACTCAGGCGCTTTGCTCCAATCGATCTTGCTCACAGCTCATACCTCTCATAAATCCAGCGCCCAGGCGCCAGTGCGGGTGTAGGTTCGGGTTGTGTTTCGTGCGGGGAGAGCTGGCGCTGGTTGCCGGCGTTCTCCCTGAAAAGCTTTTTGCAGGCCTCGGACCTGCCGATGTCATTGATCAGGCACTTCTCAGGTTCCGGCGGGGCGAGCATCCAGTTGGGCAGGCAGACCATGCCGCTGTCCGATTGCCAGCAGGTGACGGCGCGGCCCTTGTCTTCCTTCACTTCCAGGTGGCCGGGTTGCTCGATGCAGCCGACCAGGGTGGCCAGCAGCAGGAGGCAGAGGGCTAGGCGGGTCATAGCGTCACCACTCGCCGCACCCAGCTCACATAGGGTCCGTCTTCGGTGTCGAAGATCTCCAACAGGAACCACTCAGGTCCGGGTGACTGAGGTTCCCAGCCAACGCATCCAGAGCAGTTCGAATCGATATCCCAGTAGGGATGATCCTCAAGGCCGTCCGCATCCATGGAGCGCTGCTTGAGTTCAAGCTTCTGCTCCTTGAGCCAGGCGTCAAACTTCCCAACGTCTTCGTCAAATTCCGGCACGTCAGGGTGATACCACCAGCCATCTTCATCGCGCTTGACCTCGACTGGCCCGAAGCGCTTTACCTGGTGTGTGGCGCACAACGTGACATAGTGCACGTCGCTGTACTCACCGCCGCCGCTGCTGTACTGAATTTGGCAACCGCAGTCCGCAGGCTTGCCATTGACGAACGAAATCTTTTCTGCAGGCATAACGATTCCTTGGCCGCCATATCGCGGCAGTGAATAGAGGGGAGAGGGGTTACAGCTGGGTGGAGTACAAATGTGCTCCTGTAGTCATTCGCCCTGGTTGGCGAGAGCATTCAGGCGCTGGAAGGACGTCCCCGAAATGCCGTGGACTCGCTCATCTGGCGGCACGTCTTCGTCGCGAAGGTCGTAGCGCTTGAGGAGGTCGATCAGCTGGCGCTGGTCGTGAATGGGCTGGATGCAGGGATGTCCAGGTAACTCGGCTGGCATCTCGAAGCAAATCCGGTCGTAGCCGTTCCCGCCGACGTGCCAGGCTATCGGCGCCCTCCGCTCTGCGCTGGCGGATAGGGCGGCGCATGCCTCGATGGCCGCCGTGGTTACGGCATTACGGTGGGCTGGCAGGTAGCTGATCAGAGCCAAGTGCGCTTGGCTCGCTACACGAAGTGCCTCGGCCAGATGGGCCCGCAGCCGCTCAACTTCTGCCAGTCCTTCCAGGTGTCGCCTTGCGAACTCGGTGTTGGCCGCAAACAAGCGCTCTGCCTCGGCAGTGTCGGTCATCGGCCCCAGGCCAACTATCGGCAGTCCAGTCGCCGCCGCATCCCGCTCTGCCTCTACTTTGGTCCACCAGAAGGCAGTACCAACCATCCAGGCTATAGGGTCGGGGTGGGGCTGCGGGGCTGGCTGCGTGCACTGGGAGATGGCTGCTTTGTAGCGAGCTGAAAACTCCAAGTCCTGGCGAGCACGCATTGAGTCGACATACACCATCGGGACGGGGGCATTACGCGCTGCATCCAGCATCTGAGCACTAGGCTCGCGCGGGGCACTGACCATCTCTGTGTTGCTGGATCGGTTTTCTGTGGGCATGGGTAACTCCGGATCAGGCAGCCTTGTGGCTTTCGGGTGTCCAGTCGGCCCAGCCTATGAGGGGCATCCTGGTCTTAGGGTTGAGGATCTTCTCGCCCTTCTCATCGAGTAGGGCAGCTTTGCAGCGGATCTTGAGGTCACGGCAGGCGCCGGCACGCTTGGCCAGCTCGATGAACTGCATGGCGTGCTGCGGGGTATCGAATAGCGCACTGAGTTGCTTGACCCGTTCGCCAGCCATCGTGGCTTCGGCATGGCGCTTGACCGCTTCGTCCCACTCGGCAGGTGAGAGGTCTACGGGGGGGGCAACCAATCTTCCCGCTGGGACGCGTGGTCCTGGTCTTCTTCTTGGCTTCGGCCAGTGCCGCGCTCGCGGTCATGCCGAACACTGCGAATGTGCTCATGTTGGTCTCCATGCGCCAAGCTGGCGCTCAGCTAGTCTCGAGAAAGGCGGCTATGAAGTGCGTCGCCGCTTCAGCATTGATGGCGTTTCCGTAGGCGCGCAGGCGTCCCACTCGGCTGGTAGCCCCATGAGCCAGCGGGAATGTGCCGGGTTCAACTGGCCGCCACTTTCCATCCCGGCAGAAGAGCCAGTCAGCATCTGCCCACAGGCCGTTAACCGGGCCGGTCCGCACAGAATCACCTGCTTGCGAAGCTCTACACGTCGGCAATTCGCATCCGACTCGTATGCGTTTCCCCTCCCGTCGCAGGCTTTCGGGGTTGCCCAGCCACTCAAGACTGCTGCGTGGTTCAGTGTGACATTCGGGGTCGTGAAGGACTGCGACGGCTTTCTGTTCGAATCGCAGGCCGTTGGACTTGGCCAGCCTGCCGCAAGGACTTGATGGCACAGCTGCACCTGGCCAGGCCCGTTTCGATTCCCCAGCTTGGCGTCGACGGTGTTCGGACTGCGCCACCCAGTACGTCCTGTCTCGGATGTGCGGAGCACCGACGCCCGCAGACGGGAACGCAACAGCCCCGAAGGCATAATCCATGGCTTCCACGTCAACTTGTACAAGGTCGAGCCAAGGCTCTGCGTCCTTGCTTGCAACCTGCTCTCCAAAGACGATTGCAGGCTGGCGCTCGCTGATGAGCCAATGGAAGTGTGGCCACAGGTGCCGCTTGTCATCAAACCCAGTTCCCGCGCCTGCCGCGCTGAAAGGTTGGCACGGACAGGAACCGGTCCAAACAGGTCGATCATCTGGCCAGCCGGCGCGACGAAGGGCATAGGACCAAACGCCGACGCCGGCGAAGAAGTGGCATTGGGTGTAAGGCTTGAGTTCATCGGGGTGCACATCCTCGATCGAGCGTTCGTCTACGTCGCCAGGCGCGATATGGCCCGCGGCAATGAGGTTGCGGAGCCACTGCGCGGCGTATGGGTCGATTTCGTTGTAATACGCAGCCATACGGCTCCTCGCCGGGGAGGCGTTATCGTTGAATAGGGGAAGGCGCTGGCGGGCAGCGCCGGAGGATCAGGCGGCGACAGCGTTCTCGAACTTAATCAGAAGGCTCCGGCTGTCGTTGGTGCAGCCATCTTCCTTGACCCGGTAGGTGGCTGGCTCGTAATCGTAGATTCCAGTTATTACGCCCTGTGTGATGCGAGTTCCAATAGGTAGCGGAGGTTGTGGGTTATGCTCCTCAGCCCATGCTTTGACGGCTTTTCGCTCCGCCCTATCAACCAGGGCATCGACTTCATCCAGCGCTTCCATGTCCTCCCTGGTTGTGTCCCAGTAGGCATATTTGTCGAGTTCCTTGGCCAGTTCGAAGCCATCCATGTGGCGTCTGTAGTGCTGGGCGATAGTCTCAGCATCGGCGCCGTTCAGCTTCTCAGCGACCACCTTGCACGCTTCCAGGATCATTGCCTTGTCGGCTGTCGGGCGTGGCGGGATGTTCTGCATGTGGAATCTCCTGAGCATGCGCCGCCCTCCGTGCTGGTGGCGGCATGGTGGCTATTTGGTTTGGGATGGGGTATTACGGGTGACCGGTATAGGGCCGGGCATGGGGAGGCCAGCGTGACTATCGACTTCAGCAAAGGGCGTTACGAAGTTTTCAAGGGGCGGGTGCCTGGGCAACTGCCGATTGGCCGAATTGACGACGATGAGTATGTCCGCTCGCCATCCAACGAGCTTTTGTATCGCGTGGACGGTGATGAGTTCTACGACATCAAGGGGAATTATCTGGGGGAGATTGTCGAATCTGGCCCAGGGCGCGCGATGGTTGTGGACAGCAACCACTACTGTCTATTCGTGATCGCACCCGAGTAGGATTTGGTCGCGACCCAAGCGAAGCGCTTGTGCAGCACTGAACTGCTGAAGCTTCCGCGCCACAACCGGTGATACCGTGATTTCGTGGCGCGGAGGTGTCAGCAGCGGCATAGCGCCACCCGGGCCAAGCCCATGCAGGTGATGAATCATCAGCGTCATCGCCTCGCCCTGTTCCTCGATCCCGGCCCACTCCATCAGTTCCAGCAGGGCCTGTTTAGTCCCTGGTCGAACCTTCAAGCGCAGGTCTTCTTCCTGCAGCCGCTCGGCCTTGGCGCGCCGGCGCCGGTCGCGCTCTGCCTGGTCCATCGCCATACGGCACCTCCTTCAATCCGCTGGGCGGTAGGTTGAACTGCTCACGCCGCCTGTGCAGCTGGAGCGATCGGGTGATTCTTCGGTTCATCGGTTAGCTCTATATCGCAGTCGTGCCAGCCCCCTAGCCACCAGGCGCTATCGACTGTCATTTCTGGGTATGGCTGGGAGGCTCGGCACCGGCCCGCGGCTCGGGCGGTGCGGCCTTGGTAGTACGGAAGGGGGAAGACTTGCTTTCTTCTGCGTTGCATGGCTACCTCCTGGGTCGTTTACGCGGGAAGTCGATGTCGAACTTCTCAACGATGCGGTTCAAGGTGGAATGGCCGATCTCGAGCTTGAGGGCTGCAGCGTACCTCGACACTCCAACATCACGAAGGGCCCGAATGCGCTCGGCCAGCCTGGCATCGCGATCCTCAGCTTCGGGCGTTTCCGTGTGCTTGCCACGATTGCCTGGGAGAAACTTGAAGCCGTAGCGCTTGGCCATGTCCCACAGTGATGACTGGGACACCTTCAGCTCTAGGCTGGCCTCTCGGCAGGTCATGGTTTCGGCCATCTTCGCCACCATATCTGCGCGGGCCATGGCCATTTCCTGGCGCGTGCCGTTCTGGACGGGCGGTGGGCCTTTGCGTTTCTTGCGGCATGGTTCCGGGTGCTTGCGTTGCGGTAGCGGCTGGTAGGTGAAGCCCTCCAGCACCACAAGCTGACCACCAGACGCGAAGAAGGCCGCTTTGGCGGCCTCCAGGTCGATTGATGGGTTCATGCTGCCACCTGAATCAGGGTTACCCCCGGAGCGCTGAAATCTGAGCCTTTGGCCGACACGATTGCGTCGAGAGCCTGCCAGTTGACCGTCAGAACGCTGATATGAACCTCGCCGCGAGCGACAGCCTGGACGAGCGCCTCGAAGTCCCTGACTTCCGCCTGGAAGAACTGAGGCTTCGTAGTAGAATCGGTAGCCACTCGCGGCGCTACCTTCGAGGGAGCTTGCGACGGCTCAGCTGCTGCAGGAGCAGCGCTTGTCGTCTGCGGTGCATTCAGCTTGGCGGCAGCCTCTCGATCGGCTCGCTCGCGTTCTTCTTGGCGGATCTGCTCACGCTGCTGCTCGGCCTTTACTTCTTCGGCCTTTTGGTGATCGCTGATGCGGACCTTGATTAGGGCTACCAGGTCATCATTGTCCTTGAGCACCAACTGCTGCGCATCGTTGAACAGGAAGGCGTGATCTTTTGCCAGCGTGCGGAGACTTTCGAGGTTCGCTCGGATGCCATCGCCGATTTGACTGGCTTCGATTTTGGCTCGGGCCAGTTCAGTGTCCGCGGAGTCGCGCAGGCTGGTGATAGTCTTCTTGCCCTTGATGGCGCCCGCGAAGTCGGCTGTTACATGCGGCATGCGCACCTTGCCGCCGAACGACTCGTTGATCTTGTCGATGTGTGTCTGCAGAGCCTTTGCGGCGCCGATTACGATCTCATCCCGAATTGCTACCTTTCTCGCCTTGACCAGCTTATCCAGCTCCAATCGTTTAGCCCTGGCCTGTGCGCTGATTTCGTCGATTGCGCGGAAGAGGGCATCGATTGTTTCGGTCTGACTGAGAGCGTGCTGTTTTGCGGCAGCCAGCCGCTCTTCAACCTCGCCGCACCATTTAACCGTCTTCTCGGCATCGGCGAAGTGCTTGTCCGTCTGCAGATCGGTGTTGATGCTGCTGAACACCGCGAGCGAGTGCGCTTTGAACTGCTCCAGGTTGCTGGCAGTGACCAAGCCAGTTACTTCGATACGGAGGGCGGGAAGCGCCTCTGGGCTCTGGCCGACTACCTCTACTGCTGGTGCTGCTGGCTCGAAGTTGCTGAGGTCATGTTCAAACTGGGTCCAGCCTTCAACAAGTTGAGCGGCGCGACCAGGTACCGGGAAATATTCGAGAGAAACGAAGTTCTGCTCGGTGCCGTCGGAGCACACGAAGATCACCTTCTCAGCGCCGGTCACCAGCAACTGCTGCTCAAGCTGCCAGTAGTAATGAGGCTCAAGCTCGCCCGATCGCACCTGAGCAATCAGCGACTCATTCCAGAGCTTGTGCTCGAACAGCGTATCGCCAAGCGAGGTCATGCCATCCATGGAGGCCAGCAGATTGTCTTCGGTGCCCACGACCGGGAAGAGATCCTCGCCGATCATTCGCTCGACGATAGGGCGGGCAAGCTCCTCAGTTGCGTGACCGCGGTCGAAGATAACCTGCTGGGCCGCTGTTACCTCCTGAGCGATACCCGTCTTCTTCTGGTACAACAGCTCAGTGCGGGTTTGATACTTCGAGACGCCCATCATTGCCGGCGCTTCGGAGGCGGTGAAGTACTTGGCCCTGAGGGCGTGCCATTCAGCGCTGCCCTGAGCTACATTGTGGATCTTCATTCGGATACTCCTTCGATGGGCGCAAGGTTCTTGATCTGTTCGATCTGCTGCTCGCTCAGGGTGTATTTGCTGCTGACAGTGGCGATCAGGTGGTCCGGTGAAGACCGGCCAGCCTCTACGGCGGCGCGCCACTTGGGGAGGTTTTCCTGAAGCTTTTCGTCTGGGTAGTCGTCTAGTGCGGTGGGCTCTGGATGAGGATCTGGCTGCCGCTGCGTGTTCACCTCGCGCGGCCCATCTTCGAAAACCTTGCCCTCCATCTCGTCAGCCGTAGGGGCTGATCCGACCTCAGGGAAGGCCTTGCGCAGGGCTTGCGCCTCGGCGCACTTGGCAAGCTGTGCATACGCACGTTTGAGCCACATCGCGTTAGGCGCCAGGGTGTCCTTCTTCGCGGTGGCGTAGTTTTCTAACCATCGCTCGCTGGCGGTGAATTCGGCAACATGGCCGCCAGTCATCTGCCGCCTTACGGTGATCCGACACCATTCTGGAAACGTGACCTCCACACCGCCGAGATTCATGGTCACGGCTGGTCCATACTCAGGCTCGCTGATCCCGGCGTATTGCCCAGTACGTGCTGCCTGGATGCGGTAGAGACCGACACCCGGCATAACGGTGTCCACCATCTTTCCGGCTGACTTGCTCCAGATCGGAACGATGTGCACCGGTTTGAGCATCGGATCAAGCTGGGCAGCCTTGCAGTAGGCTAGGACCATCACTACCGAATTGCGTTGGGCGCCTGGATACAGGCTGCCGCTTAGGACTTCTACGAGCGCATCTTCGCTCATGGCCGGATGCTGATCGGCCTGTTTCATGACTGCGGACATTAGAAAACCTCGCGCCAGGCCGGCGCCTTCAGTTGAAATGGGAAATGCCAGGTCACCCAGGCACGGAGGTACGCTCCAGGCCCTGGCTGCGGTGGATGGTTGCGCGCTCTCGGCCGCTTACGCTCCCGAAGGGGTACGGTTATCCCGAAGGGCCGCCGTGCTCGGCTACGTGATTCAGGAAGTGATGCTGCCGGCCAGGGCGCTGGCCAACATGAAGGCCGTGCAGGCGAAGAGGGCAGAGAAGGAGCCGCGCCAGATGACCAGGCGGCGGGCGCGCTGATAGTTAGTCATGGCGTCACCGTGGAAGATTTGGCTTAGGGATGCGCTTGAAGTTTTGAACTGGCTGAAGCTTCGATACGCCGTACCAGTGGCACTGCGGGTTCTTCGCGATTGAGCGCATGGAAGCAAGAATGCACTCTTTGTGCATTGGGCCTCGGAACCCACCGCCCAGATAATGACGCAGCCGCTCATTGAACTTGATCAGGTCAAGATTACTGTGGAAGTAGCGTTGGCTCATGCCCGCACCTCATACCCGACCGTCCACACACCGCACCAGCAGGCGCGGCAGCTCCACGCCTGGGGGTTCTCGATGCTGGCCAGCTCGGCTTCGTGCATCGCTGCGGCGAAAGTCGGCCCCTTGAAGACCATCAGCAACCTGCCATCCGGCAGGGCCATCGACTCGGGCAGTTCGGCGATCTGCTCATCAATGAGCGATGGGAAAACGGGAGTAGTCACGCAGCCTCCTTGCGCCCATCAACGATCTTGTTGAGGCGCCCGCAGTAGTGGTTGAACTCTTCGATGGTGAGGCGCTGGTCGGCCAGCATTTCAGTGAGGAGCTTTAGGACCATGGCCTGCCAGGGCAGTGGCGTCTCAGGGTGAGCCATGGCCTCAAGCTCTTCGTCGATCAGGACGTGAGGGCTTTTCATAGGCGCGCCTCGTCTGCCTCGTACCGCAGACCCTGCTCGGCGTACTGGTCGAGCATCGACTCAGCGATCTCGTACAGCTTGCCTCGGCAGTGATCGCTCTGGCCGACAACATCCTCGACCATGCTTTTCACTGGGCCACCGGCCTGTGCCTGGAGCAGGAGGAGGGCCAAGGCGTTGAGGTCGTCCTTCTCAGCCTCCTGCAGAGCGCGAAGGTGCTCGGCCACCTTGGCCACGAACTGGTCTTGGCGGACGCCAACCGGGCCACCAAAGCGTTGCCGGATAAGCACGTCGCAGCCGCCTACCAACTCTTCGGCCTTGCTCTCGATCCAGGCCTGAGCCGCTTCCTGATGCGCCGAGTCGTCGTCCGGCTCAGCATGGTCATACCGCCATTGTGCTGCTTGAAGTGCGCGCATGGTCGCCTCCAGGTGGTGGGTTACTCGGTGGGTGGCTTGATGCAGGTGTGCGGCTTGCCATATTGGTCGGCAAGCATCCACTTACCGGTGGGGCGAGCCCAGTGCAGGCCAGTGGCTCCGCAGAACTTGCAAGCGTTTCGGCGGTGAGCAATCACGCCAAGCTTGTCGGCTCTATTCATGGCGCTTTCAGCCATGATTCCGAAGGTGCCGCCCGCTTTAGCGTTCCAGCGGATCTCGGCGTAGTGGTCGTCGGCGATTTCGCCCATTTGGAAATCCTCTGCAACCGCATTGATCAGGTGCCGGGCACCAGGGACCAAGCTGGGCGTGAAAAGCCAAGCCCGGCACCTGTCGATGCGGTCGTGTGTTAAGGGAAGGGGATGCCGACAATGTTCGTTTGGGTGAGCCTTACTATTCATAAGGATCACGGTGATGCGCTTTACGATGTGTCTGCATCGGTGATCCACATTCCGGGGCAAACCGGGTGTCGGGACGCCTCGCCAAAGGGCGAGACGCTACCCACGCTCACAATTCGCGGCGATCAACTCGCGTTCAATGTGGATCACCGATGCAGCCTGCGATGTGGAGCAGGGCATCGGGCCGTCTTTCCGGCTGTCAGGGAATCAGTGGAAAACGACAGCTACGAAAGGCGCCCCATCCCAGGTTTCGATCAAAGGTCGATAGTCGCAACCCTGCATCATCGCCACAGACATCAGCACCACATCACCCATCATGGGAGCTCGCACGCTAACCAGTACTTTGCGCATCGTCTTGCCCTCCAGGGCGGTTGATTTCCCGTCTGGCCCTGTCGCCAAGGCCAGCCAGTGAAATCTGTTCTCTCTCAGGCCCCGGTCGCTCACCCGGTATCGCGCTTCCTGCATCTGTCGAGGCATGCGCGCCGCTTGGATGCCGCGCTATTGCGGCACACCTGATCGCACCAGAGCCCTGCGGGGATGGTGGCCTGCTATGCCTGCAGGCTCGGCGGTCTTGGTTGTTAAAGAGCGGTCGGCTTGAGGGCCTGTCGAGGGGCTGAACCGTCTCGATGGGCAAAATATAGGGCAGCCTTTATTTCGAGTCAACAGGTTTGCCTTTATTTTTTCGTAGGTCACAGAAAACCCGCTCAGCGGCGGGCTACAGGAAGGGGATTTCAGGCGCCAGGGCGGCGCGCGGGCATTAAAAAGCCCGCGCTATGCGGGCTCTGAATCATCAACTGAACAGCTATGGCTTAGATGCTTGCAGAAGTGATCGCAGCTCTTTGCCATCGGCATCAATCTTACTGATGACCGCGTCGAATTTGCTATCGACCCTGTCGAATCGAGTATCCACTCTTGAGAACTGGTTGTCGGCTTTCTGGGCGGCTAGCTGTAGATCCGATTTCGTTTCGAGTCTAAGCGATGAAATCTTTCCGTCTAGAAGGGTAAACATGCCGAGTCCGGCCACAAGCACAACGGCGCCAGTGGTTATGACTGTGAAATGCGGTGATTTGAGGAAGGTAGACCATCCGGTGTTCGTTGTCATTGGCGGCCCCTCCTTCTCTGTTGACTGGATATCATCATACGATTGTTCAGCGCCAATACTAGCATGACCGCCGCTCTGAACGTGGGATTCGTCATGGTCAACTGAAACCCGTCGGTATGAGCTCGATGCGGGCTGCGCGAATACGTTCACTTGGGAGACGCTACCGACGCTCGCATTTCCCATAACGAAAACGGCCAAAGGCTTGCCCACCGACGAGTCGAGAGGGGCGGCGTCTCCAGGTGCTGTCACTGGCCAGCTTCTCCCAGGGTATCCATGATGGATCTAGCCAGAGCCCTTGCCAGCTGCGGCTTCATCATGACAGATGCAACCACCGATTCAATGACTTCGAACTCCAGAGGATCGCCCCTGGTAGCGTCCGCACGAGGATGCATTTGCTCTTCGATGAAGCATATGGCAATCGTCGATTTGTCTTCCCTGAGAGATGCAACCGTGGCTGAATCCACGTGAGCCGCCACGAAATTTCCTGCCTTCCTGATCGGATTACCCAATTTCAACTCCTGATTTGCCATAGTTTTTACTCAAAGCAGCACTGAGTACCAGAACACCTTACCCAGCACGTTGATCCCGCTCTCAGCCAGCTGCTGGGCGGTGTACTCTTCGTCCGGATGCTCGTCCTGGTTGAAGCTGCGGAAGCGCAGGCCGCCGCCCGGCATCCGGTACAGCGTCTTGACGCGCAGCTCGCCGCCGTGGTCGATGGCATACATCTTCCCGTCCTTCACCGCTGTCGACGATCTGTCGACGCCAACGGTGCTGCCGTCCGGTAGAACCGGCTCCATGCTGTTGCCATGCACGGTTACGCACACTGCCTGGTCAAACTGCACGCCCTGGTTGCGCAGGGTCTGCTTGCCGAAACGGAGCTTTCTGCTGCTCGACTTCTCGATAATGGTACGTCCCGATCCAGCGGACAGTTCAACTTCCTTGAGGAACGGCACGTAGACCTCGTCGTCGTCCAGCGGGGTGTCATCGTCCCAGACGGAGATCGGGCCGAGCATGGTGGCATTGGCCACAGGTCGCGTCCGGTCCACTGAACCTTTACCCTCGGACAACCAAACAGGGTCTACGCCACAGGCTTGGGCCAGTTGGACTAGGTAACCGCTTGTGCGCGTGAGCCCCCGTTCGATCTCTGAAACCGAGGCTTGTTTGATGCCGACACGATCGGCTAGCTCGGCCTGTGTAAGCCCGGCATTTTTTCTTGCCTGCTTCAGGCGATCTTTGAGTTCCATGGCGGCAAATTTAAAGGTCAACCTTTGTTCTTGCAAAAAGGTGTTCCTTTGCTCTAGCATAAAGGCATCCCTTTAAATGGCGGAGAATTATGAAAAATCACTTTGACGAGCTGGTCAGGCATTTCGGCTCTCAGCAGGCGACCGCAGACGCACTGGGCGTAAAGCAGGGAACGGTAAGCGGATGGGTTCGCGGCCTTCACGGCTGCACTGCCGAGGTAGCAATCAAAGCCGAGATCGCCACGAGAGGACTGATCAAAGCTCGCGACCTTCGCCCCAGCCTCCCACAGCAAGCGGCCTAACGAATTTCAACCACAAAGGAACCCACCGTGTCGTACTTCGACCCCGATCACCTGCACAACAAGCCCACCAAGGTTCGCTTGGATGAGGCTGCCGACGACTTGCTTTCGGCGATGGCTCGTTTCAAGCGCACGCAAAAGGCTGTGCTCGCCAGGGAAATACTGGAGCGCGGTCTCGACCAGATGATGCAAGAGCTTAACGCGAACACTGACGTGGCCTGAAGTGGCCGAGGAGGCCCTGTGCCAGAAAGCAAAGAGCTGGATATCCAGCTCGACGGGAAGGGCAATTCAGATCTGGCGTATCTCGCCAGGCAGAAGGGCTTAACCCCTGAGCAACTGGCGGCACGAATCATCAATGAGGCTCTCGACCGGATGACGAGAACAGAGCCTGGCCGAAGCAACGTTCGGTCGTTTCGCAAGGGCTTATAAGCCCCTGAGGGACTCATGAGGAACTGCCGTTGAACGCAGCAAAACCCAAACCGCAGATACGAAAAAGCCGACGGGCTAGGTCGGCTAATTCAACTGCATTCGTAACGCTTGTGTGAGGTCATCATATATGCACCAGACCATCCAAAGCAATACCGTGGCCCTCGCGCCACAAAACGCGAACCACGATTTCGTGGCGCGCAATCATTTCGAGCAGGCCGTGAGTGCCGCTCGCCAGGTTCGTGCCCAGTACTCGCGCCAATCTAAACGACAGCTCGTCCGTGAATGCCTGCAGCACCTGCACGCGTTCCTGGCTGCTCCTCGCCCTGGAGCAGCCCATGAGTAACGTCTTCACCTTCAAATCAGCCGGGGGCTTTACCCGGATGGACAATCAGCTGATGGACGCTCTGGCAGCGGTTCACCTGTCGCCAGCTGAGTTCAAGACACTGCACGCGATTGCTCGCCTGGTGATCGGCTACAACCTGACAGAGCGCCGCATTACTGCCGACGAAGTGGCCAAGATGACCAACATCCTGCCTGCGCACGTTTCGCGTGCTATCAGCAGCTTGCTGGCCCGTCGAGTGCTGTACCGGGTTGGTGGTAGCCGTGGCGAAATCGGCATTTGCTCGCCTTCTGAATGGGTGTACCAAGAGCCGAAAAAAGATCAATCGACTCAACCAAAATCAGTCGAAACTACCAAAATTGGTAATTCCGACAACGTAACGAAACTACCAATTTCCGACGCCTCCCTTCTTTATACGAAAGAAAAACCCCTAGTAACTGTTCCTTCGGAACAGATTACTGCCCCCCGGGGGGCGGAGCCCGCTCAGTCGGAAGGCAAGCAGGTTGTGTTCACCGGCGAAGACTTCGAAGTCGACACCACACTGATCACCAAATGGGCAGAGGCCTATGCACCGATCGACGTGGAAGCGGAGATCAAGCGTGCGGCAGCCTGGGCCAGTGGTAGCAAGCCGAAGAAGGACTGGCGCCGCTTTCTGGTCAACTGGCTGGGTCGTGCGTTCAAGCGCAGCCCGAACGGTGCCAGCGAGGCCGGGGTGCCGGTGGACAAGATCATCGACCTGTATCACAGGGTCTGCCCGAACCTGCCAGCCGTGACCGTGAAGAGCGACAAGGTTCTGCGCAGCATGATCGCCGAGCGCTGGAACGAGTCGCCGGATCACCAGAGCGGCCAGAGCTTCTGGCTTGGGTTCTTCCAGAAGGCCAACAACCGCAACCAGGTATTCTTCCGAGGCCAGAACGTCCAGCCGCGGCTGGAGGCCCTGGTCAGCCGTGCAGTGTTCCGCGAGATCTCGGAGGCTGCGCAATGAACGAACTTCACAGCCTTGAGGCCGAGCACGGCGTAATTGGCGCCATGCTTCGCCAGCCGCACCTGATCGATGTTCTGTCCGACGCTCTCGCGCCAGAGGCCTTTGCGTGGGATGACAATGCCGACCTGTACCGGTTGATCCTTGAGCTGCACGCCGACGGCAAGCCGATTGACGTGATCACCGTGAGCGACCGCCGTGCTGAGCTACCCAGTGGTACTCGGACGCTGGCATACGCCGGTGAGATCCAGGCTAATACCCCAAGCGTGGCGAACGCCAAGGCGTACGCCCAGATCATCCGTGACCGGGCTATTTGCCGTCAGCTCGCCGCCGCCGCCGAGCGCATCAACGAGGTTGCGCACGAGCAGGCCGACATCGAGGACAAAATCTCGCTGGCCCAGTCAATCGTGCTAGGCCTTGACGCATCCGGCAACGATGGTGAGTGCCAAATGATCGGCGACATCATGGCCGAGCATGTGGAGGTGCTTCAGGAGCGTCTGGATCGCTACGAGAACGGCGTTTCGATGGAAGGCCTAGGGTCAGGTATTCCTGACCTCGATAAATTCACACAGGGCCTTAAGCCGGGCCAGATGATCGTGGTTGCTGGTCGCCCTGCCATGGGCAAGACCACGCTCGCCATGAACGTTGCCGCAGATGTGGCTATCGCCCAACAAAAGCCGGTGCTGGTGGTGAGCCTGGAGATGACCAAGACCCAGCTCATGGACCGCCTGATTGCAGCTGTCGGGGGTATCCCGCTGCCATCGCTCAAGACGGGCGTATGTGCAGCTGACTACCGGGTGGAGTTGGCGGCCGCCACGCTCAAGCTGCGTGACGCGCCGATTTGCGTCTCTGACGTTCCGGTGATGACGATGCCTCGAATCCGCTCCATTGCGCGCCGCTACGCGAACCGCATGGGTGGCCTTGGGTTGGTGGTGATCGACTACCTGGGCCTGATGGAGGGCGAGGGCAAGGGGCGAACCGAGGACGTCACCGCCATGTCGCGCCAGATCAAGCTGCTGGCTCGCGAGCTTGGGTGCCCAGTGATCGTCCTGTCTCAGCTCAACCGCGGCTGTGAAGCGCGCCCAGACAAGCGCCCAGTGCTGAGCGACCTGCGCGAATCCGGCGCCATCGAGCAGGACGCCGACATCGTGATGTTCGTTTATCGCGATGAGGTGTACCACCCAAACACCCAGGACAAGGGGATTGGGGAAATCCTGATTCGCAAAAACCGTGACGGTGAGATCGGCTGCGTGCACACCGCCTTCCAGGGTGACCGCTCCCGCTTTATGCCGCTGGCCAGCCGCGCCAAACAAGAAAACGTCGTGAGGGTGAATTTCTGATGAGAGAGCGCAGAGCGATCTACCACCACCAGGGCTACCGCCTCCGCTCCTACACAGAGTTGCTGTGGGCAAGAGTGCTGGAGGCCGCGGGCATTTTCTACCTGTACGAGCCTGATTTGGTGCGCGTTGACGACGGGTATTACCTGCCTGACTTCTGGCTGCCAAACGTGGGAATTTACCTGGAAGTTAAGGGCAAGAGCCCGACCGAAGAAGAAATCCAGAAGGCCGATGCAGTGATGGCTCGTACCGGTCGAGAAGTCATGTTCCTGGTGGGGCGGCCCGAATCCGACCGTGAGGGGCTGATGAACTGCGCGATGCTTGTCCGTGGATCGGGCGGATGGACGAACGGGCTTTGCCCTTATGACCTCCACTGCCTGGTGCGTGACCACGTTGGCTATGGGATGTGGTCACGAATCAGCGCGGCAGCCAAGGGCGACATCATGGATAGCGTCCGGCCTATCGGCGACATCCTCGAAGAGTTGTTCCTTGGCCTGGCTGACCGATCCGACATGGAACAGTGCCTGCGCGAAACGCATGCGCCGGTCAATGCCGCTCGTATGGCAACCCTGCCCGAGCCAACCATCTGTGAGAAGGCGATCAAGGCCTTCCTCGATCGTCAGCAATTTCGGACTTCCCAGCGGGGTGCCGCATGAGCCGTGCACACCTGCTGGCCAAGTTGAACATCAAGCGCCGGGCAGCCGGCCGGGGAGGGCTTATGAGCGAGCAACGCAAATTCCTGGGTCACCAGTACATCGCGCGTCGGGCTTGCGGAAAAGTCTCGGCCTCCTGCTGGGATGACAAGGGGCATGAAAAGGACACCGCCAAGTTTGTCGCCAAGTGCGTGCGCCGCGGCGACACGGTGGAGCGTATTGAGCGCCACGAAGGCGATTCGCAGCTTGAGTGGATCTGTCGGCCAGGCTGCAACGACTGCCGCAAGGAGAAGCACTGATGGACACCAACAAGATGCGCGATGCCTTCGAGGTGGCGCTGGCCAAGCAGGCAGCCGAGGACGGCTTCGCCAAGCCAAGTCTGCGCCGGAACAAGAACAACGGCGACTACGTCGATCCGTTTGAGCAGGCTGCATGGTGGGCCTGGCAGGCCTCCCGCGAGGCCGTGGTGGTGGAGCTGCCGAAATTCGAGGACTACCCGGCCAGCATGGAGCGTGACATGCGCGAATCGCTGCGTTCTGCGATCGAGGCCCAAGGCCTGAAGGTGACCCCATGAAGCGCGTATGGACCGTAATCGTCGGCCCCAAGGCCTTCCAGATGGTGCTGATGGAGCAGAGCCTGGATCGCGCTGGCGCGCTGCGTGAGGCGCAGTTGATCTGGCCTGAGTGTGAGGTGGTGGGATGAGCGTCGACAAGCAAGAAATCAAGGCCCTGGCAGATCGCGTGAAGACCGATAGACGCTTCTGCGCAGACGAGAATCACCATGTTCTGGCAGATGGTGTCCTGGCCCTGATCGCGGAGATCGAGCGACTTGGAACCTGGAGCACCGCATTCCTTGCCGAGCGCGAGGCGCAGATCCGTCAGCGCGACCAGCTCAAGGCCGAGAACGAGGCGCTGCGTAAGCGAGTTTCCGATTTGTCTCCATTCAGGGGCGCCCCTTTGGCCGGCCCAGATACGCGCTGCCTTGCATGCGGTGAGCACCATTACGGGCTGGGTGGGCTGCCTTGCCCGAAAATGACCTCGTTTGCTCTTAAAGCATCGGGCAAGGGGACTAGTCATGGCTGACCGAATCAGCGTCAACAGCACTACCAAGCTCTCCGAGGCCATCAGCAAGCTTACCAACATGTTCCGCGACAAGAAGTTTGTGGTGGTCAGCCTGCGCCCAGGCAAGGATCGCACCCTGGACCAGAACGCGCTGTGGTTCGCCTTCTACAAGCGCATCGCTGAGATGACCCAGATCGGCGACGCGGCGGACGCCCGGCGCTACTGCAAGCTGCACATCGGCGTGCAGATCCTGTTGAACGAAGACGCCGAGTTCCAGCAGGCGTGGTACCGGGTCATGCGCCACCTACCGTACGAGGAGAAGCTGGCGATGATGGGCGAGTGCAAGCTCTTCGGCCCGGACGGTTTCCCGGTGACCAGCCTGTTCAACCGCGCCCAGGGCGTGGCCTACACCGACCGCATCCTGGCCGAGTTCACGCCCAAGGGTGTCTTCTTCGGCGACTTGGTGGGCGAGGTGGCGGCATGAAGAGCCAGGAAGCAAACCTCAAGCGGAACAAGGACCAAGGCGTTTTCGCGGCGCCGGGCTGGCGGGGGCTGTATGGCCATGGCCTAACTCGGCGTGGTGTGCAGTGTGTGGTTCTCGCTGCATCAGGGAAGAGTGGTAAGCAGATCGCTCGCGAGCTCGGCATTTCGCCGGGCACGGTAACTAGCAGGATGGCTGATGCCCGCCTGCACCTGAAGGCATCCAACCGCACGGAACTTGTCGCCAAGGCAGTTGCAGCAGGGATTATCTACTCATCGGAGGCCGAGTCATGCGCGTAGCCGAGATCAAGCCGAAGAAGTGCAAGGCCCCAGGCTGCGGCCAGCGCTTCAAGCCCATGCTATCGACGCAGAAGGTATGCAGCCCGGCCTGCGCTTTGGCCATGGCCAAAGACCCGAAGCTCCAGAAGGTCGCGGCCAAGGCCATCACCAAGCAAAAGCGCCAGGACCTCCAGGAGCGCCGGGAGAAGCTCAAGACGAAGGGGGAGCACCTACGGGAGGCCCAGGCCTCGTTCAATGCCTACATCCGCGAGCGGGACCGTTTGGCGGGGTATGCGTGCATCTCCAGCGGCCGGCCTTTGGACTGGAACGGAAACGCCGTTGATGCCGGGCACTATCGCAGCACAGGCGCCGCCCCGCACCTGCGCTTCGACGAAAACAACTGCCACGCACAAAGCAAGCACGACAACCGCTACCTGTCCGGAAACGTGGCCGAGTACCGCTTGGGGCTGATCCATCGCATTGGCCTGGCCGCAGTCGAAGCGCTGGAGGCCGACCAAGCCCCGCGCCGCTACACCATTGAAGACCTACAGGCCATCAAGGTCCTTTATCGCCAGAAACTCCGTGACCTGAAGAGGGCCGCAGCATGAAATATCAGAACGTGGTATCCGCAGTAGTGCGTGCACTGGCGGCCGAAACCATCAAAAGCGCCGGCGGCTGCGACTACGAGCCGAAGGTGCAGTCCAGCAAGTTGAAAGGGGAGATTACCGGCAAGGACGCGGCGCTGCTGGCGGACTGCATCGTGCACAAGCTCCTGCACGCCCAGCTCTCGCCAAAGCACTGGCACGCACTGCTGGCCAAGTACAGCACGCACAAGGGGCGCAAATTGGATGCGATCGGCAGATTGGTACCGGTGGTGCCCACACCAGCACCAAAGCGATTCACGCAGCAAGCCGTTCTTGTTTGGGCGGTACCGGAGCAGCGCAAAGGCGTGCAGCGGGTAGCCGCCCAGATCAAGCCCGCAAAGCCGCTGGAGTGCAAAGACGATTGTGGCTGCAAAGATCGCTGCAAGCTGGAGTGGCGCAACCAGGCCGCCCAGCGCAATGTGCAGCGGGCCAACGCTCAAGCCCAGGTGGTTGCCGAGCAGCGCCCGGGTGAAATGATAGTGCTGGCAGCCTCGAACTACGACATGACCACCTGGGATGAGCAGGGGCTAACGGAGCGCACCTATCAGCGCTGGAACAAGTCCATTCGCGGGTCGCTGGAAGGCCTGGTGAACGAGGCGCTGGTAGAGGCTCAGCACATGCTCGAGGCGGTTGGAGTTCTCGCAAGCGAGGCTGCGTAAAAATTTCATAGAAAGGGCTTGCAATATCATGTCGCCATGTCGCAATATTAGCACATCCTGTCATTCCTGCGTGTGTTGAGGATTGACGAGCAGAACCCGGCCATCGCGCCGGGTTTTTTATTGCCCCGAGAGGCCCTCAAGAGTCCCGACCATTACCGATTTTGCTGAACTCCATTTTTTTCAGGACACATGGAACGAATTGATGGCATTCTGATTCTGATAGCTTGCTAAGAAAAACCCATCAGGATTCCGTGATCATGAAAAAAATCATCGCTGCTGCGGTGTTGTCCCTTTTGGCCACCGGTACACAGGCTGCTGACCTGTCTGGCGCAATCGGTGCGACTAGTCAGGGCGGTTTGACCGCTCGCGCAGCTGTAGGCTTTGACTGGGACAAGAGCTGGTTTGAAACTAGCACCGGTCGGTTAACCGGCTACTGGGATGCTGGCTACACCTATTGGGAAGCAGGAGATGCTTCTGGCGGGGCCCACTCGTTGTCCTTTGCACCTGTATTCGTTTATGAATTTGGTAGCGGTGAAGTGAAGCCGTTCATCGAAGCGGGCATTGGGCTCGCAGTGTTCTCCGGTACGTCCGCAGGGGATCAGGATTTCGGCTCGGCTTTCAACTTCGAAGACCGCATTGGCGCAGGCCTGAAGATTGGCGAAACGCAAAAGGTCGGTATCCGGGCAATTCACTACTCCAACGCTGGCATCAAACAACCGAACGACGGCATTGAATCGTACTCGCTTTTCTATAGCCACCGGATTTGATTGGTCGATCTCGTTTCGTCCGCCATGCGCGGACGTTACGGGTTTTAGGCATAGAGTGTTATGCGCACATCGGAAATGCCCAAATCTGCAACCGCCATGGCCAGTTCTTCCTGAGCGACAGGGAGCGGCACGCGCATTGCCGTCACGGGATCTCTATGAGCATGCAGCCGCAGAAGTACAGCAAGAGCGTCACTCTGGCGCAATGACGTCGGCGAATCGCAAACCCAAAATCGGGCACGTCCTTTAAGGTTGTAGTCGATTTTATATTTCATGCGATGCCCGATTTTTTCCAATGAACATCGGTAATGCCATAGCGCTCAGCCAACGGCCGCGAGATTTTTTTTAAGTCCGCCGCCCTGAACTTTGGGATTACGCTCACGCCTCCATCACAGGCGGCCCAATGCCAGGCTTCCGCGTTATCCATTTTTTCTGAACGGATGATAAAGCTGCGCGCTTCACCATGAAGCCGATATTCAATGAGGAATAGCGATTGGTTGAGCATTTCCCAGATCCGGTTAGAGGCCAGCCCGGCCATCGATTCTTTTAGCGCTTAGGTGAAGGTAAGGCAAGGGCAATCGCCCGATGCTGACTATCTATGCGCTCTACGTCATAGTTTGGAGAAAAAATGGACCCAACCGACCTCGGCCCAGGCATAGCTTGGCTGAGCGGTGCGGCAACTCAACGTCGCCGACGGCTACCTGTCTGGCCTTCACTTCATTCGCATTGAGAGGTTGAGCATGGAGTTTTTTCACCGCCTGCTCGACAAACTCGACTGGGCAATAGCGGGCTTATTGGGGGCCTTGGTTGCCACCCGCTGGCACAAAGACGACCTCACAGACCGCAAGGCCTGGATTCTTTTCCTGCTCACTGGTATGGCTTGTGCCCACTACCTTACGGGGATGGTCAGCGCGTACTTTGGCATCGTCGAACCGCGCAGTGTTGCGGGTGTAGGGTTCCTGCTGGGCACCTTCGGCGGCTCGCTCATTGCCGCCGTCACCCGTGCCATCAAGGCCGCTGATCTCTGGTCTGTCATCAGGTCCAAGTTCGGAGGGCCAAACGGATGATTCTCGAATACGTCAATGCCCTGGCTGCCGGCGTGATCGCCCTATGGGCATCCTGGGCAGTTCTGAGCGGGAAAGTGCGAGATGGGGTCATCGGCAAGATCCTCTACTCGATCATCGCCCTGAGCGGCTACGCCATCCTGGCCAGGTCGGATCGTATGTTTTTCACCCCGAACACTGCCGGTGTCACGATGCACGTCGCCTTGGCCTTGGCCGGTATCCGTCACATGTTCGTCATCACCTACTGGCCACGGGTTAAGCGCTGGATCTGCCGGCGCTTGGACTGCGACGTTTGCAAGCGGTCGAGCTGATCCGCGCCACAAAATCGACATGCGCCGTTTCGTGGCGCGGGAGTATCCATGAGCAACGTGACTCGAATCCGACACGCGCTGCCGGTGAGCCAGGACATCGCTGCTGCGGTAGCAGATCTTGACGCTGCCTTGGCGAAAGCCATCGAGGCTGCGAAGGATGCGGGGCTTCCGCAGGGCCTGCTGGTTGGCCTGCTGCATGGTCACGCCCATGCCGAGACGCACAAAATGGTGATCGAATGAAGGTGGTCGAGTTCCAGCGCGAGAACTGGCGGGATGCTGCCAAAACGCTGCGGAAGATCGCCGATCAGTTGGATAGCGGAGAGCTACCCGTTTGCAGCATCGGCGTCATGGCTATGCGCGACTCATCTGGCCAGGTTGAATTGTTCGCCTTCGGTCCGGTGGCAGACGACCTGCGGTCCTTGGCAATGTTTCGTCTCGCTGAGCAGAAGCTGATCGACGTGCTGCTAGACCCTGGTCCGTGATGGCATACTGACCCTTCGACACATCGGAGGGATGATACATGGAGTTAATCGATATTTACGGCGACACGGACCGCGAGCATTTGCTTACATATTTGGTAGAGGATCGTCAGGACATCGCCAAATATGCATCCAAGCTGATCGCCAGGCTGAGTAAAGTATGCGCAGCGCAGTCAGTCAGTCAGCGATGGGGAGTAATTTTCTCGGTCAGCGATGATGGGACTTCAGTAGCAATAGGCTCCCCATTCGGTGATGCATGGGCCGACCTCAAACTTGGTATTGAGGGTAATCAGCTTCTGGGGTTTTGGGATATCCGCAAGAAAACTGTGGACGTTCATGGTGAAGAGCGGTCGAGTTTTGTATCCACCATACGCTTCACTAAAGATGGGATGTACCTGCTTGGTAGCTCCGGTGAGAGCGCGTTGAGCGTTCATCAGCAGGGTTTTGGAGAGGACACAACGGCCTACAAAATCATGTTGTCCATTCTTTACGCTATTGGAGCCCGCTGAGGTTACGAGTTCAGATAATGACAAGTAAGCAACCCGACTGGGAGGCGATCGAACGAGCCTTCCGGGCCGGGGCGCTTTCCATCCGCACCATCGCTGACCGTAACGGGGTAAGCGACACCGCGATCAGGAAGAAGGCCAAGGCCTTGGGCTGGGAGCGGGACCTTTCCGAGCAAGTCCGCAAAGAGGTTCGCAACAAGCTGGTTCGCGGCGAGGTTCGCGAAGGCCAATGCGCGAACCCCGAGCACGACGCCGAGATCATCGAAGAGGCGGCAGAAGAGGGCGCGACGGTTGTTCGCAGCCACCGCCGCGACATTCGCAAAGCCGCGAACCTTGCGAACCTTCTGATGGATGACTTGCTCACCACCATCAAACGGCGTGAGGACATCGAAGACGAAATCGAGCGCGAGACCGCCGATGATGAGAGCGGCTTCCGCCGTAGCTCGATGCTCGCCGCCGTGGCATTGCCCAGTAATGCCAAGACTCTTTTCCAACTATCCTCTGCCATGAAGAACCTGCAAGTGCTCGAGCGTACTGCATTCGGCCTGGACGACAAGGAGCAGTCGAAAGACGCCGACGAGCTCTCGCAACTGATGGATGAACTATCGAAGGAAGCCTGACCCATGAAGCCCGAGCACATGAAGCTGCTGCGGGATCGATTCTGGCGCCTGAACAACCTGTACTTCATTACGGACAAGCAGGGCAAGAAGGTCCGCTTCCGCATGACGCAGGAGCAGATCGGCTACTTCCAGGGGATGCACACCCGCAACATCATCCTCAAGGCGCGGCAGCTGGGGTTCACCACCCTGGTCTGCATCGTCCAACTCGACGGCGCGCTGTTCGAGGCTGCCAAGTGCGCCCTGATCGCGCACACCCTGAATGACGCCAAGCGCCTGTTCCGCGAGAAGATCAAGTATGCGTATGACCACCTTCCCAAGGAGATACGGGCGGCCAACCCCGCGCGCAATGACGCTGCGGGCGAGCTGGTGTTCAGCAAGGGCGGTTCACTCTACGTGTCGACATCCTTCCGGGGCGGCACGCTGCGTTACCTGCACGTTTCCGAGTTCGGGAAGATCTGCGCCAAGTTCCCGCACAAGGCGCGGGAGATCGTCACCGGTGCGTTCGAGGCTGTTGCCGCTGAGTGCTTCGTTACCATCGAATCTACGGCAGAAGGCAGGGCGGGCTACTTCTTCGACTACAGCCAGTCTGCCGAGAAGCAGCAGCTGGCCGGTGTGCCTCTGGGCCTGCTCGACTGGAAATTCTTCTTCTTCAGCTGGTGGCGCAACCCGCTGTACTGGCTGGACCCGACCGGCGTAGTCATCCCCGACCGCCTAACCAAGTATTTCGACGACCTGAACGTCAAGCACGGCATCGCCACCAACCCAGGCCAGCGCGCTTGGTACAGCGCCAAGGAAAAGACCCTCGGCGACGACATGAAGCGCGAGTACCCTTCGATCCCTGCCGAAGCATTCCAGCAGACGATCGAAGGCGCGTACTACGCCAAGCAGTTCACCAAGCTCTACGCCGCCCAGCGCATCGGCACGCTGCCTGACAACAGCCACCTGCCGGTGCATACCTTCTGGGACATTGGCGTGGGCGACTCGACTGCGATCTGGTTCGTGCGGATCGTGGGCGAAGAATTCCACGTTATCGACTTCTACCAGAATAGCGGCGAAGGCCTGCGGCACTACATGAAGGTGCTCAAGGATAGAGGCTACGCCTACGGCGAGCACTGGGGGCCGCACGACATCGACAACAGGGAATTTGGTAGCGATGGCAAGACTCGACGAGAACTCGCGCGTGAGGGCTACGAGATCGACGGCCAGAAGTACAGCCTGACATTCAAGGTCGTCCCGAAGCTGGGAGTTGACGAGGGTATCGAGCAAGTGCGCGAAGTTCTGGCGAATTGCGCCTTCGACCAATCTAAGTGCGAAGAGGGCATCACCGCCCTGGAGAGCTACCGCAAGGAGTGGGACGACAAGCGTGGTTGCTGGAAAGACAAGCCCCTGCATGACTGGTCATCCCACCCGGCAGACGGATTTCGCTATTTCGCCGTTGCCATGGCGCGACGTAAACGCACAGGCGGCAGTCGCCGCATCGGAGGTTTGGCGTAATGCCTGTTCAATCCACCAACCCAGAGTACGACGCTCACATCGAAGAGTGGCGGATGATGGACGATGCTCTGGAAGGCGAGTGCGCCATCAAGGGCAGTCCACGTAACCTGCCCAAGCCCAGCGGCATGGTCGAGGCTGAAAAGCTGGATGGCCAGGGCAATGCCTATCTCTATCAAAATTACACGGCGCGGGCACAGTACGAACACTGGGTGCGCGATTCGCTGCGCTCGATGATGGGTCTGGTCTCCCGGCTCATTCCTGAGGTGAAGCTGCCCAGCGGACTCAAGGGCGTGGAAGAGAACGCCACCGCTGACGGGTTCGGCCTGACTCAACTCTTCCTGCGCATCGTTCGGCAGACCATCTCCCACGGGCGTGTGCCGCTTGTGGTCAACGTGGACGACCAGGGCCAGCCTTACTTTGCAACCTACGCTGCTCGGAACGGCATTAACTGGGATACCGCCGATCAAGGCGGGCGCCAGGATCTGGTGCTGGCCGTATTCCGCGAGTTCCGCAAGAAGGCGGAGGACCGCTACAGCCATGAGTGCCAGACGGTTTACCGTGAGTTCTTCATGCAGGGTCAAGTCTGCTACACGGCTGTGCGCAACGAAGCAGGCGAGCTCATCGATGATGAGCGCCCCCTTGGCACTGTTGGTGCCGGCAACCAATTGGTGCGCGGCCTCGAGTACATCCCGGTCATCTACTGCGGATCGACCGACAATTCACCGGACGTGGACGAGATCCCGCTGCTGACGATGGCCAGGGCCGCGCTGAAGTCCTACCAGCTCAGCGCCGACTACTTCACCGCGCTGCACCAGACCAGCCACCCGCAGCCGTGGGTGTCGGGCCTGGACGAGAGCGTCGAGCTGAGCGTGACCGGGCCGTCTGCAGCCTGGGATCTCGGACCCAAGGGTCAGTGCGGCTATCTGGAGTTCCAAGGGGCAGGTGTTGAGGCTGTCCGAACGGCCATGTCTGACCAGAAGAGCGCAGCCCTAGAGGCTGGCGCCAAGGTCATGGACGTGTCCGGTACCGAGTCGGGAGAGGCACGCAAGACGCGCCAGAACGACCAGCATGCCACGCTGCACAGCATCGTCATCACCGCAGCGGCAGCCATTGAGCAGGCCTTGCGGTACGCCGCCGAGTGGACTGGCTACAACCCGGACGACGTGGTCTTCACGGTCAAGCCGGAGTTCGTCATACCTGAGGTCAACGCCCAGGTGCTGGCTGAGCTGCAGAAGAGCGTCATGGCCGGCACGATCAGCGCCGAGACCTACTGGCAGTACCTCACCACCGGCAAGCTGCCCGAGCGGGCCTACGACGAAGAGGCCGGGCTGATCAGCGACGAGCGTGAGTCGGCCGGCATCAATCTGGACAAAGACGATGGCGACGAAACCGACGCAAACGGCGGACGAGATGCTGCTGGAGCAGGTCAGTCGGCACGCGGTGCTGCTGGAGCGGCTTAAAGCGGGTGAGGCCAAGAAGTTCGAGACGGTCCTGCGCCAGGTGGATACCCAAGTGCGGGACCAGCTGACCCGTAAGGAGCTCACGACCTACAGCCGAACCCGGCTTGAGGAGTTCCTGGGTCGAGTTGGCGGCAAGCTGCTGGGCATCTACCAAGCGTTTGGCGATCGCATGCAGGCAGACTTGGTGGACATCGCGCTCTACTTGGCCGCCTTCGAGAGCCGCAGCTTGTCCAAGGCGCTGCTCATTGACGCCATCATGCCGACGGACTCGCTCATTCGGGCGGCGATCAACACCCAGCCGCTGCAGGTGGCAGGCATCGACGGCGGCACCCTGCTCAAGCCCTTCCTCAAGGGCTGGACGCGAAACGAGTCGACCCGGGTCACCAACGCCATACGGCTCGGCGTGGTGCAGGGCCAGACGAATGCGCAGATCACCCAAGCTATACGCGGCACGGCCGCACAGAACTTCACCGATGGCGTGCTGGCGGTCAGTAACCGCAACGCCAGGTCGGTTGTGCACACCGCCGTGCAGCACGTGTCCGCGACGGCACGCATGGAGACGCTCGCCGCTAACGCCGAACTCGTTCCGGGCTACCGCATCGTGGCCACCCTCGACCGGAAGACCAGCCAGCAGTGCAAGAGCCTGGACGGGCGTGAGTTCGAGATAGGGAAGGGGCCGGTGCCGCCGTTCCACATCAACTGCCGCACGACCATCACGCCCATCACCAAGCTGTCAGCAGCGTTCGCGAAGGGCGCCACGCGCGCGTCTGTGGGCGCATCTGGGGGCGCGCAGGTCTCCGCCAGCCTCAGCTACTACCAGTGGCTGAAAACGCAGCCACCGGCGTTCCAGGACGCTGCGCTGGGACCGGTGCGCGCAAAGCTGTTCCGCGATGGCGGGCTTACTGCGGAGCGGTTCGCCTCGCTGCAGTTGGACAAGAACTTCAAGCCACTGACGCTCGATCAGCTCAAGGAGCTGGAGCCGTTGGCGTTCGAGAGGGCCGGTCTTAACTGACCCGCGCCACAAAACAACTAGCCACGATTTCGTGGCGCGAACTACGGCCTCGCATTGCGGGGCCTTTTTCTGCCCGCCAGGCGGGCCTACTCAGTCCCCAGGGGATAGCCACATGCCTTTTGACTTCGACCCGGCCGCCCACGGCCTGACCCTCGACGAAACCCAAACTGCCGCGCTGAAGGCAGCGCTCGGCGGCGAGGTACAGAAATTCCTGGACGGGGAGGTCTCGGGCCTCAAGTCCAAGAATCGGGAGTTGATCGACTCCAATAAGACCATCAAGACCGAACTGGACGGCCTCAAGGGCAAGTTCGAAGGCCTGGACATCGAAGCCGTCAAAGGCCTGCTGGCCAAGGCCGGCCAAGACGAAGAAACCAAGCTGATTGCCGAGGGCAAGCTGGACGAGGTCATCAGCCGCCGCACTGAGCGCCTGCGCACCGATCTGGACAAGCAGGTCAAGGCTGCCAACGAGCGTGCCGACAAGGCCGAGGCCTTTGCTGCCAAGTACAGCGACAAGGTACTGGCTGACTCCATCCGCGCTGCCGCCATCAAGGCTGGCGCGCTGCCCGAGGCTGCCGAGGACATCATCCTCCGCGCCCGCGGCACCTTCAAATTGAGCGAAGACGGCGAGCCCGTTGCCACCGACCGTGCCGGCGAAGTCGTGTACGGGAAGGACGGCAAGACCCCGCTGTCTCCCCTCGAATGGGCGGAATCGCTGCGCGAAACCGCTACCCACCTGTGGCCAAGGGCTCAGGGTGCCGGACAGACCGGCGACAACGGTGGCAAGGCCACGAAGAAATGGGGCGAGTACACCGAAGCCGAGCGCGCCGCGCTGGCCAGGGACAACCCCGATGCGTTCAAAAAACTCCAAGCCACCCAAGGAACCTAATCCATGGCCACGACCCAGCTGTCGGACATCTTCGTCCGCGATTACTACGGCGCGCTGGCGCCGGTGAACACCCCCGAAAAAACCGCCGTCTTCGAATCGGGCATCGTGACCCGCTCGCCGACGCTGGACAACATCGCCAACAACGGCCAAGGCACCTCCGAGATCAGCTACTGGCAGGACCTCGATGCCGACGAGGCGCCGAACATCTCGAACGACAACCCGGATGACCTGGGCGAGGTCGGCAAGGCCGAGCAAGGCAGCATGCGCGCGCGCACGCTGTACCTCAACAAGGGCTACGGTGTCGCTGACCTCACGGCCGAACTGGCCAATAGCGAGCCGATGCAGCACATCCGCAACCGCTTCGGCACGTACTGGACCCGTCAGTGGCAGCGCTACCTGCTCGGTGCTGCACGAGGCATCATCGCCTCGAACATCGCCAACAACGGTGGTGACATGGTCAAGGACGCTGGTGCCAGCATCAGCGCCTCCGCGTTCCAGGATGCAGCCTTCACCGCAGGCGACGCGGCCGATATGTTCGGCGCGATCGGCGTGCACTCGGTCGTCATGAACCAGATGGTCAAGCAGGACCTGATCGAGTACCTGCGCGACTCCACTGGCAAGATCATCCTGGCTACATACCTCGGCAAGCCGGTATTCATGGACGACAGCCTGACCTACGCGTCCGGCCAGTTCCTGTCGGTCTTCTTCGGTCAAGGCGCATTCGGCTACGGCGAAGGCACCCCTCACACCCCCGTCGAGATGCAACGCAAGCCTGACGGCGGTAACGGTGGTGGCGCCGAGGTTCTGTGGGAGCGCAAGACCTTCATCCTGCAGCCTGCCGGTTTCAGCTGGAAGGGCAGCAACAACCTGAACCTGAGCCCGAATGCCACCCAGTACGCCAGCGCCGCGAACTGGGAGCGAGTATTCGACCGCAAGCAGGTACCGTTCGCAGCAGTCATCAGCGGCACTGCCACCCCTTGACCCGCCAAGCGGGGCGCTGACCTAGCGCCCTGCGCAGGAGACCACCATGAAAGTCATCTACACCGACAAGCCCGGCCGTGAGCGCGGCGTTTGTTACCGACTCCTAAGCCAGTTCTTCGGAGTCATCGACGGAGCAACTCAGGTTGTTATCGAGGGTGACGCACCCGAGATCGTCGAGGCCTACGAGGCGGCCGGCATCAAGGTTGGCGAGCAATCCGGGGGCGACCAGTCTGAAACCGACCCGCACAAGATGAACGCCGCCGAACTGAAGGAGTGGCTCACCTCCAAGGGTATCGAGTTCGACGCCAGCGCGAAGAAGCCCGACCTGCAAGCCCTGATCCCGCAGGAGTAAGCGATGACCGACTTCATCACCGTTGCTGACGTCGATGCAAAGCTCGGCCAGGGCTGGGCAGGTGCCGGTGATGCGGTCCTTGCCGTGGCCATGGCCAACGCCTGGCTCACGGCCAAGATCAAGCGCGCGGTGCCTGAGGTGGTGCCGGACGCCATCAAGTCCGCCGGTGCGCAGGTGGCCAAGCTGGCCGCAGCAGGCAAGCTCTACAAAGACACCCAGCGCGAAGTGCAGAGCAAGACTGTGTCGGCCCAAGCTGGCACCTCGACCAGCAAGACCTACGTTGCGGGGTCTGTTGATCGCTCGACCGGTGAGAACTTCGCCCTCGACCTCATCGCGCCCTGGACCCGCCGCGCCGGCACCGTGATGCTCAAGAGGATCTGACCCATGGGCATGCGCGAAGAACTGCAGGCCGATTTGGCGGAAGCGTTCGATGATCCAGACGGCCTTGCCGACGCGGTGAAGCCCGTTGCCGGCAGTCGCACGGTCAAGGGCGGATATGACCCCGAGATCGGCGGCACCGTACCGGCCTCGACCATCCATTACATCGGGCGCGGCGTGTTCGGCAGCTACCTGGCCAAGGAGATCGACGGCTCACGTATCCAGACCCAGGATGTGAAGCTCCTGGTGCTGCAGAACGAATTGTTCGAAGGGCAAGCCGATGCCGTGACAGCCACCCCGGCCGTACCGAAGATCGGTGACCTGATCAGCGGGTTTCGGGCGCTCAACGTCTCCGAAGACCCAGCCAAGGCTACCTGGACCGTCCAACTGAGGAAGTGACATGCCCCGCGGATCACACATGACCCAGCGCTATGGCGGGCTTGAGGGTGGGTTCGCCGAGAGCATCCGCGCTTTCGCCGAGCAGGCCCAGGAAGCGCTGGACGCCACCTTCCGCGAGATCGTGATCGAGATTGGCAGCAGCGTAATCCGCATGTCTCCGGTGGGTAACCCGGAGATCTGGGCGGCCAACCTGGCGCACCGAGAAGCCCGCAATGCCGAGGCTGACCGCTATGACGCCAAGGTCGCAGCGCGCAATGAGGCCATCAACCAGAATCCGAGCAACTTCACCAACTCGGGCAAACTCAGGCGGGGCGTGCGTTACGCCAAGCCGCTTACCAAGACCGAGCGTGACCAGAACTTTTACGTCAATGGTCTGGTATCCGGCCAGGGCTACGTCGGTGGCCGCTTCCGGGGTAACTGGCAGTTCTCCATCGACTCGCCTGCTACTGAAGAGCTTGACCGTATCGACCCATCCGGCAGCGAGACGATTGCTGCGCTGCTGAGCCAGGTGCAGGCGCTGACCATCGGCCAGACGGCCTACATCGTGAACAATCTGGCCTACGCGGTTCCGCTGGAATACGGGCATTCAACCCAGGCCCCGGCCGGCATGGTCAGGGTCACCCTGGCTAACTTCCAGCGCATTGTCGACGAGGCCATCAGGAATAACAGCATATGAGCCATGCGCGAGCCCGTCAGGCCATCGAGATCAATCTGATGGCCTGGGCGATGGCGCGCCCGATTCGGGTCGCCAACTTCGAAGAGGGATTCGAGGCCGGGTCCGGCGAGACCTACCTTCGAGCCTACTTACTGCCGGCCAGCACCACCTGCCGATACCTGGGCGGCGACGCCTACGAATACACCGGCGTCTACCAGATCAGCATCGTTTGCCCGGCAGGCCAGCCCCTGGGCGTTGCCGAATCACTGGTCGACGAGCTGAGCAGCCTGTTCCGGGTTGATACAGAGCTAAGCCGCAGCGGCTTCGAAGGCCTGCTCACCGAGCCACTGGAGCAGGGCCCAACCATTACCGAGTCGGCGACCTATACGGTCCCGACCAGCTTCACCTACCGCGGCGTCGCGGACCAATCGCCCGTAGGGGCATAACCATCCGCCACCTGGCGAAACTTCAAGAGGAAATACCCATGGCCGCACGCTTCCCGCTGCCGAACGGCTCTGTGCTGGAAATCGCCAGCGTACTCGCCGCTGCCGTTGCCTTCACCGCTCTGACCAACGCTGCACCTCCAGTCGCCACCGCCGCAGGGCATAACATCAAGAACGGCGACGTCCTGGTCGTCAGTTCTGGCTGGTCGCTTATCAACGACCGCGCGGTCCGCGCTGCCAGTGTTGCCGCTGACAAATTCTCAATGGCTGGCCTGAATACCACCAACGCCGACAAGTACACCGCCGGCGCAGGTGTCGGGTCTGTGATCCCTGTGACCAACTGGGCTCAGATCTCGAAGGTGACCGCCTTCACCTCTTCCGGCGGCGAGCAGCAGTACCTCACCGTCGGGTACCTGGAGGACGATGACGATCGCCAGTTCCCCACCAACCGCAACCCCATCACCTTGTCGATCACTGTCGAAGATCAGCCAGCCGCTGCCTACGTGGGCCTGGTTGAAGCCTACGGCGATAGCAAAGAGCTGACGGTCGTCCGCCTCAAGCTGCCCAACGGCGACCAGATCCTCTATCCGGGCTACGTGAGCATCACCACAACCCCGACCATGGAGCGCAACAACCTGATGACCCGAACCATCAGCATCGCGCTCTCGGGTCGTCCGGTTCGCTACCTGGCTGCTGCCTAAGGAAACCTCATGGCGAAGATCAAAATCGCGCAGAACCCGACGTTTACCGCCGAGGTGCAGGTGCCTCGAATCGGTGGAGATCCAGTGCCAGTGGAATTCGAGTTCCGCTACATGGACCGGGTGACGCTGGCCGGCATGTTTGACCGCTGGAACAAAGCGCGCGACGCCTGGGCGGAGAAGGCCAAGGCCGACAACGCTACCTGGGAAGAGGTGACCGCCGGTGAGATCGCTCTGCAGGCTGAGCAACTGGGCGAAATCGTCACCGGGTGGGACCTGGAGGATAAGTTCAGCCAGAAAGCGATCCTCGAGTTGGTCCGTACCTGTACGGGGGCGCCAAAGGCCGTCATCGACGCCTTCCAGGCTGCCTACAGCCCGGCCCGATTGGGAAACTGAGGGCGGCGGCCCGGGCCTGCTACGAGCGTGGGCCCTCCGCCGAGCAACTGGCGGCGCTGGGGCTGACACTGGATGACATCGAGGAGGAGGAGGTGGAGGTCTGGCCAGATGCATGGCCAGCCTTCCGCCTGTTCGATGCCCTTGGCACCCAGTGGCGGGTGGCTTCTGGCGCCCCGTCTGGCCTGGACTACACCGCCATACCTGCAACTGCCGCGATGCTCGGCATCAAGCGCCGCGACCTCACCGACATTTTTCCCGATCTCCGCGTCATGGAGGTGGAGGCGCTCTCGGTGATGCATGATGCCCATTGAGCGTTTACTCCGCTGGTCGAATGATTGGGTGGCAATTTGACGTCGCTACTTGACTGCTGCAATATCGCGCCCCACTTTGATTGTGTATATACAAATCCAAGATGAATCGACCGCAAGGGGGCCGGATGCCTAAAAGCCTGGATGTAGCCGAATATTTCCTCCATCTGGAAGGAGATGGTGGCGAAATCTCGAATCTGAAGCTTCAGAAGCTCGTGTACTACGCCCAAGGGTTCAGCTTGGCGCTTAATGACGCGCCTTTGTTTGACGAGCCTGTCGAGGCTTGGATGCACGGACCAGTAGTGGCTAGCCTCTACCGAAAATTTCGTGACTTCGGCTCCAATCCGATTCCTCCAAACGAGTCCTTCGATCCAGAGGTGTTGAGCCGGGCGCAGCGCAGATTGATTCGAGAGGTCTACGACGTCTACGGCCAGTATTCCGCGTGGAAGCTTCGTCAGCTGACTCATGAAGAAGATCCTTGGAAGGACAATTATGAGGAAGGCAGTCATAGCCACGAGATCCCTCAAAAGGAAATGAAGGCCTACTTCCGCGAAAATTTGGTGAATTGACAGATGGCCGGGAGGAGAATCAAGGGACGAGACTCTGCTGGCAGCCATATCAAGCCTCGGACCTCGCCCGCAACTGAGGTCGATGACTCTGACACCAAGCCGCCAGTCTTCTCGTTCGAGTACCTGCAGAATGGTTGGTGCATTCAAGACTGTCAGCAAGAGGAGCGAGCGAAGATGCTTGAGCGGCTTCGCCGGATCAGTCAGCGGACATGGCGTGAGATACGGCAGCTTGATCGACACGGATACGGTACAGAGACGATACCGAGGCACATCATCAAACCTGCGCTGCCTTCGTTTATCACCGAGGACGTTAGGCTACTCGCATTCCGGGCATATGACCTTGTCGCAATGGTCGGCTACCGGAGTGGTCGAATTTTTCATGTGATCTGGGTTGACCGGGAGTTCAAGCTTTACGATCACTGAAGCGATGAGCGGCCGACTATTGAGCATGAAAAATATGCTCGGGCTGAACCCCATATATCACTAGAACCCGCTCCGGCGGGTTTTTTCATGCCCGGAGAAAAGCATGACCACCATTGCCTCCCTTGGCCTGCAGATCGACTCCGGTGATGCCGTCGAGGCCAAGGACAACCTCGACCAGCTGACGGATGCTGGCAAGCGCAGCGAGGAGTCGGCCAGCAAGACCGGTCGTGCCTGGGAGACCACCCTGGGCGGCCTGCAGGGTGACACCCGGCAGATCGTGCAGGAACTGCAGACGCTCAACGCCAAGCAGGCCGAGTTGGCGCAGCAGATGGCTACCGTGGGCCGCGCCGTTACCAGCGCATCCACGGCATTCAGCAGCGCCGCAGCGAACATGGGCTCCTTCCGGGCTGAGGCTGCGCAGGCCGGGCAAGTCCAGCAGGCGCTGACTACTGCCACGGATGCCGGTGCTCAGGCTGGGCGGCGTGCCGCTGAGTCCGCTGACGAGCAACAGGCCAGGATTCTGGCCGTGGCCAAAGCCTCTTTGGAGGCGAGCCAGTATGTTCAGACGCTCAATCGGGCCACTGAACAGAGCGTGGAGGTCACCGCCCAGGCGAACGCTGTGCTCTCAGATAGCGCTAGCCGTCAGACGGCCATCAACAGCCGAGCTCAAGCCCTCATCGCCACCGAAGAACGCCAGGCGGAGGCGGCGAGGAGAGCGGCCGGGGCCCACCGGGAGGAAGGGCAGGCACTGGACGAACTGCTGGGCAAGATTGATCCGACTGTCGCGGCATTGGGTCGGCTGGATCAGATGGAGCAGAAGCTCAAGGGCTACCGCGCCAGCGGCGCGCTGGATGCCGAGACCTTCGGTGAGTACCAGACAAAGATCGACCAGGCCCGAACTGCACTTGGAGGTGCAGACGCAGCGCTGAACAAAACCGGTATGTCGGCCAAGGCCACGGCGGCGGCGCTACGCAACGTGCCAGCTCAGTTCACCGACATCGTGGTATCGCTTCAGGGAGGGCAGGCACCGCTCACCGTGCTGCTGCAGCAGGGCGGGCAGCTCAAGGACATGTTCGGCGGCGTCGGGCCGGCCATCAAGGCCCTCGGCGGCTATGTGCTTGGCCTAGTAAACCCATTCACTGTCGCCGCAGCTGCCGTTGGCGTACTGGGCTATGCCTACTACAAGGGCAGCGAAGAGACGGTAGGCTTTCAGAAGGCGTTGATCACTACCGGCAACTCTGCGGGCACTACTGCTGACCGGTTGTCAGGAATGGCTGCTCAGGTATCAGCCACAGTGGGTACCACCGGTGCCGCCGCGGAAGTCCTGACCCAGTTAGCCGGTAGCGGGAAGGTAGCTGCCGGCAGCTTCGTCGAGATTACCGAGGCTGCGCTTGAATGGCGCGATGCTACAGGCCGCGCCGTGGAGGAGACCGTCGCCGAGTTCGTCAAGATCGGAAAGGACCCGGTCGCAGCGGCCAAGGACCTAAACGAGCAGTACAACTTCCTGACTGCCTCGACTTACTCGCAGATCGTTGCGTTGAAAGAGCAGAGCGACACCATCGGAGCCGCCAAACTGCTCACCGACACCTACGTCGATACCATTAAGAATCGCAGCAAGGAGGTCACTGAGAACCTTTCGATATGGGAACGCGGCTGGAAGGCGTTGCGTGGCGAGGTTGCTGCAACGGTTGATTCGGTCAAGAACATTGGCCGGGACCAGGATATCGCAAGCCGCATCGTCGATTTACAGCAGCAGGTGGCTGCAGCCCAGAGCGCTGTGAATGCCGACAAGGATGACAGCGATGCTCAGAAGAAGCTGACCAACGCGAATCTTGAGCTGAAGGGTCTGATTCAGCAGCGGGACACGCTAGCGGCGATCGCCAGCGCCCGCGCTCTGGACTCCCAGCAGCAACAGGCAGCTGTTGCCGCGATTGGCAAGATCGATGCCTTGGAGAAATCCGCCAGGACGAACGCTGAAAAGCGAGCCGATGCGCTGAAGGACTACTACAAGTCGCTTGAAGCCATCCGCAAGGTCAATCCGAATGATGAGCGCCTGAAGCCCGAGAACATCGCTCGGGTGCAGGGTGACATCGCCAAGCAATTCAAGGATCCAGCTGGACGAACAGGGTCGGTAGATCTCTCCGAGTTCAACGACCAGAAGAATGCGCTGAGCGCCATCCTGGCTGAATACAAGAACCACCAGAAGGAGCTTGATGCGGCGCAGAAGGCCGGCCTGATCTCTCAGGAGTCGTACGCCGCCCAGCGGGCTGCCATCATCGAGCAGCAGAAGGCAGAGGTCACAAACGCCTACGAGGCCGAAATTAAAGCTTTGGAGAGGGCCAGGGGGCGTAGCAGCACCAGCGCGCAGCAGCGAATCCAGCTTGATCAGAAGATTGCCGATGCCCGCGCTGCGATGGTCAAGGCACAGAAGGATGCCGATACCGAACTGTCCGTGCTTGCCACAAACGAGCAGGGCCGGCTGGCTAAGCAGGCTAGGGCAGTGCAGACCTATACCGATGCGCTCGGCCAGCAGGTAACAGCGCTTAGGCTTGAAGGACAGCGCTCAGCCGAGAGCCTTGGCCTCGGTGATCGCCGGCGAGGGCTCCAGGACCAGCAGTACGGCATAACTGATCGCATCAACCAGCAGCGCCTGGACCTGGCCAATCAGTATGGCGACGGATCCCGTGGCATGAGCCTTGATGAGTACAACCAGAAGCTGGCGGCCCTGAACAAGACCGAGAAGGACCTGCAGGAAACCACCATCGCCAACTACGACCAGATGACAGCCGCCCAAGGTGACTGGCGCAAGGGTGCATCATCTGCCTTCCAGACTTACTTGGAGCAGGCCCGGGATGTTGCCGGACAGACGCGATCCCTGTTCACCAATGCATTCAGTTCGATGGAGGATGCGGTTGTGAATTTTGCCATGACGGGCAAGTTCTCGTTCGCAGACTTCACTAAGTCGATCTTGGCTGACATGGTCCGGATCGAGACGCAGCGCGCTGCCTCTGGGCTGCTTGGCAGTCTGGTGAGCTGGGGCGCCACGGCGGCATCCGCCTACTTCGGCGGTGGCGGTGGTAATGGCATGGAAGCCGGGTCGGCGGGCGCGGTTTCCTCAAATCTCGGAGCCTCCCAAACTGGCTACTCGTCTGCATATGGATTCTCGGCCGGCGGCTACACCGGTGCGGGCGGCAAATATGACCCTGCCGGCATTGTGCACGCCGGCGAGTTTGTCCTGCGTCGCGAGGTTGTAAGCCAGCCTGGAATGCTCGACTACCTGTCAGCTCTCAATAGCCGCGGTTACGCAGACGGTGGCTTGGTGTCGCCAATGCCGGTTCCCCGGCAGGTATCTGGACGGTCTCACTCAGGCGCATCCATCAGCGTATCCGCACCTGTGAGCTTGGTCATGGAGGACAGAAGCAGCGAGGGCATGCAGCTCGATCAAACGCTGCTCCAGCAGAACATGCAAAAACAAATGCAGATGGCTGCCGAGAAAGCGGTCGCTGACTCATGGCGCCCTGGTGGTGTCAGCCATCGAAACACTACCGGGAGGCGCTGATGGCCATCGAGAAATTCAGCTGGCCAACCCAGCGCGGTGAAACCCCCGAGATCAGCTACCGCACCCGCGAATCCCGGTTTGGAGGTGGGTACCGGCAGGTGGTGGGCGACGGGCCCAACAACAAGGAAGACAGCTACCCCATCACCGTCACCGGAACGAAGGCCCAAGTACGCAAAGTCATGGAGTTTTTCGACAGGCACGGCGGGGCTAAGGCTTTTCTGTGGACCACGCCACTCGGAGATTTGGGGCTGTTCATTTGCAAAGACCCCAAGCCCACCCCGGTGGGAGGTGGTCGTTTCAAAGTGACCGCCACCCTCGAGCGGGCTTTTCACCCATAAGGAACCAGCATGTCACTGATCAAGGACATCCAGACTCTGGAGCCTGGCAACGAGGTGCTGCTGTTCGAACTCGACGGTTCGGACTTCGGCGCCGACACCCTGCGCTTCCATGGCCATGCGAATCCTCACACGCCCGAGGAACTGCGTGCAGCCGGCGCCAATGCCGACCAGCTGCAGGCCAAGTCCATCTGGTGGCAGGGCAACGAGTACAGCGCCTGGCCAGTGCAGATTGAAGGCATCGAGGCGAACTCCGACGGCACTGCGGTGCGGCCGACGTTCAGCGTGGGCAACGTCAATGGTCGGATCACCGCGCGGTGCTTAGCCTTCGACAACTTGCTCGAGTTCAAGCTGACCATGCGGCACACCTTCGCCGAGTACTTGGACGCTGCGAATTTTCCCGGCGGCAACCCTTCCGCAGATCCGGCGGAGGAGGCAATCGAAGTCTGGTATATCGACCAGAAGGTGTCTGAGAGTGGCACCATTGTAGCCTGGGAGCTTGCAAGCCCGGGCGATGTGGGTGGCGAGACTATTGGACGGCAGATGACTCAGCTATGCCATTGGGCGATGACGGCGGGGTACCGGGGGCCAAACTGTGGCTTCACCGGTCCCTACTACGACATGGATGGGAACCCGACCTCGGACCCGGCCAAGGACCAATGCAACGGCTGCCTGGACACTGGCTGCACGGTCCGGCATGGCCAGGGCAACGAACTTCCCTTCGGCGGCTTTCCTGCCGTCTCGCTGATCGCCCGGAGCTGACCATGCGCAAACACATCCTCGACGCCGTGCGAGCGCACGCAGCGGCTGAATACCCGCGCGAGTCTTGCGGGTTGCTGCTGCAGATAGGCCGCAGGCAGGTGTATCACCCATGCACCAACGCGTCCAACGACCCGACTGAGGAATTCCGAATTGCCCCCGAGCAGTATGCCGAAGCCGAAGATCGGGGCGAGGTGATTGGCATCGTTCACTCGCATCCCGACGCCACCAGCAGGCCGTCACCGCGCGACCTAGCCATGTGCGAGGCCACGAGCCTGCCCTGGCACATTCTGTCTTGGCCGGAGGGTGACCTGCGCACGATCACGCCAACCGGCAGCACGCCTCTGCTTGGTCGCCCGTTCGTGCATGGTGCGTGGGATTGCTGGCAAACCTGTGCTGACTGGTACAAACGTGAATGGGGGCTGGAGTTTCCCGCCTACGCCCGAGAAGAGGGCTGGTGGGAGAATGCTGACGGACCGAGCCTGTATGAGCAAGCCTATGAAGCCGCCGGCTTCTATCAGGTGAGCGAGCCACAGCGTGGTGACTTGATCGTCATGGCGGTAGGGCGCACTGCCCACCCCAACCATGCGGGCATCTACTTGGGCGCCAATGCCAAACTGCCTGGCGAGGCCGGCCAGGTCTTCGGGCCGGGCCCATTCATGCTGCACCACCTGCTGGGGCGGCCATCGGAAATCATCGTGTTTGGCGGGCCATGGCTCGACCGGACGCGCTTGGTCTTGCGTCACCTCAAGAGTCAGTGATGGTACATTCGCAGTTTTCAGGGAGGGATCACATGCGGATTTTGATCGTGGCATTGGGGACTGCTTTGCTGATGGGGTGTGCCACCTCGCCCGTTCCACTGAGTCAAGCTAAGCAAGCGCCAAGTGATCGGGTTACGGGATATCAATCCAGCGTGACTGGGGGTGGGCAGATCATCGTCACCCGTGACAGTGGATTCCCGGGTGGTGGCTGCTATGCCACTGTGTTCATCAATGGCGAGCCTGTTGCACGGCTGAACCCCAAGGAAAAGGCTTATTTCAACGTTCCGGCCGGGGAGTGGATGATCGGCGCCTCACTTGAAGGCAAAGCACTTTGTGGTATGAACGCAGAACGTCTTGAGGTAGAGGCTTCGATTAAGCCTGGCCAAACCAAGAAGTATCGTATCTACACCTCCGGAGATGGAGGTGTGAGCGTCAAGCCCACCACATTCTAAACAGCCGCCTCCGGGCGGCTTTTTCATGTCTGGAGGAAAAATGTCGGCACTCGCCCAGCATCGTGTAAACATCAAACTGTCAGGCTCACTGGCGCAGAAATTTGGCAGATCTCATCCAAAAGTTCTTGATTCGGGTAATACATGGGAGGCGTTCAAGGCTCTCAAGGTAACCCTCCCGGGATTTGAGGATGAGGTCAAAAGGCTCGATCGGTTAGGCATCAGGTTCGCCATCTTCCGAAACAGAAGAAACGTCGGTGAAAAGGAATTCGACCGAAGCGGAGCACAGGAAATCAGGATCGTCCCTGTTGTCGAGGGGCGTAAGCGCGCCGGCGTACTGCAAACGATCATTGGCATAGTTCTAATCGTTGCAGGGTTCTTTTATGCGCCCTTGATGCCGGTTGGGGTTGCAATGGTTGCAGGCGGAGTCGTTCAAATGCTCAGCCCCCAGGCCAAGGGCCTATCCCAAAGTGCGGCGCCGGAAAACCTACCGTCGTACGCCTTCGGCAGCGCCAAGAACACCACAGCAAGCGGCAACCCTGTCCCGATCTGCATCGGCGAACGACGCTGGGGTGGGGCGATTATCTCCGCCTCGATCGAGGCGCAGGACAAGGCATAGCGCCAAAAGAATGCACAGACCGCCAGTTGGCGGTTTTTTTTCGCCCGGAGGAAAGCATGGGCCCAGTAGATCACCTGGAAATTGTCGGCGCCAAGGGCGGCGAGAGCCAGCCAAAACAGGCCGTAGAGTCTCCGGATAGCCTGCGCTCAACGAACATCGCCAAGATCCTGCTGGCCGTGGGCGAAGGCGAATTCGATGGGGTGCCCACCGACCGGGACATCTACCTCGACAACACCCCGATCGCTGATGCCAGCGGCAACGTGAATTTCCCAGGTGTGAAATGGGAATGGCGCCCGGGCTCCGTTGAGCAGAGTTACATCCAGGGCATCCCGTCGGTGGAGAACGAAACTTCCGTCAACGTTGAGCTGCGCAGTGACAACCCGTTCACGCGCGCCCTGAGCAACACCCAGCTCTCGGCTGTTCGCGTGCGCATGTCCTGGCCGCGCTTGGCCAAGCAGGAGAGCAACGGCGACACCAGGGGCTATCGCATCGAGTACGCGATCGATATCGCTACAGACGGTGGCGCTTATGCCGAAGCTCACCTGGGCGCCGTGGATGGCAAGTCCACCAACGGCTACCAGCGCTCGGTGCGCGTGAATCTGCCCAAGGCAACTTCCGGGTGGATGCTGCGCGTGCGCCGACTCACGCCGAACGCAAACAGCGGTACCGTGGCCGATACCATGACCGTGGCCGGCTACACCGAGATCATCGACCAGAAGATCCGGTACCCGAACACGGCCTTGTTGTACATCGAGTTCGATGCCCAGCAGTTCCAGAACATCCCGGCGGTGACGGTCAAGTGCAAGGCCAAGCGCTGGCCGGTACCGAGCACCTATGACCCGATCACCCGCACTTACAGCGGTGTGTGGGACGGCACGTTCAAGCTGGCCTGGACCAACAACCCTGCCTTCGTGACCTATGGTCTGTGCGTGGAAGACCGTTTCGGCCTGGGCAAGCGCATCAAGCCGTGGATGGTCGACAAGTGGGAGATGTATCGCATCGCCCAGTACTGCGACCAGCTTGTGCCGAACGGTGTGGGTGGCCAAGAGCCGCGTTTCCTCTGCGACATGAACCTGCAGGGCCGTGCCGAGGCTTGGACGCTGCTGCGTGACCTTTCGGCTATCTATCGGGGCATGGTGTATTGGGCCCACGGTTCGCTGTTCATGCAGGCGGACATGCCGCGTGCGCAGGATATCGACTACGTCTTCACCCGGTCGAACGTGATCGACGGTGAGTTCGTGTATGGCGGCGCCGAGCGCAGCACGCACTACAGCCGGGCCCTAGTCAGCTACGACAACCCAGCCAACAACTACGACACCGACGTTATTCCGGTGTCCGACAACGCGCTGCAGCGCCGGTACCGGGACCGCCCAATCGAGCTCTCGGCGATTGGCTGCACCCGGGCATCCGAGGCCCAGCGCCGCGGTAAGTGGGCACTGCTGAGCAACAGCCAGGATCGCACCGTTACGTTCAAGACCGGCATGGAGGGCCGTATCCCGCTACCTGGGTTCGTTATCCCAGTGGCGGACGAGTTGGTGGCAGGGCGGCCGAACGGCGGCCGTATTTCCTCGGCTGCAGGCCGCGTCGTGACGCTGGACCGTGACACCCCGATCAAGGCCGGCGACCGGCTGATCGTGAACCTGCCCAACGGTACCGCCCAGGCGCGGACGGTGCACTCCGTCGCGGGCCGGGCGGTGACCGTCACCATCGAGTACAGCTTGCAACCCGAACCTGAATTGCAGTGGGCGATCGACTATGACGACCTGGCCATTCAGCTTTTCCGGGTGCTCAAGACCACCCGCACCCAGGAGGGCAACTACGAAATCACCGCGCTCGAGTTCAACCCGAGCAAGTTCGCCGCGATCGATACCGGAGCGAAGCTGGACGAGCGTCCGATCAGCGTCATTCCGGTGACTACCGTGGCGCCTCCGGCCAGCGTATCGCTTTCGTCTGCCCACATGATCGACCAGGGTATCGCGGTCAGTACCATGACCATCGCCTGGCCGGCAGTGGCGGGCGCTGTTGCCTACGATGTCGAGTGGCGCAAGGACAACGGCAACTGGATCCGCCTGCAGCGCACTGGTGCCGCGTCTGTGGACGTGGTCGGTATCTACGCTGGTGCATACCTAGCCCGCGTCCGTTCGGTCAGTGCATTCGACATCACCTCGATCTGGAAAAGCTCGAACCTGACCCAGCTGAACGGCAAGGAAGGTTTGCCGCCGGCGGTCACCTTCCTGGCAACCGAGAGCTTGCTGTTCGGCATCGGCATCAAGTGGGGCCTGCCTGCCGGCGCCGAAGACACCGAGCGTACTGAACTGTGGTACAGCGAAGGCACCGACCTCGGCGCGGCAACCAAACTTGCCGACCTGGCCTACCCGCAGAGCGAGCACGTCATGCAGGGTCTGCGTGCGGGTCAGCGGTTCTTCTTCTGGGCGCGCCTGGTGGATCGGTCCGGCAACGTGGGCCCGTTCTTCCCTGTGGCGCCGACCGTGGTTACCGGCATTGCGAGTGCAGACGCCAGCCCGATCCTCGAGCAGATCAAGGACCAGATCACCGAGAGCGAGCTGGGCAAGGAGCTCACCAGCAAGATCGAAAAGATCGCGCTCATTGACGGCAACGGTCCTGGCTCGGTAAACGAGCGGATCGGCACCGCCAAGACTGAGCTGGCCAAACAGATCAGCGACGTGAACAACGCCCTTGGCACTGTGAAGGGCAACCTCGAGCAGCAAATCACGGCCGTCAGCGCGGACGTTTCCGCTGCCAAGACCGAGCTGCAGCAGCAGATCGCGAACGTCTCGGCCCTGGCCGGCTCCCTGCCTTATCGCAAGGACAAGGCCTACAGCGTCGGCCAAAGCGCCCTGGGCAGCGATGGCAAGTTGTACCAGGCCCTAAAAGCGGTACCGCTGAACACGCCACCGCCGAACGCCACCTACTGGACCGATGTTGGCCAGGCGGTGGTGACTGCCAACGGCATGGCTGCGCGCGTTTCCAAGGTCGAGACCGATGTCTCCACGCTGGATGGCAAGGTGACCGCCCAGGCGTCGCAGATCAGCGGGCTGCAAGCTGGCCTGTCTACGACCAATGACAACCTGGCCAAGAAAGCCGATGCATCTGCAGTGAGTAGCCTGGGTCTGCGCGTATCGGATGCCGAGGGCAAACTCTCGTCGCAAGCCACCCGCATGGACGGCATGCAGACCAGCATCGACGGCAAGGCCAGCTCGCAGGCGCTGCAACAGGTCACTAGCCGCGTAACGGCGACCGAGGACAAGGACAAGGCCCAAGATCAGCTCATCAGCTCGCAAAGCCAAGCGCTTACATCGCTGACCGACAGCGTGAGCAAGAAGGCTGATGCCTCGGCTGTGCAGTCGCTGGGTAACCGAGTGGAAGTTGCCGAAGGGGCGATAAGCAGCCAGAGCACTGACATCACGCAGCTGAAAAACAGTGTTGGTGCCGCCCAGCCATTCGTGGCTGGCCGTGCCTGGGAGTTCACCGGCTCGACCAGGGGCTGGGTGGCGACCGCTACTAACGGGACGATAACCGCAGGCCCGTTGTTTGCTACCGTGACTGCAAACCCGAACCTTCAGTGCAATTTCACCCCAGTCGTTGCAGGCGCAGAGAACCCCTATCTGCGGATCAGGCTACGCCGACGTAATACCAGCCGGGCGGGTGCCCAGATGTACTGGGCGAATGAAGACGGCGGGTTGGCCGAGGCAAGGCGCTTTGGGTGGTTCATCAGCACCACCACCACGGATTGGCAAGACATCGAGCTTGACCTATCTGGCCATGCCGGGTGGAACGGCAAGAAAATCTACGCCATCCGCCTGGACATGATGAACTCCGGCGATACAAGCGGCGAGATCGATATCGCCTATATCGCCGTTGGTAGGCGTTCCGCCTCGGCCTCGGCAGAAGCCGTCTCCAGCCTGAGCAACGCGGTCACCGAAGCCGAAGGAAAGCTGTCCAGCCAGGGCCAGTCGATCGTGAGCTTGCAGGGTGGGCTCAATACCACCAACGGTAATGTGTCAGCCGCGCAGAAGGCTGCCCAAGACGCATACAGCCTCGCTGATGCCAAAGGCAAAGTGATCGTCCAAAATTCAGCACCCTCAGCCATCAACCAGCAGATCCAGAACCTTTGGATTGATACCACAGGGGGTGGGAACACACCCAAGCGGTGGAATGGCTCAGCATGGCAGGCAGTTTCGGACAAAGTAGCCACGGACGCCGCGGCAGCAGCGGCCAATGCCCTGAGCCAGGTAGCGACAAAGGCTGATGCATCTACCGTTCAGAGCCTCACGAATAAGGTAGAGCAACAGGGCACAGCCATCACCGCAGCTGGCGAGGCGATCACTGGCATCAATGCATCTCTCGGCCAGGTTGGCGGTGAGAACCTACTGCCTAACCCTTCGTTTGAGGTAGAGGGGCCAACTGCCGGCCTTGCTGATGGCTGGCGTGTCGGCTCCTCGTTGGCTGCACCTAACCGGCTCCTGTCGTTGGTGCCGTCAACCTTGGATCCTCGCGGCAAAGCGCAGCGTATCGATGCCAAGGGGCTGTCCGGCTCTGCGTATGTGGACGTTGCGCTACCGAACGCAAGCTGGGTATCCATGGCGCCAGGGCAGGTGCTGACAGTGTCGGCGTATGTCCGGGGAACCCAGGATCTGGTCAGCGAGATCTACCTGCAATACAAGAACAGCGGTGGGGCCACGGTCGGGACGCATGGGCCGCTTCGAACCATTCTGAGAGACGCATGGAACCGGCCAGTCTTCACGGGCGCTCCTGCCCCAGATGGCACGATTGGGGCAGACCTCCTTTTACGCGTCAGAGGGCCTTTGGGTGGTACCGCCAGTGACGGCTACTACGAGATTGATCGCGCCCAGGCTGAATTATCCACCGTGGTCAGTGCCTGGAAGGACAACGCCAAGAACGCCCAAAGCGCAGCGCAAGCAAACGCCGTAGCGATCAGCAGCGTATCCGGTCGCGTATCCAACGCTGAGGAGGGCCTGACATCAGTCAGCGGCCGGCTAACTCAGCTGGACAACTCGATCGGCGACCTAGGCGGGGAAAACCTGTTCTATAACCCAGCTTTCATAAAACTGGCTACAGGAAACAACCCTGACGGGTGGGTACCGGAAGGGACGGCAACCTATACGCCCTCAATGGTCAGTTCCTGGCTCAACGCTGCAGAAAATGCATATCGGTGCACCACCACGGGCGTTGGCACAACAGCTTCGGGCAACCCTTACACGTCGCTGGTCACAGCAAGTGAACGGGCTCCTGCCGTTGCCCCGGGTCAGACGGTGACATCGTCGATCTTTGGAAGGAAGACCTCCGATTCAGGCGATTTGGGATTGAGGATCTTCCATCAGTGGGCAAACGCCGCCGGCACCGTAATCTCTGCTCCGGCCTCGGCGGTTGTGCCCGTGTCGGTCTCCGGCGATCGCGTGTCGTACACATCGGTTGCTCCGGCTGGCGCCGCCAAGGTTAGGGTGTTCTACCGGGCCCACGCTGCGAGCGGGAGTAACGCTGCTGGGACCTTCGAGCTTGCCAGGCCACAGGTCGAATACGGTTCACGACCTACGGGCTGGCGAGACAATGGCCAGGTCAATAGCAATGCCATCGGCGCCGTATCTACAGTCGTTGACGGCCTGTCCTCGAGCGTAAGCCAACAGGGCAAAGACATAACGTCGGTGTCTAGCAGAACAACTTCTTTGGAGAACAGCGTTAATAATGGCTCGACTGGTCTGGCCAGTAAGGCGTCGACGGCTGCGTTGAACAGCGTGGCTAACCGGGTTACGGCTACGGAAACTGGTCTAAGCGCGCAGTCCACCAGCATTACCAACCTGGAGGCGAAGATAGGTAACGCCCAGCCATTTGTTGCCGGGCAGACCTGGGAGTTCGTCAATTCGGTTGAGGGCTGGAAAGCCAATACGGTTGGGGCAGCCCTGACTGCTGGCCCTCAATACGCAACTGTAGCCAAGTTCACGACCATCCAGGTTACCAACACATTCCCTGTTATCGATGGTGCCGAGAACCCGCTGATCCGCGTCAGACTGCGGCGTCGCAACACCGGCCGGGCGAGTGCGGCTATGTACTGGGCAAACGAGGATGGTGGACTCGCCGAGGCTCGTCGATTCAACTGGCCCATCAATACCTCGAGTACAGACTGGCAGGACATTGAGTTCGACCTCTCTGGCCATGCCGGCTGGAACGGGAAGAAGATTTGGGCCATCCGCCTGGACATGTACAACTCTGGTGACGCCAACGGTGAGGTGGACATTGCCTACATCGCAGCCGGTCGGAGATCGGTTGCAGCATCGGGTAGAGCGTTTGACTCGTTGAGCGTCAACGTCACCCAGCAAGGCGACAAGCTGGCGGCGGAAACGCAGCGGATCAATGGTTTGGTCACATCGGTTGGGAATGCCAGCGCCGCGATTCAGGACGAGGCCAAAACCCGGTCTGATGCTGACTCAGCACTCAGCACGCGCATCACCACTGCTCAGGCGAAAGCAGATGATGCTCTCGCAGCAGCCCAGAGCGAGGTCACGGCGCGAGCCGACGCCGACACCGCCTTGGGCAAGCGCGTTGACACTGTTCAGAGCAACCTGGGCAGCACCAACGCGTCAGTGCAGCAGATCAGCACGGCGCAAACCAGTTTGAACAACAAGGTCAACGCCTCGTACTCGGTGCGGCTCCAGGTAACAGCTGGTGGGCAATACGTGGCTGCCGGGTTTGGCTTGGGGGCGGATAACAGCAGTGGAGTGCTGCAGTCGGTCTTCGCTGTGATGGCGGATCGGTTCGCCGTGCTCAATCCGAGCGGGAACGGCTTTGTGAGCCCATTTGCCATTCAGAATGGGCAGGTGTTCTTGAACGAGGCGTTTATCTCAACCGCGACGATCCAGAAGGCGCTCGTAGGTGGTTCGATTCAGTCATCGGCCATGACCAGCTACGGGTCACCGATCATGTCTGCTGACTTCGCCAACGGGCAAATTACTGCCCGGCATCCCACCAGTTCGAACACTTATTGCTTCATGAATAGGAACGGCATTGTCGTAGTGGTAAACGGAGCCGTCCGAGTGCGCATGGGGACTTGGTAACAGGGTCAGTAGCATTTACTTGTTGGAGAGGTTTGTATGCCGCAGGGTCTGCAAGTGTTCGATGCTGCCGGTCAAGTAGTCATTGATACTTCTACAATCGTGGGTTTATTGATTGGTCGCATCGATGTGGCTGAGAATCAGCTGAGCGGTAGCATTTATAATCCAAAACTAACCAATGGGCGGCCTTTCGTAGTGCCATTTATTGGTATGATGAAATCGCCAGTTGGGTTCGGGGGTGGGCGTAATGATTTGATAACTTCATCACAGGTCAGCTTCGGCGTAAGTGGTAATACGCTTACTTGGATCAGACCTCCACGAAGCCCGCAAGAAACGTCATCGCCAGCGGGAACCATCTACTACGGGATATATTCAGGTGCCTGAAGGATTCCAAGCGGTCAACGACTACGGGACGCTGCAGATAGACAGTGACTTCACAAACCTATCTGTGTTACGCAGAGGGCAACTCACCACAGCTAACTACTCGAATGGTTCGGTCACAAACACTCGACCCACCCGAGCTAACTTAGCGATCAACGACAATGAACTGGTGGCCTTCGCCTGTACCAGTCCCACTGCGATTGTTGCCAAGGATGGCAACGAGGTCGTGTTCTCAACTGATTCACCTGCAGGGGCAGTTATCAGCTACTGGGTGTTTGGTCTTGCAGGCCCTGTATCCAATACTGGTCTTCAGGTATTTAAGGCTGATGGTTCGATAGCCTTTGATGCCGGTTGGCAGTTATTGAAGTTCCTCGGGCAGACGGCCGGGAACGGCGGCTATGGCTACCCTGGAAGAACGATAGCGGTCATCCCGCAAGTGATGTATTTGCTGACCGAGTACGCCAGTGTCGTCCAGGGGGTGGCGCCCGCAGTGTTCATTCTCGATTCCCGCAATAGCCGGATGTCTGCTGCGAGTATCAGTGGCAGTTCATTGAACATCAGCACTGCCATAGTCGATAGCTGGGGCATGACTCGAAGCTATCCAAATGAAATTGGTCCTAACGGCCAGTCTGATAACGGGGTAGTACCCTCTTATCTAGTGGTCGATGTGACCGGATATTGATTTTACCCAACCGAAAAAGGAAGTACCTATGCCATATGTAACGATCAACCTTGCCAACGATTATGACGCGGCCAACAAAACCCGCTACGCCACTCCGGAAGAAGCCGACGCCCGCGCTCGCGAGATCCTGAACCAGTTCCCGACCGCGCAGGTTTGCGTGGCCCAGGTGCTGAAGGACTACAGCGCCAAGGTATCGATCACTGCGAAGGAACCCGCAGCAGCGCCAGAGCCGGAAACCCCAGCCGCTTAGTCGAGCTGGTTTGATTCTACCCTGCCCAGCGCGGGGTTTTGCCTGGGCGCTGCTTCACGAAGCGCCTCATGCGCGAGTGGCGGTGCCTCTCATTTCCTGCCGATTTGAAACTTCAGCTTATCGGTTGGCCACCAGTTGAAAGACGGAGGTGGCTCATAGCAGCCCGGCTGATTAGCAGGCGAAGCATCACACCGCACGGTGTACCCCTTCGAGCCTACCTCCGTGAGGTCGTCGTTAGAGCTGTAGTGAGAGCAACCCGCCAGCGCCGTGAATATGAGTAATGCAGCAACACGCTTCATAAGAAATTCCTTCCATAGGTTGCACTATCGTATCGCTTAGCAGTGGCGGTTGTGGGAACAACTCCGCTCATCGACGCCTGCTTTGTTCGGCGTTGCTAGGCTCACTGTATCTGAGGTCGTCGTGCTTTCGTGACGTAGATCTCAGAGAACACCAGTGATTCAAGAAAGCGAGTCGAGCAGCTTGTTGAGGATCCCTTCCTGATACTGCCGGTTGTAGCAGCCCGGTTGATTCGGAGGAGTGTCATCGCACGCAATCTCATGCTTGTTGGTGGTGCTCCCATAGGTGCTGTTGGAGAAGTGGGAGCAACCAGTAAGCAGCCAGCTGAACAGCGCTAGTGCAAAAAATCCTTTTTTCATACCCAGTCTCGCGTATCGGATGATGCAGATTGGACGCCCGTGCAACCAATAAGGCACATCCAAGCCAGCTCAGCGGGGGCTTTTTTCGTCCGGAGAAAACCTATGACTACACCCTGCGGTGCCCGCAACAATCCAGGGAGCCGATCAAAACCCGTGCAACGCCTGGCAAAATCAGATCGACAAGGAACCGAACGGCCGATTCGCCATCTTCGACACCCCAGAGAACGGAATCCGCGCTCTGGGCAAGCTGCTGATCAACTACCGAAGCAGGAACGCCATACCCAGTGTGGGCGGAAACGGGATCGACGGTCTCTGATTTCGCCACCAATGGTGCGATTTCCGAAGTTGGCAGTCGCCTCGACACTGATTGGTATTATTAGCTCAGGCGTATCGGTATCATCCACGCTGGGGCATCAGGACCAGCGAGAGGCGTAAGGCAGCAATGGGTTTTTTGAGATTTGTACTGGCAGCTTTGGTGGTTGTCAGTCACATGGGTTACACAGTCAATGGGTTCAACCCTGGTGTATGGGCAGTTGTTGTGTTTTATCTGCTCGCTGGTCATGTGGTTGCGAGGCTTTGGTCCCAAAGGCCCTTTGAGGGAACACTTGATTCGGTCCTATGGTTTTACAAGGACCGAGCGCTGCGAATTTTCCCGCTCTATTTCGCAGCCTTAGTTTTTGGTGTGTTGGTGTGGTGGCTTGGTGCTAAAAGTTACTTCTTAAGTCTTAATCCCGGGTTGCTCCATTGGGTGAGCAACATTACCGTGATCCCGCTTAGCTACTACATGTGGAGTGGGATAGACAAGTTTACGATATTGCCCCCGGCTTGGTCTTTGGGCGTGGAGTTGCAGTTTTACCTGCTGGTGCCGCTGCTATTGCTAAGTCACAGGGTGGCTTTTATGGTCGGCTCTATCAGTGTTGCGATTTTTTCTGCTGCGCAAGTCGGTTGGCTTAACACGGATGTGTTTGGGTATAGGCTGCTCTTAGGGGTGCTCTTCATATTCCTTACCGGCGCCGTCGTTGAGTGTGGCTCAAAATCGGCAAAACATGCTGTAATTTTTGCTTGTGTCGCCATGCTTGTTTATGTGCTCGTACTGTGGGGTTTAGGGGTTCGGCGAAGTTATGATGCCGAGGTTGCTCTGGGGTACGTAGTAGGGGTCCCGTTAGTTGCTGCTCTTTCTAAAGTAAAATTTTCCGGGCGCTTAAATGTCGCGCAGCGCCATGCGGGCAGTGTTTCATACGGTCTTTTCCTATTCCATTTCCCCTTGATCTGGTTGTCGGAAATGTTTGCCGTCCCCTCAGCATTGAAGGTCTTATTCGTGATGATGTTCTCGGTAGGCTTGGCGGTAGTATGCCATCACTACATAGAGCTGCCGTTTTGGAAGCGGTTCCGGAGCTTTGTATCTCGATCTCCATCAGTGTCTTATTCAAGTTAATCGCATCAGCCCAACTCAAAGCCCGCAATATCGCGGGCTTTTTTTTCGACTGGAGAAAAGCATGGCTAGACTCACCGAATCCCAGGCCGGAGGTGCAAACTTGCTCCGGTTTCTGGACCTGATCGCCTTTTCGGAAGGCACATCTATCATCAAGGCTAGTGATGACGGCTACAACGTTTTGTACGGCGGCGGCCTGTTCCAGGGATATGCCGACCATCCCCGACGTAAACTGACGCTTCCCATTAATGGCAGGAATGTAACCAGCACTGCTGCCGGGCGGTACCAGCTGCTCGAGCGTTACTGGGGTGCGTACCGGGTCAGCCTTCGCCTGTCCGGGGGCTTCACCCCTGAGAACCAGGATCGCATAGCCCTGCAGCAGATCCGGGAGCGGCGCGCGCTGGATGACATAAAGGCTGGGCAAATTCAGCAAGCGATCGCCAAGTGCTCGAACATCTGGGCGAGCTTCCCGGGCAACGCCTATGGGCAGAACCCGCATCGCCTGGACAAGCTCCTGGGTAAATGGGTAGAGATGGGCGGGTCGTTGGCATGAACTGGCTGGCCGCTGTGCCCACCTGGTGCTGGTGGCTGATAGCTCTGGTTCTGGTCGCCGGCGGCCAGCAGTACAGGGTCGTGGTTGCCCAGGGCGACGCGTCCTACGCCCGCACCGAACTTGCCGACTACCGCCTGGAGGTGGCCGAGAACAACCGGCGCGCTGCTGCCCAGGCCCGCACCGAAGAACAACGCCGCCAGAAAGCGGCAGACGAGGAGGGTGAGCATGCACGCGAGAAACTGGAGGAGGTCACTGGCCGCGCCACTGCTGCTGAGTCTGCTGCTGGCGGGCTGCGCGGGGAAATCGCCCGACTGCGTGCCGGCCGATCTGCAACCTGCGGCGCCATCGCTGCCCAGCAGCGCCAGGCAGGAACCTCTGCCGTCGTGGTGCTCGGGGGATTGCTTGAAGAGTCTGACCGAATGGCGGGAAGCCTCGCGACAGCGCTTGAGCGAAGCCGAGTAGCGGGCCTGGCGTGCGAGTCTGTCTATAATGCCCTGACCAAATAAGGGTATCCCCGATGGACAAGGATGAATTTGCCGCTGCCATTGAGGCAGGCGAGCCTCTGATCGCACAGTCGATGGAAGCTCTCAAGCGGTACTGGGAAGCCAGGGACTTTGGCGCGCCAGCCGAGGAGGTAGAGCGTCTGCGGCTCCATTCCGAGTCCTTGGCCCAGGCGGTTTCAGACTACCAGCTTCGCACCGTCGCCAAGCTGATGGGCAGCAAACTGCCCCCTACGCACTAGCGCATCCCGCTTGTCGGCAGTTGCCGGCCCTATTGCAGGCCACTACCATACTGTTCATATATACAGTATGGAGGCTCCGCCAATGAACACCGCTCTTGACTTCGAAATCGACGACATGCCCCAGCTCAGCCTGGACGATCTGATGCAGGTGCGTGCGCCCTGGACCTACCTGGTCAAGATCGAAGGCGAGAGCATGCAGGGTATTGGGATGTATTCCGGCGACCTACTGGTCGTTGATCGAAGCGTCGAGGCCAAGCACGGCGACATCGTGATCGCGGCGGTGAACGGCGAACCGGTCTGCAAGCGCATGTGCCATGAGCACGGTGTGCTGGTCCTGCGGTCGGAGAACCCAAAGTTCCCTTCGCGGTACATCATGGAGGGCGATACATTCGAGGTTTGGGGTGTGGTCCGGTTCAGCGTACGGGATCATTCGCCTAACTGAGGTAGCACCATGTCGGCCCAGGCCTGCATCATTTCCCTACGCTGCTCGAGATAGGTGGCATGGTTGTACACGTCACGGATTGAGCTGCTGTCCGCGTGGGCCAGCTGGCGCTCAATCCAGTCCTTGTTGTAGCCGCGGCTGTTCATCTCTGTGGAAAATAGGTGGCGGAAACCATGGGGAGACTGCCGGCCGGTGTAGCCACACTTGTCCAGAAGGTTGACCGCATAGTTGATGCCGATCGGTCGAACGGCGTCGGTCCTATTAGGGAAAACGTACTTCATGCTGCCCGAGATAGGCAGCATCGACCGCAGGATCTGCACCGCCTGCCGGGAGAGCGGCACCACATGATCTCGGCGCATCTTCATCTTGCTGGCTGGAATCGACCAGGTTGCGGTATCCAGATCGATCTCCGACCATTCCGCCTTACGCACCTCTGATGGTCGGCAGGCAGTGAGGATCAGCAGCTTGGTGGCGCATTGCAGTTGCAGGGCTGACTGGCTTTCCTCAATGGATTTGATGATGGTCGGCATTTCTGAAAAGGCCAGGAACGGCCGGTTCTTGTGCGGCGCCATCTTCTCGGTGACTGCATGCATCTCAGCCGTGGGATTGATTTCAATCATGCCGATGGCCACGGCATACCTGAACACCTGACCTATCCACTGTCGCGTCTTGACGGCGGTAGTGATGGATCCCCTCCGTTCAATCCGGCGAATAAGCGTGATCACATCGGCACGCTTGATGCTGTCTATCTGGCGCTGACCGAAAACGGGTAGGGCATCCAACTCCATGGCGTTGGATATCACCTTCACCGTTGAATCCGTCAGTCCACCTCTCCTGAACTCCAGCCACTCCTCATAGACGCGGCGGAATGTCCTCTCCTGAGCGCCCAGGCGCTTGACCTTCTTCTCCCTTCTTGATTCGCGCGGGTCAATGCCCTGCGCAACCTCTTCGCGCGCCTCATCCCTCCGCGCACGCGCCTCCTTCAAACCGATCTCTGGATAAGTCCCAAGCGAAATCCTGGCCTGCTTGCCGAGCCAGGTGAACCTGAAGTGCCAGCTTTTCACCCCGGTATCAGCGATGTACAGCGAGAGCCCCAGCGAGTCCGCCAGGGTGTAGCCCTTTTCTCGGGGTTTGGCCTGCCTGGCCGCAGTGTCCGTGAGCGCCACTAGTACATTGCCTCTTGATGGTATTTTGATGTACTGGATGATGTACTACGTTTTTGGGATTGGGAAGGTATAGCTTGGTACGAGGCGATACGCCTATGGCGCCGTTATTGGGGCGCCATGGCTGGCTGTGGTATCGCTCGGTTTTCGGCGGGAATTCACTGTGGAATCTTTGAAGATTTCCACGCAGTCAAACTCTGTCTGAATCAATAATGCGCGCAGTCTACCAGCATGCCCATCACAAGGCTTGCAGTCGTTCATGCAGCCGCCCGGTGGCGACCAATTCCAGAAACTCATCGCCCAGGCGTTGGCTTTCATCGATGGCCTTGTACCAGTAGCGCTTGCGCGCCGGTGCATCGCCCATGAAGCGCTTGAAGTCGTTTCGATCGGGCAGCTTCCCGTGAGGCAGGGTTGCCAGGTAGGCCGGCGAGGGCGCCAGCAGCAGTACGTTCTGCAGGCGCCTGGCATCGCCCTTGCGCCACGGCAGGGCCTTGTCGAACCAGCCAGGGACGACCTTGTCGGTGAAGTGCGGGTAGACCACCAGGTCATCGCCCCCGTAGGGCAGGTCAAGGTGGTAGTCCAGCAGCCCGCCATCGCGGTACATACCGGAGCCGGCTCCAGGTATGTCCCGTACTCCCTCCATGACCATGGGGATCGAACCCGAGGCAAGCAGGGCATGACGCAGGTTAGCCAGGTCCAGCGGCAGGCAGCGCGTCGGGAAATCCGTCAGGGCATCAAGCGGTGGCTGGCTGCGGCTGTCGTGCAGAATCACGCGCTCGAAATGTCGGGCCAGGCGAGATCTGCCCAGCAGGTTGCTGGCGATCACCGAGCCAAGGCCCATACCCAGTCGGCCGCGATGATCGTGAGCGAGCTGGCCATGGCTTTTGACGACCAAGATGTTCAACCGGTACGCCGGGTTCGCCAGCACCTGGCCGTCACGACCCTGCAACAGGTCATCGAGCATGCGTTGGCAACTGCGCGTGATCTGGGCCGGGGTGACGCCTTTTGCAAAATCCTGCTCGGTATAGAGCACCCCCAGCCGCCGCAACCCGGCAACCGGGTCGTCAAGGCAGGCGCTTGCAAAGCGCCAGGCGCCAATCGATGCGCCGATCAGCGCGCGCGGGCGAGGGGCCGATGGCAGGAACTGGCCGAACAGCGCCAGGTCCAGGCCCTGAATGCCCAACGGTTTCGGCCCCCCTGCTGCACCTGGGAGCACGCCGACGTCGACAGCCTGCAGCCCGCGCTCTCTGATTTGGCGCAAGGCGCGATGGCCAGCCTTCAGGGTAAGGGCGGGGTACTTGACGTGTATGGCGCTCATGGTGGTCCTCTGCGGCGACGGGCGCAGCATTATAGAGTGATGCAGCAGTTCGAGGCGTGTCCGGGTGTCTGCCGGCTGCGCTATCATGCGGCCAGCTGTTTTCAGGTTGAGTTAAGGACTGCTGGTTAATGTTGATTGCGTAGACAACGTGTACAGCATTATGGAGAAACGAACGATGAAAACCTTGACTGCACTGTTCACCGCCGCTGCCCTGTCGTTGGGTGCCACTGCTGCATTCGCCAAGGATGTGCAGCCTGACGAAGTGGTCAAACTGGTCAACGACAAGACCATCAAGTCCCTGGATGAACTCAAGAAGGCCGCGATTGCCAAGCACCCGGGTTCCACCGTCAAGGACTCGGAACTTGAAGACGAATACGGCCGCTACGTGTACAAGGTCGAACTGCGCGATCCCCAGAATGTGGAGTGGGACGTGGCCTTCGATGCCAAGACCGGTGAACTGCTGAAGGATGAGCGAGACAACTGATGAACCCACCACTACGGGCAGCGCGCTATCTGGCCCTCGCCCTGCTGGCCGCGTGCTCGCTGGCCGCTGCCCGTGACCTGGACCAGGATGAGGCACTGGCTTTGCGCCAGAAGGGCGTGATTCTACCGCTAGAACACCTGCTGGAGACGGCCATGGCCCGTCACCCAGGCGCGCGTTTGCTGGAGGCAGAGCTTGAAGAAGACGACGACCGCTATGAGTACGAGGTCGAGTTGCTGACGGTTGACGGCGTAGTACGGGAAATCAAGCTCGATGCTGCTACTGGCGCCCTGCTCAAAGATGAGGAAGATGACTGAATGCGCTTGTTGCTTGTCGAGGATAACGTCCCGTTGGCAGACGAACTCACCACGGCGCTGCAGCGTCAGGGGTACGCCGTCGACTGGCTGGCCGATGGCCGTGATGCGGTCTATCAGGGCCAGTGCGAACCGTACGACCTGATCATCCTGGACCTTGGTCTGCCAGGGTTGCCTGGCCTCGAAGTCCTGGCGCAGTGGCGTGCAGGCGGTCTACTGACACCCGTACTCATCCTGACGGCACGTGGTTCCTGGGCCGAGCGCATCGAAGGCCTGAAGACCGGCGCCGACGATTACCTCAGCAAACCTTTTCACCCCGAAGAATTGCAATTACGCATCCAGGCGCTGCTGCGCCGCGCGCGTGGGCTTGCCAACCAGCCAAAGCTCGAAGCTGCCGGCTTGCATCTGGACGAGCGTCGCCAATGCGTGAGTCGCGAGGGCGTCGATATTCAGCTCACGGCTGCAGAATTTCGCCTGTTGCGCTATTTCATGTTGCATCCCCAGCAGATCTTGTCCAAAAGCCACCTGGCTGAGCACCTCTACGATGGCGAGACCGAGCGCGACTCCAACGTGCTCGAGGTTCACGTCAACCACTTGCGCCGCAAGCTTGGCCGTACGGTGATCGAGACACGGCGCGGCCAGGGCTACCTATACGCCGGGAGCGCTGCGTGAAGTCGATCCAGGCGCGGCTCAGCCTGGGCCTGATTGCCGTGCTGGTGGTAGTCGGGGTGGTACTGGCGCAGCTGACGCTATGGCTGTTCGAAGCCGGGTTGCAACGCTACCTGGAAAACGGCCTGCGCAACGAAAGCGAGAACCTGCTGGTAGCACTGGTGCGCGGGCCTGCAGGCATGCAGCTCGACGAGCAACGCATCTCGGCGGCTTATCAGCGGCCGTTTTCTGGCTACTACTTTCGCATCGACTTTGCCCAAGGCACTTGGCGTTCACGCTCCTTGTGGGACATGAACCTGCCCAAACCGTCGGCCCCTGGTCTGTCGGACCGGCACGAGCTTGGTCCTGAGGGGCAGGAGTTGCTGACGCTGCGTGCTGATTACCGGCGCCTGGGGCAGGATATATCCATCAGTGTCGCCCAAGATTACTCGCCTGTCCGCCAAGGCTTCCGGCGCCTTCAGCAAATTGGGCTGGGCATGGGCCTGGTCGCGCTGGCCCTGGTGCTGGTGCTTCAGCGCATGACCGTCACCCGCTCGCTGCGCCCACTGGAGCGGGCTCGACAGCAAATCGCCCAGTTGCAGCAGGGTCAGCGCTCCCAACTCGATGCCCAAGTACCCAGTGAGCTGGTGCCGTTGGTTGGCCAGATCAACCATTTGCTCAGCCATACCGAAGACAGCCTGCGACGCTCGCGCAATGCACTGGGCAACCTGGGCCATGCCCTGAAAACACCCCTGGCGGTACTGCTTAGCCTGGCGTCCAACGAGCGCCTGCAGGGCTTGCCTGAGGTGCGTGCACAGATGCGCGAGCAGTTGCAGCAGATCGAGCAGCGCCTGGCCCGCGAGCTCAACCGCGCACGCCTGGCAGGCGATGCGTTGCCAGGTGCGCAATTTGCCTGTGATGAGGAGTTGCCAGGGTTGCTGAGCACCTTGGGCATGATCCATGGCGAGGGCCTGGTGCTGAGCCATGCCATGCCAGCTGGCCTGCTGCTGCCCTGGGATCGCGAAGACATGCTGGAACTGCTGGGCAACCTGCTGGATAACGCCTGCAAATGGGCGGACAGTGAGGTACACCTGGGCATCGCAACCTCCGAGGACCATTACCAGCTGTGGGTCGACGACGACGGCCCTGGCATCCCCTATCAGCAACGTGTGCAAGTGCTCGAACGGGGTTCTCGCCTTGACGAGGAAGTCGATGGGCACGGTCTGGGGCTGGGCATCGTGCGTGACATCGTCCAGGCCTGGGGTGGGCAACTGCAACTGCTAGAAAGCCCGATGGGCGGATTGCGTGTGAATATCCAATTGCCGCGCCGTAGCCTGTGACCAGCGCTGAGTCCCACAGCGCGGCCCGGTTCCCCCTTCCCAGCAGGCAAACAGCTGTACTGCAAAAAAAATGCACCACTGCCACATTTTTTTGAATTAGCCCAAATCGACGTCGCTCGGCAGAATCGCTCCTCGTAGCCTTCGCTCGCCGGCGTCCAAGACAACTGTCAATACCGCGCACCACTGGCCAAGGCTTACGGTTCCTCTTTCGTCCAGACCTATACAGAACCCGAAACGACATGCCTGCCTCGCGTACCGAACGTCTTCTGCAGTGGCTATTACCCGCTCCCATGAACATCCCTCCCACCCAATGGCTGCGTGCCGGTGTCGGCGCATTGGTCGGCCTGTTCCTGGCAGGCTGGCTCACGAGCCTGGCTTATGGCCCGGATATCGCCTTGCACCTGCTCGGGCCGTTGGCAGCCTCGGCGGTGCTGGTGTTCGCCGTTCATTCAGGCCCCCTGGCACAGCCTTGGCCAGTGCTTGGCAGCTATGCCTTGGCCGGCATCGTTGGCTTGGCAATGCGGGACGGTTTTGGTCCCGGGCTTTGGGTCGCTGCCGCCGCCCTGGGTCTGTCCATCCTGGTGATGTGCTTGCTGCGCTGCCTGCACCCGCCCGGTGGCGCAGTGGCGGTCAGTGCGGTTCTGGCCGACCCAGGGCTGACCGCCCTGGGTGACCATCTGCTGGAGCCGGTACTGCTCAACGCGCTGATTCTCGTCGCGGTGGCCATCGTCTATAACCGCTTGACCGGTGTGCGCTACCCCAAAGGCGCTGCACCGCGTAAGGATTTGCACCACACTCACGACCCGCTGCCAAGTGAGCGCGTCGGCATCCGCAGTGAAGACCTGGATCAGGCGTTGGAAGAGTTGGGCGAGTTCGTCGACGTAACCCGTGACGAGTTGGAGCGCATCATCCTCGCCACCGAGCAGCACGCCCTGCAGCGCAGCCTAGGGGGCATCACGGCGGCGTCGGTGATGTCGAAGGACGTACAGTTCGTCAGCCCTGACACCACCTTGCAGCAAGCCTGGAAGCTGCTCGACAGCCATCATGTCAAGACCCTGCCGGTGGTGCGGGACGGCGCATTGGTGGGGATCGTCAGCCTGAGCGACCTGGTAGGCCCGGCCATGCAGCAGGCGTGTTTGAGCTGGCGGGGGCTGTTCGGGCGCAAGCCCGTGCGCATGGCGCAGGTGATGAGCCGCCGGGTCGTCAGTGTCAGCAGCCAACACCCGTTGGAGCGCCTGCTGCCGCTGCTGTGTGAGCAGGGGCTGCACTGCCTGCCGGTGCTCGACGGCGACGTGCTGGTAGGGGTGGTCACCCAAACTGACCTGATCGCCGGGCTCAAGCGCCAGTTGCTCAGCAGCGCCAATGCCTCAGAGCGTCGGATCCCAGCGTTGTGACCAGTCGCTGGCCTCGGCTGCGATAAGCCGGCGCAGGATGCCAAGGGCCTGTTGCAACGCGTCGCTGTCACGCTCGCGGGCGTAGACCAGAAAAGTGGGGTAGGTAAATTCCGGCGCGTGCGGTACGCGCTCGAAGACGCCACTGTCCAGGTAAGCCTGCACCACTCGCGTGCGAAAATAGCCGCTCCCGCCCTTGTCGAGGATGAACTGCAAGGCAAGCGGCCCCAGGTTAAAGCGCAGTGCGGCGCGGGCGCAGTCGGGCAGGGCGGCGTCATGTTGCCGGCGGAACGCCTCACCCCAGTCGATGTAGATGTACGGCTCCGGCCGCTCGACCCGCCGGATCCGCACCAGCTTTTCTTCCATCAGCTGCTCCACCTGCAAGCCCGGCCCGTAGATCGGCTGGTACACCAGCGCGGCGTCAAGTACGCCCATCTCCACCTTGCGCAGCAATGATTCGCCATCGCTCACTTCGCTGTGGATGCTCTGGCCAGGAAGCTCCTGGTACAGCGCAGTGACCCAGTCGAGCATCATCGGGTTGCCAAGGCTCACCTCGCCGCCAAGGTGCAGCACCTGCTGATAGCCCGGTGGCAGGGGCAGGTCGCGTCGTGCTGCCTCCCAAGTCTGCACCAGCTGGTTGGCATACCCGACGAAGGCTTCGCCGTGGCTGGTCAGGCGGGCGCCAGTCCGGCTTCTTGTGAACAGGGTGCAGCCCAGTTGCTGCTCGAGCCGCTGCAACCTGGCGGTGACTGCTGTCTGCGACACGCACAGGCGCTCTGCAGCCGCCACCAGGCTGCCACTGCGCACGACCTCCAGAAAAGTGCGGGCCTGATCGATGTCCATTGAGGTACTCACCGTAAAAACTGGTCGCTATTCTAGTGAGTTTATCGCCGCATTGAATGGCTTTTGCCCACGCTGCAAAAATGCAGGTCAGTTAGGCCATATCGCGCCTGGCGCCTGGGTGCAGGGCATCCATACTCAGCGTTCGCCCTTCAAGAACAACAACATCGGGTCAACTCACCATGAGCTATCAGCACAGTTACGCCCAATCCATTACCGACCCCGCCGCCTTCTGGGCAGAGCAGGCGCGCTCGGTGGCGTGGTACCGCGCACCCACCGTGGTTCTCGAGAACAATGCCGATGGCACTCACCGGTGGTTTCCTGACGCACGATTGAACAGTTGTTACCTGGCTCTGGATCACCAGATCGAGCAGGGTCGGGGAGATCAGTTGGCGCTGATTTACGATTCCCCGGTGACCGGCACCCAGCAGACGCTCTCCTACCTTCAGCTTCGCGAAGAAGTCGCGCGACTGGCCGGCCTGCGGCGCCAGCTTGGGGTACAAAAAGGCGATGGCGTCATCATCTACATGCCGATGGTGCCCCAGGCCGCCATGGCCATGTTGGCTTGCGCGCGCATCGGTGCTATTCACTCGGTGGTATTCGGCGGGTTTGCGGCCAATGAGCTGGCATTGCGTATCGATGATGCGCGCCCGGTGTTGCTGCTAACCGCTTCCTGTGGGCTGGAGTTCGAGCGCGTCATCGGGTACAAACCGTTGGTCGATCGCGCTCTGGAACTGGCCCAGCACCGCCCGCGCAACGTGTTGGTCTGGCAACGGCCCCATGCGCAAGCGCCGTTGCAGGCAGGCCGAGACCTGGATTGGGCTCAGGCCGTCGTCGATGCTCAGCCAGTGGCGCCGGTGGAGTTGGATGCGGCAGACCCGCTGTATATCATTTATGGATACCTGCTAACAGTTAGAAGTGATAGAGCCCCTGGAAATGCTTGCTCCTCCGCTTCCTAACAGTTTTTCGGGGTAGGTAACGATCCTGACGAACGGGCCCCTGTGTTAGCTCCCTCCCGCTCCTGTTAGCCTCCACCCATCCAGTGTTCGCTGTGTCTCCGTCCCCCAGAGCCAGTCAGCCTTTTCAGGCGTTCACGTCCGTTATGGAAGCGGCTACCTAAAGGATCATTAATTGATAACTTGTGCGCTTGTTTAACTTAAGTGGAATTAATTGTGGGTGGTTAAATCTGATCTTTCGGTCAAGCTTACTTTGCTTTTATTGTGTGTATACTAGTTCTATTGATTTATCTTAATATTGAAGGGGTTATGAAGTGGTTTTATATAGTTTTAGGGCGGAGTGTATAGGCGATGTATGCAATTATTTGGGGCTGGTCGGTGGCCGGGTCAGGATTAAGGAGTGTAAGATTCAACAGGATTCGATGTTTCCGGATATCGAAGTGAGCCTGGACGTTGACGCGGATATATTACAGCTACGAGGCCTGGCTCGCAGAATCGAGGACGGCCATGTGATCGTAGATTCCATCAGGGTGCACCGAGGAAAAACCGTGAGATTGAAATAATGAATTTCTGCTATGGGAGGGTGATAGTGCAGGCTGCTGAAATTCTGATATCAACGATTTGAATTTTTTGATGCGGCGCGCTCGGGGCTTCACTCGTAATTAAATGGCAATTTGCTAGGTAGCTATTTCGCAGCTGGTGAGCACAGTCGCGATACACATTCACGTACTTTCTAAGAATGATTACTCAGATTGTGGATGCTTAATCCGTATTTCCTTCGGACAGGCTTGGTCTGGTGTGGGTAAGCACGGATGCAGAGTCTGATGTCCATAGCTTTAAATACTTGTGATCATCCTCAATCATCCCCAGCAGACTTTGTGATGTTAGCTGGTCGTATTGCTCATATGTGAGTGCGAGCAGCGACACGGGATGGACGTTCAGCGCCCGCGCGATTGAATCAATCTTGCCCAGCGTCGGTAGCTTGAGCCCGCGCTCAAGGTCGCTCAAGTAGGTGCGCCCGCTTACCCGCTGGGATAGTTCGAGGATGGAGAGGTTGTGCCGCAGCCTCACCTGATTGAGGGCAAGCCCAAACGCTTTGGCTAAGCGTTCCTCATCGGGTGTCATCGTAAGCCCTTGCGCTCAAAAGCCTGCATGGAGCCTGATCGCATAAATCTTGACGACGGCCAATTGGCTGTTTCTTAATTTGCATATCGATGACAATCTGTTAGCCTAGAAAAACGACCTCTGTTGATGCATCGCGGAAGTGGCTAAACGTCACGCCTCCGCTGCGCACAGCTGTGCTTGAGGTTAGCCATATAATTAGATGAATAGTAGGCGTGTCAATATCATTTACCTCTCGCGACGAGGTGGTAGGAGGCTGCATGGATTTTGATGTGGAGCATGAATTGATTGCTCGTTTTTATCCTCAGTTTGGTTTCAAGGGCGAGCCATCTGACAATGCGACTTGGGGAATAAATTGCGGAAACGGCTGGAGCGCCATGATTCGCTCCATGTGCATTGCACTGGAGTATCGGGAGAAACTAACAGGTCAAAGGGTAGCTTTCACTTCCATAAAGCAGAAGATGGGTATTTTGCAATGCACGTTTGCCGGGTCTGATGAGTTCACCCGAGGCCTTGCGGAACTTGCGCATTGGATGTCTTACGTAACGTGCGAGATCTGTGGAAACAAAGGAAATATCGCTCGCGGTAATCAAGGATGGGTCAGGGTGCTCTGTCCGTCATGCCGAACGGCTAATCCTGGTTAAAAGACGTTGCCGGAATCAGTAACTAAAGCGGAGATTTCTATCATGTTTTTTACACATCCCGCCCTTGAGCGATCGTCAGCAGAGGGAGCAGCACATGCTTGGACGTTCGTGACCAGAACCTGCCTCCGGGAATGGTTCTATATCACTCATATTGTAGATGGCGAGGAAACCATCCCTCCTGAATTGAGGATGGTTCAAATTGACGATGGGTATGTGTTTCAGCGCTTCATCAATGCCGTTTGGAAGAACCGGAGCATTGGTGAAATCTATCTAATGAGCCCTGCTTGGACGTCTGACGGAAGCCGAATTCTGACATGGCGATGCGAATTGCTCTTGGAGATGAAACGCTTTTCTCAAAGGGCTGAGGGTCGGCCACGTTATGCATATCAGACAGAGTTTGGCGCTCGTTCCTCCGAGCCTTGGGATGGGCAATGGGATAGCGGTGAAGGCGAGTTGGTGTATCAGCATCCTGACATCGAGGGGAAGTCGCGGCAGATCCCACGGCGTAAAGCGAATGCCGATATTCACCATGCTAAGCAAGCGATCAACTGGGCTTGTGAACTATTCCTCGGTGACCTAAGGGCTGCTGCCCAGTGGCTTCACAGCCCTTTGGCTGAGTTGGGTAATCGCGCTCCGTGTGACATGGCGAGCGTGGAAGATAACCGACTGCTCGAAGGTGTCGTAAGCAAAATTGAGAAGTCAATGAGTAAAAATGGTGGACTCCATGTTTGAATGTCCAAATCTCTTGATGCCCAACCATCCTGACCTAGTGCAAAGGGTCAGAGAGTATCTGAACAGGTTCGACCCCCCACATAAAATTGTATACCTCAGATCTTTGGTATCAAGTCCAAGGTTGTCGGACCACTTCGTGCGCAACCTCGATTCCAGCGGCTTAGTTCTTGTGGCGGATAGCTTCCTTGCAGAGCACACAATGCTAGGGGATCACAGGCAGCGCAGCTACGGGGTATCGCTAGAGGCTTGGGGTGGAATGAAGGAGAGTGTTGAAATCGTCAAGGATTTTCACTTCACGGACATCACTGTTAGCAGGGTGCAGGTCTGGCCTTTCGACCCTTCTTCGCTGGGTCTGGATGCGATGAAAATCGCGGTGGCGATCTCCATTACAGATCTAGAGATGATCTATGAATCACGAATCTTTGGTGCAGTGAATGATCTGCTGACTGAATACAGGATTGACGCCGATCCTGATGCTTTGTGATCAAGCACTGATCGTCAATACCGCGGGGCGCGGAAAGACCCAGGTGGGAGTGGGGGAGTGATTAATGCAGACTGCCGCAGTGACCGCCCATTGAGCGTTGGTAGTACTCAGAAACGGCCTGGAAAAGCACTTCAGCCTCAATCTTGTACTGCTCAATGAGCTTTGCCGGGGCGCCTGCTTCCACCGCCTCGTGGTAGATCCTCAGTGCATCCAAAGCCTGCTTCATCAGCGGCTCATCGGAGGGCAGCGGGGGAACGAACATTTTCATCGCTTAGTCTCAGGTGGGTAAGCCGAGCTGAGCGCTGACCTCAGAGTCGGTGATGCGCTCGGCCTCAGAAGTGAATCCCATCTTCCAGGACGCCCGCATGCCCTCTCACCTGTTGGTGGTTTGGGGAGCGTACCTGCATAAGGTCAGGGGCTAGTGATGATATGCCGAGCTGCTCAACAAGGTAGGAGGGAGCAGCATTACTCCGCAGAGTATATAAGTGTCCCTTCATTCTAGCGGTTAGATTTAGATGAGCGGCGAGGGGTAGGTCGATTTCGCGGGTCTTGGTGGCGTCCATTGAGGGCCATATTGTGTTTTGATATCAATACGCTATATTGGTAAGGGGAAATTACAGGATATATCTATGGATCTTTACGGTGTCAAGCCATTATTGGAGCGAGCGAAGGAGTTACTGGGGAGAGATGATGAGTATCTCCTGCGATACGCATGTCTTGAGCTTCGCTTTTGTTTTGAGCTAATCGCATATAGGCAGCTGCAACAGTATGGGGATAAGATCCCTGGTTCCATAGTAGGGCAGTGGAAGCCTGACCAAATCATCAGACTGCTTGCTTCTTTCGATCCCTCAAGCGAGCAGAGCGGCACCTTAAGTATCGGGTTGCAAAACTCGCCTGATGAAATCCCTACAGCTTGGACAACCGTCGGTGAGTCCAAATCTATTCCGTGGCGGATCTTTAGGCGGCATTATCAATCATTAGGGTCTTATCTGCATGCCCCAATGCCTAAAAAGCAGGGTGGTAAAGCCAAAGCGATAAATAAAGACAAGCTTAGGACCATGGTGGCAGATATCGAAGATGTGATGTCCGCCACCGTCATACTGGCAATTCATCGTACTATCAATGCCACTTGCGATTGTGGTCACGTGATCTTCATAGGTGAGAAGGAATACGAAGATGGAGAGTTGGCGCGATGCTCAAACAAAATGTGTGGTCGCTATTGGCACAAAGTTACTGAGGTCGATGGCAGCCAAGTCCTGAAGCCAGCAACAACCATTCTCTTCAAATGCGAGTGCGATGCAATCATGTCTGTGCCTGTTGAGGATGTATGGAAGCGGTTCTCGTGCAGAAACTGCGTGAGTACATATCGAGTAAATCTGGGGTACTCTTCGGTTATGAAAATGAATTAAGTGACGACTGTGCCCGCTCGAACGGCCGAATTTATTGATCTCGACGGTTGCTCAGTGATAGGCGGACGGATATTTGGCTGCCGCTGCTACGCCCTCCTGGGCAGCCCTGAATGACCAAGAATTTTGATGTCCGACTTACGCTGCCGGGCTGCTCATGAGGTCAGGCAGAGCTTTCTGTGCACCTTCGTGGGCAGGGTTACATTTATACCCTTCATGCTACAGGCCCCGTGTGCCGGGCTCTATGGGATTTTATAGACGATTATAAAGTGATTATAGATCGCTCTGGGGCTGGATCTGCCCGGGGACCGCGACGGCCTTCCGGCCTAAGAAGACCCGTCCCGGTTTTGATAACCACAGAGTATCCAGGGCGTAGGGCTATTTCAGATCTGCTGGTGACCTGCGACGGGACTGCGAAGTGTAGACGGAGATATTGTTGCCCGCAAATATTTCTCCCGACAAATATGCATAGGCCGCTAACTAACCAGCCAGCTTCAACAACTGCTGCCGGTAATAAAAAGCAGCAACCAGCCAGCCACGGATCATAGGCACTCTACTGGTTCGTCAGTACTGTGTTGCAATAGCATGTCGTTATTTTCCGGCTCAACATATAGTGTAACTGTCGCGAGATCAATTAAAATAAGATAAAGTATGGTTAGTGGGGTGCTGGCCATGCAGCATCAAGTCACTTACGTCTGCTTTTGGTTGCTCATCAGGAGAGGAAATGAAGGTTCCAGAAATTCTCTATAAATACACAACTGCTGACACGGCAAAAATAGTATTAGAGTCCGGGCGTTTGAGGTGGCAAAGTCCTTGCCAGTTTAATGATGTAGGCGAACTTCAGCGGATGCCCATGTTATCTCCTGACTTCGAAGAGTCCAGGCCGATTTACCTTAAGCAGCTCGTTGATATAGCGTATTCAGATTTGAATGTCGACCTGTCTATTTATTCTCAGTGGACACAAGAAATTATTGGGTCGCTGAAAAAGTTGAAACTGCAAGGCGTATCTCCAGAAAGTGCTCTAAGGAAAATCGAATCAGTTGCTCCCCAAGGTACGCAAAGCTTGGAGAGCACTTTCAGGAAGAGTACAGAGCTGAATAACGATGGAAGCCTTCGCTGCTTCTGCCTGACTGAAAATGATTATAATGAATTGATGTGGGCGCATTACGGTGACAGTTATAAAGGTTGCATGTTGGGGTTTCAGCATGTTAACGAGCTGTCAACTCCATTCGCGGCGGCCGAGAAGGTACTATACACCGATGAAGTCCCAGTCATTGGTAGTGCTGTAGATTTCTACTTGTATGGACCCAGTTCAAAACAAAATAAAGATACGCGGCTGGCTATTTACTATACGAAGGCAAAGGTTTGGGAGTACGAAAAAGAGTGGCGTGTGATTTACAAGGTAAGCCCTATTAAAGGTGCTCTGTTTACGGATTATAAATTTTATGCCCAGGAATTGGAGTCGATTACGTTTGGTTTAAGAATTAGTCAAGAAGCCAGAGATAGTATTTTAGATCTAATATCCTCACAATATCCTCATTGCAAAATTTATTACTTAAGAAGGGCTGGCGGTGTAATTCAACGTGTGAAGTATGAGGGCTAAACAACCCTTAAGTAGTAGCGTCTTTCATGAGGGCTAACAGGAGTGTCCTTTAAATAATTTTACTTTCAGCACTATCAAGGCGGCATGAATGGTAATCCTATAAAGGGATATCGCGATTTCTATAGAGCAGGTGCAGGTAAGCCTCTGTCAATAATCATAGTGGTGAAAATATGATAGTTAGCGTTGTCTGCTTCTGGCCGATAGGCAATGCTCCGGGACGACAGCTTTGGGTCTATAGCTGCCGGTCGTAAATGACAGCTTTCGACCCATAGCGGTCACTAACGCTTGGTGAGGGCTGGGCTTTAGTTCGTCCCTGTAAGCTAAGGATCGACTTGGTTCGCTAGCTAGGTATTTTAATTTGCCCAAGGCTCAATTTCATCTTCTTCAAAACTTATGTTGAAGTACTTCTTGGGATCGTAGCCGTCACAATAAGCTACAGGTAGATTTGTTAGAAGCTCGTATTTTTCTATGTAACCCTTTGCATTCCATTTTTTTCCAAATCTAGATACTAAATTAAAAAATAAAATATAAAGCTCCGGATTAGAAAGCTGCGCCCTATAAATTTTCACAAGATTTATTTTTTCACTTTCAGATAGGTATTTATCGTTATCTACAAGCTTTATTGCATTGTACATATTCCTGAAGTAACTGCTTAGGTCTGTTTGGTTCGTCCTTCCAAGCTTCAAGTCCTCGCGAGCTTTAACCTTGCTAAGCATCATTCCAGCTATAATGCTGCCACTCTGATGAAATGATAGTTTCTGACTTATGAAATCTATCCAGGTGTCACTTTGACCATAGTAAAAGCACATATAAGCAATATCTATTTTTTGTGCGTCAGTTAGGTTGCTAGATAGTTCTTGGTCAATTTCAGGGTAAGCGGATTAAATGGTTGATCTTACCTTTGCATGAGAGTGAGACAGACCGGCATCTCATCGGATTATCTGGTTGATGCTTCACCTACTGCTGGTGCATGTTTCCTTCGCTAATTCCAGCAAGAACCCCACACGCCTCAACTTCCCGGTCATCGTTGCAACTCGCTCTCAGTGAAACGAGTTGTTTCTCAAGCGCTTGCAGAGCGGTTATCTGCGACCGCACATGAGAGATGTGATCATCGAGCAAGGCGTTGACGGCGGTACAAGGCTGATGAGGGTCGTCCT
>NZ_DIIQ01000035.1:0-1795 GCF_002420785.1 Pseudomonas sp. UBA5666 | reverse complement strand
TTCTCGGTATAGACACGGTAACCGTTGTCCTGCCGATCAGGCGGCGGCAACAAGCCCTGCTGTTCATAGAAGCGGATCGTCTGTGTTTCGACCCCTACCAACTGCGCCAACTGACCAATGCGCATCAGCCTCCTCCCCAACGGATTCTTTACTCTATTGACCTTATAGTAGCTTTATAGTTTTAAATGGTACCACAACATTGTTCAAGTGGAGTCGTATCATGAGCAAATCCTGTGGTGGCGCCTGTGGCGGTGATGCAACGTCCGCAGCGGATACCGATATACAGGCCTCCTCCGAGGCGCCAGGGAGATGGGTCAGTGTTTATGCCGTGCCGAAGATGGACTGTCCATCAGAAGAACGAATGATTCGCCTAGCCCTGAACGGCTTTGAGGAGATTCGGGCGCTGTCCTTCGACTTGTCGAACCGCCGGCTGAAGGTCGTGCATGACGGCGAGGTCGAGCCCGTCACCTCGAAACTGAAGACCTTGGGGCTAGGCGCCTCGCTTCAGGAAACCGTCGCTGCAAATCCGGAGACCATCAAGGCCGCCGAGTTTTCGGCAGCTTCTGCTAAGCAAGAATCCGGGACCCTGCGCTGGTTGCTCGGCATCAATGCACTTCTGTTCGTGGTGGAAATGACTGCCGGTCTGATCGCCCGGTCCACCGGCCTGATTGGAGAATCCCTGGACAATTTTGCCGATGCGGCGGTGTACGGGCTTGCCCTTTATGCGGTTGGACATAGCGTGAAAATGCAGGTACGTGCCGCGCATCTTGCTGGTGTACTGCAACTGATCTTGGCTGTGGGCGTGCTCGTAGAGGTGGTGAGACGCTTTGTATTCGGTAGTGAGCCTGAATCGCTGGTGATGATGGCTATCGCATTCGTCGCATTGATTGCCAATACCAGTTGTCTGCTGCTCATATCCAAACATCGGGAAGGCGGGGCGCACATGAAGGCAAGCTGGATATTCTCGGCCAACGACGTGGTGATCAACCTGGGGGTCATCACCGCCGGCGCCCTGGTCGCGTGGACCGGTTCCAATTATCCGGATCTGATTATCGGCACCATCGCGGGGGGCATTGTACTTAACGGTGCCAGACGCATTTTGGCGTTGAAGGGTTAAATAATGCTCATTATTGGCAAAAAGCTCTCGCCGTATGCCCTATTGTCCATATCGGGCCTGCTGGCAGCGTCTGATCAGGCTGTAAAGTGGCTGGTGCAGCAATCAATGGCCTATGGCGAGTATGTTTCGGTGACCCCGTTCTTTAACTGGGTGCACCTATGGAACACCGGTGCCGCATTCAGTCTTTTTGCGAATGGTGGAGGCTGGCAGCGCTACTTTTTTATCGGAATCGCGGTAGTGGTCTCGATTTTTCTGATCAAGCTGATCCTTGAAAATCGTCATAAAGGAGAAGCCATCGCTTACAGTCTTATCCTCGGTGGCGCCATGGGCAACCTGATTGACCGGGTCTTTCGCGGCTATGTTGTGGATTCCTTTGATTTCTATTGGCGAGACTGGCATTGGCCGGCCTTCAACCTGGCTGATATTGCAATTGTCCTCGGTGCCTTACTTTTCGTTTCCAGCAGCTTGTTGGGTAAAAAAGCAAACACCAATGCCGAGTCGGATGGATCTGACTGACACCTACGCCTATACAACACCATGACCGAACTTCCCGACAACATCCTTCACCTGCCGCAATACCAAGTACTGGGCTGCAAATCAACCGACGACGAAATGCACTTCCAGGTGGACGTGCCCGATCCCATCGCCTGCGAGGAATGCGGCGTGCAGGGTGAGTTC
>NZ_DIIQ01000019.1:29808-33424 GCF_002420785.1 Pseudomonas sp. UBA5666 | reverse complement strand
GTCGCGATCTGCGGCGCCTGAGCTACCGCGCACTTAGAAGCAAAAGCAGATGCAAAAGCATGGGCATGGCATGGCATGGCATGGGCACTAGGATGGAGGGGGGTATACTGCGGGCTTGCCAGCAGCAAGCCCTTGCGCGATGGCCACGCACAGGTCCGTAGTCCGCCGACCTGGCCACCTCCCGCGCTGCAAGCCGAACCACATCCTAATGTCGCGGTCTTCATAAGCGAAGGATCCGCTTCATACCTTGGCCCGGTGGGTTTGCCACCGCGCTTGTGTCATCATGCCCCAACCGCCGGTGAGTCTCCTTATAAGCCCTCTATGAACAGACCCTACGCATTGCTGCTTGCCTTCGCCCTGCTCCAGGGTTGCCAGAGCCTGCCCGCGCACAAGGCCGAGCCGGCTGCCGCCGACGTCGGCAAACCCGAAGCCGAGAAGCCCATGGTGTACGGCTCGTTCAAGCAGGATACGCTCTATAACCTGTTGGTAGCCGAGCTCGCCGGGCAACGCAATCGCTTCGACATCGCCCTGGCCAACTACACCGACGAGGCCGCGCGAACCCAGGACCCAGGCGTCTCCGAGCGCGCCTACCGCATTGCCGAATACCTGGGCGCCGATGAACCGGCGCTGGACAACGCCCTCATCTGGGCCCGCAACGACCCGCAGAACCTCGATGCGCAACGCGCCGCCGCCATCCAGCTGGCCCGCGCAGGCCGCTATGACGATGCCATGGCCTATATGGAAAAAGTCCTGCAAGGCCAGGGCGATACCCATTTCGATTTTCTGGCCCTGTCGGCTGCCGAAACCGACCAGAGCACACGCGACGGTCTGCTACAAAGCTTCGAACGCCTGTTGGCCAAGTACCCCGACAACGGTCAGTTGATCTTCGGCAAGGCCTTGCTGCTGAACCAGGACGGCAAGGCCGAAGAGGCGCTTGAGCTGCTCGAATCGCACGCGCCACAAAACGGCGAAATCGCACCCATCCTGCTGCGCGCTCGCTTGCTGCAAGCCCTGGACCGTGGCCCTGAAGCCCTCCCCCTGCTGCGCAAGGCGATTCGCGACAACCCCGACGACAAGCGCCTGCGGCTCACCTATGCCCGGACCTTGGTCGAACAGGACCGCATTGCCGACGCCAAGGGTGAATTCGTCAGCCTGGTCCAGCAGTATCCCGAGGACGATGAGCTGCGCTATTCCCTGGCGCTGGTGTGCCTTGAGAACAAGGAGTGGGACGAAGCCGAAGGCTACCTGCAGGAGTTGGTCGAACGCGACAGCAACACCGATGCCGCGCACTTGAACCTTGGCCGTATCCGCGAAGAGCGCCACGACCCGGCAGGTGCCCTGCGCCAATACGCCCTGGTAGGGCCAGGGCCCGATTACCTGGCCGCGCAGCTGCGCCAGGCCGATATCCTGATCGCCAACGGCCGCGGCACCGAAGCCTCTCGCCTGTTGGCCGAAGCCCGCGAGGCCCAGCCCGACTACGCGATTCAGCTTTTCCTGATCGAATCGGAAAGCTACAGCAATAACAACAAGGACGCCCAGGCCAGCCAGGTGCTGCAACAAGCCATCCAGCGCTACCCGGACGACCTCAACCTGCTCTACACCCGTGCCATGCTCGCCGAAAAGCGCGATGACCTTGCCCAGATGGAAAAGGACCTGCGCGCCATCATTGCCCGCGAGCCGGAAAACGCCATGGCCCTGAATGCCCTTGGTTATACCCTGGCCGACCGCACCACCCGCTACGCCGAAGCCCAGGCCCTGATCGACAAGGCTCATCAGCTGACCCCGGACGATCCGGCGGTGCTCGATAGCCTGGGCTGGGTGAACTATCGCCTGGGCAACCTCGACAAAGCAGAGGATTACCTGCGCCAGGCCTTCGCCAGCTTCCCCGACCATGAAGTCGCCGCCCACCTGGGCGAGGTGCTCTGGGCCAACGGCAAGCGGCGCGAAGCCCGCCAAGTGTGGGCCAAGGGCTTCGAAGCCCAGGCCGACAGCCCTGTGCTGCGCAAGACCCTCCTACGCCTGACCGGATCCGAGACCCTTTAAGACCATGCTATTGCGCCACTTCGTTACCTTCACCCTCATCGCCCTCCTGGCCGGCTGCGCCGGCACCGGCAGTCGCGAGGCCCTGCAGGGCCACGGCGACCCGCAGCAGTGGCGTGCCCACAAACAGCAGTTGAGCAGCCTCGACGGCTGGCAGATCAACGGCAAGGTGGGCATCCGTGCCCCACGCGACTCAGGCAGTGGCACCCTGTTCTGGCTGCAGCGCCAGGACTATTTCGACATTCGCCTGGCCGGGCCACTGGGCCGTGGGGCCGCACGCCTGACCGGCCGGCCTGACGCCGTGGTGCTGGAAGTGGCTAACCAGGGCCGCTACGAAGCCACCAGCCCCGAAGCGCTGCTGGAAGAACAACTGGGTTGGAAGCTGCCCGTTTCCCACCTGGTCTGGTGGGTGCGCGGCCTGCCAGCACCGGATACCAAGAGCAAGCTGACCCTCGACGGCGACAGCCGCCTGGCCAGCCTCGAACAGGACGGCTGGCAGGTCGAGTACCTGAGCTATGCCGAGCACAACGGTTACTGGCTGCCCGAACGCCTCAAGCTACACGGCAAGGACCTGGACGTGACCCTGGTGGTCAAGGACTGGCAGCCCCGCCAGCTAGGACACTGAGTCGATGCAAGCGCTCACCCTGCCCGCGCCGGCCAAGCTGAACCTGTGGCTGCACATCATTGGCCGCCGTGCCGATGGCTACCACGAACTCGAAACGGTCTTCCAGTTTCTCGACCACGGTGACGAGCTGAGCTTCGCCGTGCGGGAAGACGGTGTCATCCGCCTGCACAGCGACCTCGATACCGTGCCCCATGACAGCAACCTGATCGTGCGTGCCGCTCGCCAACTGCAGGCCCAATCGGGTACGCCCCTGGGCGCGGACATCTGGCTGAACAAGGTGCTGCCGATGGGCGGCGGCATCGGCGGCGGCAGCTCGGATGCCGCCACCACCCTGCTTGGCCTTGCTCACTTGTGGCAGCTGGAGTGGGATGAAGATCGCCTGACGGCCCTGGGCCTCGGCCTGGGTGCCGATGTCCCGGTATTCGTGCGCGGGCATGCCGCCTTTGCCCAGGGGGTGGGCGAACAGCTCACGCCGGTCGATCCGGAACAGCCGTGGTATGTGGTGCTGGTTCCGCAAGTGTCTGTAAGCACAGCAGAAATTTTTTCACATCCGCAGTTGACACGTGATTCTCTCCCCCTTAAGATGCGCCCCGTTCCCAAGGGAAACAGTCGAAATGACTGCCAACCGGTGGTAGAGCAGAATTACCCGGAAGTTCGCAACGCGCTGAATTCGCTGGGGAAGTTCACAGAGGCTCGACTAACCGGAACTGGAAGTTGTGTGTTTGGGGCCTTCCCAAGCAAAGCCGAAGCTGATAAAGTTCTGGCCCTTCTTTCAGCGACCCAAACAGGGTTTGTGGCGAAAGGAAGCAATATTTCGATGTTGCATCGCAAGCTGCAAAGTCTGGTCAAGAAGTCGAGTGCCTAGCGCTCGCAGCAACAGATACAGGGGCGTCGCCAAGCGGTAAGGCAGCAGGTTTTGATCCTGCCATGCGTTGGTTCGAATCCAGCCGC
>NZ_DIIQ01000019.1:0-29702 GCF_002420785.1 Pseudomonas sp. UBA5666 | reverse complement strand
AATCCAGCCGCCCCTGCCATTTTCCTTATACTCATCCAGGTATACCCTCAGCCTTCAGGTACTGCGCGTGTCCAAGATGATGGTCTTTACGGGGAACGCTAACCCCGATCTGGCTCGGCGTGTCGTACGTCAGCTGCATATCCCTCTCGGTGACGTCTCTGTCGGTAAATTCTCCGACGGCGAAATCAGCACTGAGATCAATGAAAATGTCCGCGGTAAAGACGTCTTCATTATTCAGCCGACCTGTGCACCGACCAACGATAACCTGATGGAACTGGTAGTGATGGCCGACGCCTTCCGCCGCTCCTCAGCTTCCCGAATCACCGCCGTGATTCCTTACTTCGGATACGCCCGCCAGGACCGCCGTCCGCGTTCGGCACGTGTAGCCATCAGCGCCAAAGTCGTCGCTGACATGCTCACTGTCGTGGGTATCGACCGTGTACTCACCGTCGACCTGCACGCTGACCAGATCCAGGGTTTCTTCGATATCCCGGTCGACAACATCTACGGCTCGCCCGTACTGGTCGACGATATCGAAGACCAGCGTTTCGAGAACCTGATGATCGTCTCCCCGGACATCGGTGGTGTCGTGCGCGCACGCGCTGTCGCCAAGTCCCTGGGTGTCGACCTGGGTATCATCGACAAACGCCGTGAAAAGGCCAATCACTCCGAAGTGATGCACATCATCGGCGACGTCGAAGGGCGCACCTGCATCCTGGTAGACGACATGGTCGACACCGCCGGCACCCTGTGCCATGCGGCCAAAGCCCTGAAAGAGCACGGCGCTGCCAAGGTTTACGCCTATTGCACGCACCCTGTCCTGTCGGGCCGCGCGATCGAGAACATCGAGAAGTCGGTATTGGACGAGCTGGTGGTGACCAACACCGTTCCACTGTCCGCCGCTGCTCAAGCCTGTGACCGTATCCGCCAGTTGGATATCGCACCGGTTGTCGCCGAAGCGGTTCGCCGCATCAGCAACGAAGAATCGATCAGCGCGATGTTCCGCTAAGCGGAACGCACGCTGACGAAAAGCGCCCCGCCCCAGCACATCCGCTGGGGCGGGGCTTTTTTGCCATCCCCGTTGGCGCTGGTCGCAAACGCCCTCGGGGGGCTATTTTGGAGAAACAAAATGACTGATTTCAATCTGAACGCCCAAGTGCGTACTGACCTGGGGAAAGGTGCGAGCCGCCGCCTGCGTCACTCCGCCAGCATCCCAGCCGTAGTCTACGGTGGTGATAAAGAAGCTCAATCCCTGACCATCGTGGCCAAGGAAATCACCAAGCTGTTCGAAAACGAAGCTGCCTTCAGCCACGTCATCGAACTGAACGTTGACGGCGTCAAGCAGAACGTCATCATCAAGGCCATGCAGCGCCACCCGGCCAAGCAGTTCATCATGCACGCCGACTTCATCCGCGTCGTTGCTGGCCAGAAACTGACCGCCAAGGTACCGGTTCACTTCATCAACGAAGAAGGCCCGGTCAAGAAAGGCGGCGAAATTTCGCACGTTGAGTCGGAGCTGGAAGTTTCCTGCGAAGCCAAAGACCTGCCTGAGTTCATCGAGGTCGACCTGGCCAATGCTGAAATCGGCACCATCATCCACCTGTCGGACCTGAAAGCGCCGAAAGGCGTAGAGTTCGTCGCTCTGGCCCACGGTGATGACAAAGCAGTTGCCAACGTTCACGCCCCACGCGTGTCCGCTGAAGCTGAGGAAGAAGGCGCTGCCGAGTAATCCACTCGCACGCCGGCGTTGATCGGGTTACAGTGCCGCGCGCCCTGTAACCCACCAACTCCAAGGAAGAGCCCCTGACGTGACCGCCATCCAGTTGATCGTCGGCCTGGGTAACCCCGGCCCCGAATACGAACAGACCCGGCATAACGCAGGGGCTCTTTTCGTTGAACGCATTGCCAGCGCCCAGCGCATCTCGCTGACCGTTGACAAGAAATATTTCGGCCTGACGGCTAAGTTCAGCCATCAGGGTAACGATGTTCGCCTGCTGATCCCCACCACCTACATGAACCGTAGCGGCCAGTCCGTGGCGGCGTTGGCCAATTTCTTCCGGATCAAGCCGGAGGCCATACTGGTGGCGCATGACGAACTCGACCTGCCTCCCGGCGTTGCCAAGCTCAAGCGCGGCGGCGGCCATGGTGGGCACAACGGCCTGCGCGACATCATCGCGCAGCTCGGCAACCAGAACGACTTCCATCGCCTGCGGCTCGGTATTGGCCATCCAGGTGATGCCAAGCTGGTCTCCAACTTCGTCCTGGGCCGCGCACCGCGTGCCGAGCAGGAGAAGCTCGACGCCAGCATCGACTTTGCCCTCGGTGTGCTGCCGGACGTGCTCGCTGGCGACTTCGCCAAGGCGATGCGCGAGCTGCACAGCCAGAAGGCCTGATTTCCTTTAGAGAGGGGAATACCCATGGGTTTCAATTGCGGCATCGTCGGCCTGCCCAACGTCGGCAAGTCCACCCTGTTCAACGCCCTGACCAAGTCTGGCATCGCGGCAGAGAACTTCCCTTTCTGCACCATCGAGCCGAACAGCGGTATCGTGCCCATGCCCGATGCGCGCCTCAATGCGCTGGCTGAAATCGTCAAGCCCAACCGCATTCTGCCCACCACCATGGAATTCGTCGACATTGCAGGCCTGGTGGCCGGTGCTTCGAAAGGCGAAGGCCTGGGCAACAAGTTCCTCGCCAACATCCGCGAAACCGACGCCATCGCCCACGTGGTGCGCTGCTTCGAAGACGAGAACGTGATTCACGTTTCCAACAGCGTCGATCCCAAGCGCGACATCGAGATCATCGACCTCGAACTGATCTTTGCCGACCTCGACAGCTGCGAAAAGCAGTTGCAGAAAGTGGCCCGCAACGCCAAGGGTGGCGACAAGGAAGCCCTGGCGCAGAAGGCCATTCTGGAACAGCTGATCCCGCACTTCACCGAAGGCAAGCCAGCGCGCAGCCTGATGAAGAACATGAGCGCCGACGAAAAGGCCCTGATCCGCAGCTTCCACCTGCTGACCAGCAAGCCGGTGATGTACATCGCCAACGTCGCCGAGGACGGTTTCGAGAGCAACCCGCACCTGGACGTAGTGAAGGCCATCGCCGAAGAAGAAGGCGCTGTGGTCGTACCGGTGTGCAACAAGATCGAAGCGGAAATCGCCGAGCTGGACGACGGTGAGGAAAAGGACATGTTCCTCGAGGCCTTGGGCCTGGAAGAACCTGGCCTGAACCGTGTAATCCGTGCCGGTTACGAGTTGCTGAACCTGCAGACCTACTTCACGGCCGGCGTGCAGGAAGTACGTGCCTGGACCGTGCGCGTAGGCGCCACCGCCCCACAAGCGGCCGGGGTGATCCACACCGACTTCGAGAAAGGCTTCATCCGTGCCGAAGTCGTGGCCTATGACGATTTCATCCAGTACAAGGGTGAGAGCGGCGCCAAGGAAGCCGGCAAGTGGCGTCTGGAAGGCAAGGATTACATCGTCAAAGATGGCGACGTGATGCACTTCCGCTTCAACGTCTGATCCGCTGACAACCACGGCGTAAACAAGCAGGAGCGTTCAGTAGCCCAATCGAGGGCCTGCCGAACGCTCCTGTTTTTATTCAAGCCCGGAAAAAGCAAGAGCATTGCACCGGTGCATTGTGCCTACTCACCTCCCCCAGACCGCTGCTCGCCTGCCAGCATCACCAGCAAGGCGATCACCATCACTGCGGCACCCAGGTTGTAGAGCATGCCAGCCACAAACCCATGCACATACTGACCGGCCTGAACGAATGAGCCCTCCGCCCCTGGCAGGGCCGCCGCGAAGAAAATCCCAACTACGGCCACCCCCAGCGCCGCACCGACCTGCTGCACGGTCGAGATCACGCCCGAGGCCATGCCCGCTTTCGCTTCGTCAACCAAGGCCAGCACCAGGTTGAGCAAAGGGGTCATCACCAACCCCTGGCCCGCCCCCACCACGATCAGTACCGGGATCAGCCGAACGGCTACCAACTGCGCGCCTGCCGTCTGCACCTGGGCAATGAGCAACCCGATCGATAGGGCATACAGCAATGCCCCTGCCACGATGGCACGTATTCCCCAGCGCGCAACCAGCCGTGGGGCAGCGAGCGATGCCAGCACGAAACCAACACTGCAGGGTGCGAAGATGCTGCCGGCCCTGAAGGGATCCAGACCCAGCCCGCTTTGCATCAACAAGGCGAAGCACAGAAAGAAGGAACTGGATGTGGAATAGACCACCAGCACCAGTAGCGCACCCAGTGCAAAGCGACGCTGCGCCAGCAGTTGCATATCCACCAATGGCAAGTTGCCGGTCGCTCGTCGCCGTTCCTGCTGTCGCTTGAACAGCGCGAGCAAGGCCAGTGCCAGGCCGAGCGCGCAGAAACTCCAGGCAGGCCACCCCTGCCCCGGTCCTTCGATCAGCGGCACAAGCAGCAATGCCAGGCCCAGGCTGACCAGCGCCACGCCTGCCCAGTCCAGGTCCGGGCGCTGGGGGGCGCGGCTCTCGGGGATGTAGCGCGCCGCCACGATGGCCAGCAACCCAATAGGCACATTGATCAGAAAGATGCTGCGCCAGCCTGATCCGAACAGGTCAGCATGCACCATCCAGCCGCCCAGCACCTGCCCCGCTATGGCAGCCAGCCCCAGCGTCATCCCCAGCAAGCCGAACGCGCGGCGGCTGTCCTGGGCATCGAAGTTGACCCGGATCGAAGCATAGACCTGAGGGAACAACAGCGCGGCGGCCAGCCCCTGTACAACCCGCGCACTGATCAGAAAAGCAGCACTGGGCGCCAGGCCGCATAACGCCGATGCCACGGTAAACCCTGCCATACCGACGATGAACAACCGGCGACGGCCAAATACGTCCCCCAAGCGCCCCCCGGTAATGAGCAACACGCCGAACGCCAGCTCATAGCCGGCCACGATGAAACCGATTTGCGCGAAGCTTGCATTCAACCCGGTCTGCAGACTCGGGATGGCGACGTTGACCACGAACAGGTCGAAGATCGTCACGAAGCCTGCCAGCAAAAGTACCGACAGACCTACCCACGGCGGGCTTCCAAGGCGATGTGTAGGCGTTAATGGGAGAGGAGTATTGGCGTTCATCGTGCCTTTCCAGAATTTAGACACAGGCATTCTGGGATGGCCCGTAACCCATTACAATTTAACCGTTTATGCTATTACTCAAAGCAACGAGACACGCCATGCGAACGCTGCAACGTACACGATCCGATCTGGCCGACTTCCTGCGCTCGCGGCGCGAGCGCCTGTCGCCCGAGGACGTCGGTTTGCCAAGCGGCGGCCGCCGGCGCACACCTGGGCTTCGACGCGAAGAGGTTGCCGCGCTCGCGGGTGTCGGACTGACCTGGTACACCTGGCTGGAGCAGGGCCGCGACATCGGCGTGTCGGCCAGTTTTCTGGACAACCTGGCGCGGGTGTTGAAACTCGATGCCGCCGAGCGTCGCCATCTGTTCCTGTTGGCACATGCCCGTCCACCCGCTGAGCCAGGCAAGACCTGGTGTGTCTTGCCGTCGCTGGTACGGCGTTTGATGCACGACCTGCCGCACGCGGCCTTCGTCCTCAACCTGCGCTGGGATGTGCTGGGGTTCAATGGGCCTGCCGACGCACTGTTCGGGTTCGCCCCGCACCCGCCTGAGCGGCGCAATCTGCTCTGGCTGCTGTTCACCGACCCAACAGTGCATGGGCGCTTGCACGACTGGGACAGCCAGGCCCCGCTGATGCTGGCAAGCTTTCGCCGCGACTTTGCCCGGGCCACGCAAGAGGCCGATATCCACGCGTTGGTGGACGAACTGGAGCACGTCTCGCCAGCCTTCAAGGCCGGCTGGCGCACCCACGACGTGCACGCGCCCTGCAGCGGTGTGCGCCAACTGGTCATTGATGGGCAGGCCCAGCCGTTCGAGCATACCTCGCTGACCGTCGATGAAGACCGGCACCTTCGGCTGGTGGTGTACGCACGTCAAGATGGGCTGCCAGGCAGCCCATAGGTCACGCGTCTTTTTCAGCGTCGTCCGGGCGTTGCCCGTCCTGCAGCAGCACCATGCTCTGCGGCGCCGACAGGGCGATACCTTCATCGCGCAGGCGCCCCAGTATGGTGAACAGCAGGTCACTGCGGGCCCCGCCCACCAACCGCGGTCCTGCCACATAACCGCTGACGCCAATTACCATGCCCGCATTGGTCAGGTCCTTGAACGACACCGATGGCGCCGGTGCTTCGAGGATGGCCTCGTGCTCCTGGAAGGCGGTCAGCAGCAGCTCACGGACCCGGTTGGCGTCAGTGTCCAGGGGCAAGGTCAGGGTAATACCCACCACACCCAGGGCATTACCCATGGTCACGTTGCGCACGTTCTGGGAGATGAACTGCGAGTTGGGCACGATCACAGTGGAGCGGTCCGACATCTGGATCTCGGTGGCGCGCACATTGATACGACGGATATCTCCCTCGACACCCGCCAAGCTCACCCAGTCGCCCACCTTGACCGGGCGTTCGGTGAGCAGGATCAGGCCGGAGATGAAGTTCTGCACGATCTGCTGCAGACCGAAACCAATACCGACCGACAAGGCACTCACCACCCAGGTCAGGCTGGTGAGGTTAATGTGCAGGGTCGACATCACCAGCATGGCCAGGAAGAGGAAGCCCAGGTAACCCACCAGGGTGACCAGCGAGGCGCGCATGCCGGCGTCCATGTCGGTTTCCGGCAGCAGGCGTTCACTCAACCAGCGCTTGACCACACGAATGGCCAGCATCCCGCCAGCCAGGATGCCGAGGGCCAGCACGATGTCCTGGGGCACGATGTTCAGGTTGCCGAGCAGCTTGCCGCCCGTGCCGTCCCAGTCCCCCAGGCTCAGCAACAGTTCACTGGGGCTGGTGCCCGACGGCATCAAAGTCAGCAGCAGGGCCAGAATCACCACGACGGTGCGGCCAATGCCGGCCAGCACCGTGCTCGCCTGCGCCTGGTGCCGTGGTGCCAGGCCCAGCGTGGACGCCAGCGCCAGGCCACCCGGTTGGCGAGGCGAGAGCAGCATTTCGCACAGATCACTCAGGAACGTCGTGAGCAAGTAGGCGCACGTGACGACCAGGCTGACCCACAGCAGCTTGGCGGTCAGGTAATAGGCCAGGGTCAGGTAGCCGGTGATCAGTGATAGCAGGATCGCAGCCAGCCACACCACCATCACGAACGGGATCAAACCGGCCAGGCCCGTCGCCCGGTCAATGCCATGCCGACGCCGAGCACGGCGGTAGGCCATCAGGGCGCCGGCGAAAATCAACGCCACCACCAGAGCGGTAAGACCATTGACCGCCACGGTCAGGGCCAGGCTGACGCCGATCACACTGTTGACCCGCTCCAGGGTCATCATCACCATCAAGGCCAGTGCCAGCACCTTGGGGAACCAGCCCAGGGCCTCGGCCACTTCATCCGCAATCGCCGGCAAACGCCAGGAGGGGCGCTGTAACATCAATAGTGCCCGGCCAAGGCCGGTAATGAAGGCGCTGAACACCACCAGGGCAAGGATGTGGTCGGTCAGGCTGGCCAGGTCCGAACCCAGTTGCGCACTGCTTTCAACGCCCCAGCGCAGCAACGATACCGAGCCGGCAATGGTGCCCAGGGTCGCCAGGCTTACGCCCACGGCCAAGGCACTGCGACGCAAGCGCCCCTCTGGCAACCAGCGCACCATGGACCTGGCCAACAGCCGCTCCAGCAACCCTCGCACCAGGGTCCATACCAGGATCGAGGCGATCAGGCTGGCGAAGAAGAGCCAGCGGTGTTCGGCGCTCAGGGCACTGTCGAGCGCATCCGTGATCTCGCCACGCAGGTCATGCAGCCGTGCAACGTCGTCCTGGGTCGGGCGGATCATGCTCTGCCAGAACGCAGGGCTCAACGGCGACGCTGCCCGGCTGGATATCTGCGAGTTGAACAGGCTGCGGCGCAGGTTGACGATCTGCGTGGACAGGTCCCGCGCCGACTGGGTTAGCTTAGTGGCCTGGTCCTGCTGGGCCATCAGGGTTTTCTTCTCGGCCTCCAGCGCCTTGCGCTGCTGGGTCAAGGGCGCAGGCTCGTCCGGCTGCGCCGGGCCGATGACTTTCAACTGGTCATCCACCTTCTGCGCATCGGCTGCACGCTGGGTGCTCAAGGCATCGGCCTGGCGCTGGACCTGCACGGCCGCCATGCGCAATTGCGCCAGCAGGTCATCGTTGGCGTCACTGGTGACGCCCTGGCGAATCTGGTCCAGCCGGTCGCTGAGCTGGTCAACGGTCGCGGTTTCGTCCAGTGCCGGTGCGTCGGCGGCAGCCTGCGCCGTCGCCGCAGGGGCCGGCGCCGACCAGGCTGGGTTGGACGCTGCCACGATCAGCGCCAGCAACAGCATCAGGCTGTGACTAAAGCGGGCAAGGCTGACACGCCTCATCGAACATTCCTCTTTGCAATTCGATCTGGCAAGCGATTCTACGCCGCTTCGGGCCATCAGGAGAGGGCTGTTTCGCGTGCCAACAATTGCCGTTTGCGCTCGATCCCCCAGCGGTAGCCACTGATGTCGCCGTCCAGGCGCACCACCCGGTGGCACGGAATGGCCACGGCAATACGGTTGGCCGCGCAGGCCTTGGCCACTGCCCGCACCGCCTTGGGGGCGCCTATGCGCTGGGCGATGTCACTGTAGCTGACCCGGCAGCCGGCAGGTACTTCACGCAGCGCCTGCCACACGCGCTCCTGAAAGACGGTGCCCTGCACATCCAGCGGCAGGTCCAGACCGAGCGCCGGCGCCTCGACGAACCCGATGACCTGCGCCACGACCCGTTCGTACTCGGCATCGGCACCCACCAGCTCGGCGTTGCAGAACTGGTCTTCCAGGGCGTGCACCAGCGCCTCGGGCTCATCGCCAAGCAAGATCGCGCAGATGCCCTTTTCGCTCTGGGCGACCAGGATGGCACCTAGCGAGCACTGGCCCACGGCGAAGCGGATGGTCACCCCGGCGCCACCTGCGCGAAACTGCCGTGGTGGCATGCCCAGGCGCTGCTCGGCGCCGGCATAGAAGCGGCTGCTGGAGTTGTAGCCCGCCTCGAAAATGGCATCGGTGACCGAGCCCTGCCCCTGCCCCAGGCTGGTCCTGAGGCGTTGGGCGCGGAAGGCCTCGGCATAGGCCTTGGGGGTAAGGCCGGTTTGCGCCTTGAACAGCCTATGTAAATGGAACGGGCTGACGGCCAGGCGCTCGCCCAACTGCGCCAGGCTGGGCGGTAGATCGCACGCCTCGATCAGGCGACAGGCACTGCTGACCAGGCGCCGCGTACGCGCCGACATGGCAGGCGGGCCCGCGCAGCGCTTGCAGGCGCGGTAGCCTGCTGCCTCGGCCAATGCCGGGGACTCGAAGAACTCCAGATTGTTACGCAGGGGCAGCCTGGCCTTGCAGCCTGGATAACAGTAGATACCGGTGGTGCGCACGGCATAGACGACATGGTCCGCCGCCTCGGCAACACGCGCCGCGACGGCCTGCCAGCGCTGCTCGGGAGTGGTATAGGTTGTCATGTTCGTCTTCCGGGCTAAGTGCAGTTCGGCAGGCGCTCAGGCCCGCCACAAGTACCAGGCAGCGATGGTGCGATAAGGTCGCCAGGCGGCGCCCAACGCGCGCATCTGTGCAGGCGTCGGCGCTTTTTCCATAGCCTTGAGCCGTCGATAGCCTTCGCGTACGCCAAAGTCGTCTACCGGCAGCACATCCAGACGCTCCAGGCTGTAGATCAGCAGCATCTCCACCGTCCATCGCCCGACCCCACGCAGGGTCACCAGGCGCTCGATCAATTCGTCGTCGGTCATGCCCAGGGCCTGCTCGCGGGTTGGCACGACACCGTCCAGGCGACCTTGGGCAATGCCCAGCACCGTGCCCAGCTTGCTGGCCGAAAAACCGCAGCTGCGCAAGGCGGCGGGGTCCGCTGCCAGCAGTTGGGTGGGCGTGGGGAAAACCCTGGCCCAAACAGCGCCAGCAGTCGTCCAAGGATGGCGTCGCCTGCACGGGCGTGCAGTTGCTGGTAAGCGACCGACCTCACCAGTGCCTCGAAGGGTTCGCGCCCCGGAGTAGTCCGGTGGCGGCAGGGGCCGACGGCGGCGATGTGCCGTGCCCAGTCCGCATCCAGCCCACTCAGGTACTCGGCCGCTTGCCGGTAGGCGACAGGTTCGGCGTCGATCAACATTGAAGCGGCTCCATCGACCAGAGGAGATGCCAGCTTAACCCAGCCACTCATCGGCCGACTGCCAGATCTTGCGCAAGTAATTCCTGAGGGAGCATTGCTCGCCACAGCCCTACCCGCATAGAATTGAGAACCATTCACAATCACACCTGACAGGAACCGACCGTGGCGACGATGCAGCTTCCCGACACGCTCAAACCGACCGAGGTCGCCCTGCTCTACCAATCCCACCATGCGTGGTTGCGCGGCTGGCTGCGCAGTCGCGTCGGTTGCAGCGAACATGCAGCCGACCTGGCCCAGGACACCTTCGTGCGGCTGTTGCGCGCCCGGCAGACCTCGCCTTTGAAAGAGCCTCGCGCCTACCTCAGCAGCATCGCCCGTGGCCTGATGATCGACCAGTTTCGTCGCCGGGCGCTGGAGCGGGCCTACCAGGACAGCCTGGCACATCTACCCGAAACCGACATCCCGAGCGAAGAACACAGGCTGGTCATTCTCGATAGCCTGGAGCGGCTCGACCGTGCCCTGCACCAGCTCAAGCCGCGTGCTCGCCAGGCCTTTATGCATGCGCAACTGGACGGGCTGAGCATCATCCAGATCAGCTTGCTGCTAGGCGTTTCGAAAGCGACCGTGGAGCGCGACCTGGCCAAGGCGCTCAAGACTTGCTACCGGTTGCGTTATGCCGACGCCTGACGAAGCACCGGCCCAGGCCCGTGTCGACCAGGCCATCGACTGGTTGGTCAGGCTACGCTTCGGCAGCCCAGGCCCGGATGCCCAGGCGCAGTTCCAACGGTGGTTGTCCTTGCACCCTCACAATGGGTTGGCCTGGCAGCGCGTCAGCAACCTGGGCGATGAGCTCGCCGGGCTGCCCAAGGACCTCAGCCGTCGTACCCTGCAAGGCAGCGAACGCCAAGGCATCAGCCGGCGCGACCAGCTCAAGCTGGGGGCCTTGCTGGTGGTCGGCAGCGGCCTTGGGTGGATGGCGCGTGAGCCGCTGGGCCTGCCAGAGCTGCTGGCCGACAGTGCCACGGCCACCGGCGAGCGCCGACAACTGCAAGGCAGCGATGGCAGCCGCATCCAACTGAACACCGCCAGTGCCATCGACCTGCGTTTCACGGCGGGCCAACGCCGCCTGGCGCTTCTGCGCGGTGAAGTCAGCCTGGACAGCAACCCTGCCGACAAGCGCCCGTTCTTCATCAATACCCGAGTGGCCACCCTGCGCACCCTCGACGGGCAACTGCTGGTGCGCCAGAGCGATCACGACTTACTGGTGGCGGTGCGCCGGGGCGAAGCCACGGTGATGACCGGTGCCACGCCAGTGCGGGTACATTCCGGCGAGACCTTGCGCGTGCAGGCCAATGGAGGCCATCAGGCCATCACGCCGCCCAGTGACCCTTGGGGCTGGACGGAAGGTGTGCTCAGCGTTCGGCAAATGCCGCTGGCGGATTTCGTCGCCGAGCTAAACCGATACCGCCCCGGCCTGCTGCGCTGCGCGCCAGCGGTGGCGAACCTCAAGGTTTCCGGGACCTACCAGCTGGCCGACACCAATCAGATCCTGCAGCTACTGGCCCGCAGCCTGCCGGTGCGTATCGATTACCACACCCGGTATTGGGTCAACATCGATGCCGCTTAGGTCTCGGCATGGCCGTCAGGGGCGCCAGTTGGCAATCACTTGGGTAACCTGCAAGGCCGTTCCTGCACGGAAGTCTGCTAGTTTTCAGAGGGTGTGCACGACGGCTGCTCACGCCGATGAGACTGCCGTGCAAAGCACACGAACAGACCGGCCATCAATGCCAGCGCCATGGGCAGCCCGTGGGGCGCGACGTCCATGGCGGCACCGCTGATCAGCGGCCCTACCAGGCTGCCGACGCCCCACAACAGCCCGACGCTGGCATTGGCGGTGACCAGGTCCTGCCCTTTGAAACGCTGGCCTATCAGCACCAGCGCCAGGGTATAGATACCGCCCGCGACCGCGCCCAACACCACCAGCAACGGCCACAACAGCCACGTCATGTTCAGCAACCAGGGCAACCCTATGCCAATGGCCATGGCTACTACCCCGCACGCCAGGTGCAGGCCAGTGCGCTCGACGCGATCGGCAAGCCAGCCCAGCGGCAGTTGGAACAGCATGTCCCCTGCGAACACCACGGTCACCATCAGTGCCGCCACGCCCACAGCAAATCCGTGGCTGCTGGCATACACCGGCAAGAGCGAGAGCACCACCGCATCGAAAAACGAGAAGAACAGCACGGCCACGCACAGGGCCGGGGCCACGCGGAAGAAGCCGGCCAGTCCGAAGCTCTTGTCGTCTTCAGCGTGCAGCACCCGGTCATTGGGAACCGTTACCACAATGCACGCCAACGCCAGGCCATAGCAGGCCGTGACCACGCCAGTGATCCATGGGCTGTGGGCACCGAGCACCGCCAGCATCGCCGGTCCAAGCACCTGGAAACCGGTAAAGCTGGTGGCGTAGAGGGCCATGATCTTGCCGCGGTTATGTTCCTGGCACAGTTCGTTGACCCACGATTCCCCGAGAATGATCGCGATACCCATGCCAAGGCCCAACGCCAGGCGCAAGACCGCCAGCCCCCACAACGAGGCGAATGCAGGCTCCAGCAGGCCGATGCTGAGCGTGCACAGGCTGAAACACAGCAAATAGAGCGTGCGTCGCTTGAAATACCGGCAACAGGCATCCACCAGGAATGCCGACAGCATCATGCCGGCCGCGGGGATGGCGGAAATCATCCCGATTTCGAGGGTGCCTGCGCCAGCCTCGTGCAGACGCAACGACACCAGCGGCAGGGTCGCGCCCAGGCTGAATCCCACGACCGAAACGGCGAACAGCAAGCCCGCCAGCAAACGCATGTTCATGAACCACTCCCAGCAAACCGATAAGACGTGCAGACAAAAACGCACCCACCAGCACGGCGGACGCTGTTCAAATGCTGATCAGTTCAGGTGTGGCGAGAAGGTGAAGGCAAACAGGACGCTGCGGCGGCGCTTGAGCACGGTGTCACTCGGCCAGGCACGGCGCAGCCCATCCAGGGCAGGCTGACGGCAACAGGGCAAGGACTGGAAACGGCGCATTGCTTTGGCTACTACGCATAAAGTGAGCAAGAGGCGGCACTCTAGGCCAGAGCAGGCGATACCGTCAATCGCCCCAGTGACTGTGGCGTCAAGGGGCATCCCTGCCCCGTTGATCATCAGCGCTTGCCAGTGCTCGGCAGCAATACCGCCAGCACCCCGAACAGGGGCAGGAACGAGCAAAGCCCGTACACGTATTCGATACCGCGCAAGTCAGCCACATAGCCCAGCAATGCCGCGCCGATGCCGCCAAAGCCGAACATCAGGCCAAAGAAGATGCCCGCGATCATGCCTACGCTACCGGGCACCAGTTCCTGGGCATACACCACGATGGCCGAGAATGCCGAGGCCAGGATAAAGCCGATCACCACGCTCAGTACCGTCGTCCAGAACAGGTCCGCGTAGGGCAGTGCCAGGGTGAACGGTGCCACACCCAGAATCGAGAACCAGATCACCGCCTTGCGCCCGATGCGATCGCCGATGGGCCCGCCAAAGAAGGTGCCCGCCGCTACCGCGCCCAGGAACAGGAACAGGTGCAACTGGGAACTGGCGACCGAAACGCCGAACTTCTCGATCAGGTAGAAGGTGAAGTAGCTGGTGAAGCTCGCCATGTAGAAGTACTTGGAAAACACCAGCAGCCCCAGCACCACTAGCGCGGCAACCACGCGTGCGCGGGAGATGCCATGGGTAGCCTGTACCGCCTTGCGCGCCTTGGCCTGGCTCAGGTGCTCGATGTACCAGCGGCGCAGCATCAGGGTCACGGCGAGAAAGAACAGTGCAGCCACGCCAAACCAGGCGACGTGGGTTTGCCCGAACGGAATGACGATGGCCGCTGCGAGCAACGGACCCAGGGCAGACCCAGTGTTGCCGCCTACCTGGAAAGTCGATTGCGCCAGGCCAAAGCGGCCTCCGGAGGCCAATCGCGCAATACGCGAGGTTTCGGGGTGGAATGTCGAAGAGCCGATGCCCACCAGGGCCGAGGCGAGCAGAATCATCGGGAAGCTGCCGACGAATGCCAGCAGCACGATACCGATCAGCGTGCACACCGTGCCCATGGGCAGCAGATTGGGCGTGGGCCGACGGTCGGTGAAAAAGCCTACCCAGGGTTGCAGCAGCGACGCGGTGATCTGGAATGTCAGGGTGATCATGCCGATCTGGGCGAAGCTCAAGTCGTAATTGGCCTTGAGCATCGGGTAGATGGCCGGCAGTACCGACTGGATCAGGTCATTGATCAGGTGCGCCAAGGCGCAGAAGCCGATGATGCGCATCACCAGCGGTGTAGCGGTGCTCGCCTGCGCTTGAGTGGACGCCGGGGCGGCGCTGGGGATGGCCATGGCCTGGATCTCCGTCGGAAAGCTGGGCTCCGATTATCGGGATACAAATAGATACATAGCTACCTTTTTTTCCAGATCCAGTCTGGCAGCCATTTTCCCAGGCCTGTGGTGGGCGTCAGACAGGAGCGAGCGGATGCGCGGTACAAAGAGGTAAAGGCCCTAACTGGAGCTGATCACCCCTACGATTCGGGCTTTTCAGGGGATGGATAACGCTACGCATCACGCGATCGCTCGCTAAGTTTTTGAAAGCGTGTAAATTTTTTTTAAAAATCGTGTTGACAGGGGGGCCGTTCAAGAGAATAATGCGCGCCATCGGCTACATAGCTCAGTTGGTTAGAGCATAGCATTCATAATGCTGGGGTCCGGGGTTCAAGTCCCTGTGTAGCCACCAAACAAGACGAAGGGCTTACCGCAAGGTAAGCCCTTTTTCTTTGCCTGCCAGAAAGTCAGGCGGCTTTCGGCAGCCGGTGCAATCAACCCACACTGCTCATCGCCACCATCAGCCCCAGCGCAATGAGTGCCACCCCGATCACCCGGTCTGCGATGATTTGCCGCTCGATCATTGCCTTGCGCAATACGGTGTTGGAAAAAAACACAGCGACCAAGCTGAACCACGCCCAGTGCGCAAGCGACATCAATGCGCCGTAGGCCAGGTTGAGCCACAGCGGGCTGCCCTGCTCCACCACCTGGCTGAACGCACTGATGACGAACAGCATGGTCTTGGGGTTCAGGCAATTGGTCAAAAACCCGGTGCGCAGCGCTTGCAGCGCCCCGCCTGCAGCACCTTTGTCGTCAAGACGCACGCGCACAGTGTTGGTCAAGGACCGATAGCCCAGGTACAGCAGGTAGCACGCACCAATGGCCTTCATGCACAAGAACAGTGTCGGGCTTTGAGTCACGATGATCGATAGCCCGAGCACGGTGTACAGCACATGCACCTGAACCCCAAGGCCAATACCCACGGCAGCGGCCAGGCCAGCAATGCGCCCTTGCGCATAACTGCATCGGGTGACCATTGCAAAGTCGGCGCCGGGGCTGATGACCGCTAGCAGGGTAAACAAGGCGACAGCGAAGATTTCAGTCATTCATGGACTCTCGATAGGCGATGAACATGCACAGGTCAGGCATTATCGAACGCTTATCAGGCGCCTAAAAACGATTTAAAGTGCGTGAAATCGGTGAGTTTTCATCGTGCTTCATCACGCGTATTGGCTGGTTTTTCCATACGCGCATACCGCACCCATCAGGAATCCATGCCTGCCATGAAGCTTCCACCCCTGGCCGCCTTGCGCTACTTCGACGTCGCAGCCACCACCCAAAGCTTCATCCGCGCAGCCGAGTGCCTGCACGTCACCCATGGCGCCGTCAGCCGCCAGGTGCGCTTGCTCGAGGAAAGCCTGGAGGTGGCGTTGTTCGAACGACGCAATCGCGCCGTGTTCCTGACTTCGGCGGGGCGAGCACTGCATGCCACGACCCAAGCCATCTTCGAACAGCTCGAAAGCACGGTGCAGCGGCTCAAGGACAGCGATGACAATCCGGTGTTGGTCGTCTCCTGCGAGCCCACCATCGCCATGCGCTGGCTGATCCCGCGCCTGCCGCGTCTTAACGCTGCCCACCCTGATCTTCAATTGCAGCTGGTGGCCGCAGGCGGCCCGCTGGACTTCGCCCGCACAAACGTCGACATCGCTATCCGCCGCGACGACTTTCATTGGGGCATGACGCTGCATCAGCAGAAGATCTGTGACGAGTGGATTGGCCCTGTGGGGCTTCCGCCATTGTCGCCGAAGCTGCAAGGCCATCGACAGTTGCACAGTGCGACCCGCCCCGACGCCTGGGCCACTTGGCTGCGGCTTACAGGTGAGACAGCCATCGCGGGCGAGCGTAGCGACTTCGAGCACTTTTACCTGTCGATTCAGGCGGCCAGCGCAGGGCTGGGGGTCGCGATGGCATCCGCCTTGATGGTGCGTGACGAACTCGATACAGGGCAGTTACAGGCGCCCCTGGGCTTTGTACGCGATGGCTCGGCCTACCACCTGTTGAGCCCCTGCCCTCTGAATGATGCAGGCAAGCGCCAGCGGTTTGCCGAATGGGTGAAACAGGAATGCCAGGGCTGCCTGACTCACCTGGGCTTGCTGCAAAAGGATGACGCCGCGCTGCCATCGCCGCCCCAGGTGCGGTAGCCGGCCGTGTCCAGGTGGATGCGACCGCTCGGGTAGCGGCCAAGGCCCATGCCCCATGCCTGGCCGTGCTGCTGCCAGAACCGGCACAGCGGGTTGGGGTCGGCCCAAGGCGCCAGCAGGACATCCACGGCGAATGCTTGTGTATGCGCGCTGCCGATCGCCCCGCCGGCACAGCGGTTGAGGCCCGGGTCACGGTAGGCGGAGACCACTTCGAAATCGGGTAAGGCCCCTTGCTCACCCAGTGTTCGGAGCAACGACAGCGTAGCGCGCACAGCCGGCCAATGTTGCTTGGGCGGCACGGCAAACGGTGAAGCCCGGCACACTTTCCAGTCCGAGGCCGAGCGCAGGAGCTGATGAATCGGCACAACACCGTACAAACGTGCCTGCACGAGCATGTCGCGAAAAGGCCGCGTCGGGTGGTCACCTGCCCACTGGGCGAACATCCACAGGTCGCGCTCATCGGCCACGGCCCCGCTGGGCACTGAATTTACCGCCAGCAGCAGCGCGGCGACCACACTCCGTTTCTTCGACATGGCCCACCCCTGCACGTCATGGCAGCGGCACCCTGCCGCTGGCTCAGTCCGGGAACAACGTGCAGGCCATCACCAACGCATCCTCGCGACCACCCGCAGCTGGATAATAGTCGCGCCGGCGGCCGATTTCATTGAAGCCAAAACGCTCGTACAGGCGATACGCCGGATTGCTGGCCCTCACCTCAAGGAAACACTCGCGGCCGTTGAGCTGGTAGGCGCGCGACATCAGGTGTTCGAGCAGCCGCAGGCCCAGGCCGCGCCCTTGGTTCTCCGGCTTGACGGTGATGTTGAGCAGGTGGGCTTCGTCGATGATCACGTTGATCACGCCGTGGCCGACCTGTTGCTGCCCATCGAACATCAGCCAGACTTCATAGGATTTCAGGGCATCCAGAAAGATGCCGCGGGTCCAGGGGTGGCTGAACGCGGCATATTCGATTTTCAGCACGGCATCCAGATCCGCCTCGGTCATGGGGCGAAAACTGATCGAGTCACTCATTCAACGCGTTTCCAGCGCGCCATCAGCTGGCGCATGGCTTTCCAGACGTCCGCTTTACGCTGCGGCTCGTCCATCAACAGTTCCAGGCCCGGCAAGGCCCAGGCCTCGCCCAGGCCGTCGAGCTTGAGGGTTTGATAATAGGCTTGGTCGTCGGCGCCGGCGGCAAAGCGCAGCGCAGGCATGCCCACCAGCCACAGGCAGGTGCAGGGCGCTTCCTCCAGGCGAGCCTGGACAAAACCCTGTACGAAATCGCGGGCCGCGTCCGGGCCCTGGTCCATGTTGCCGCGCATCAGCAGCGGCCAGCGCACCGGCTCACCCACGATTTGCGGGGCGTCGGGCAGGCCGGCGGCGCGCAGCATATCCTTGAGCAGCAGGTAGGACGGGTCACGGCTCTGGAAAGGCTGGCCGGTGGCCAGCTCGACCAGTAACAGGCAATCGCCGGCACGCAGCAATTGCAAGGCAAAACGCGGAGGCGGCACCGGCACTGGGCGAGGTGTCGCAGCCTGCTCGGGCGCCTCTACAGGCTTGGCCGCAGCCTTGGCGGAAGCGCCCGGCCGCGGCACCTCGATCTTCGGCCGCTCGACGATCCGGGCTTGAGGGGCGACAGGCGATTGGTCGGGTACCTGGCGTGGCGGCGGCTCGAAATCGATGTCCTCGGGCGGCGCCAACGGCAGCAGCAGTTCAGGCCGTGACGGCGCGGCGAACGGCAGCTCGGCGCGCGGCAGCCAGTGCACCACTTGCATGGCGGACAGGTAGGCGCGGCGACGTTGTTCGGTAAGCAAGGCGGTCATCCGAGGGGGGTTGGGACAGGTGCGCATTCTACCGCCGATAACCTGCCAGTGCCGCATCTGCTCGGCGGTTTTTTACGCATGCCCTGCCTGCCTGGGCAAGCCACAGCAGGCGGGCGGCTCGATCAGCCTGTCGCACGACAAGCCAAGGGGATAAGAACCAACCCGTCGGATGCAGTACAATCGCCCCCTTTTTCTTGGCAACGAGTCCAAGCCGATGATCGAACCCAAGCGCGTCCTGCGTGCCCTAGCCGAACACTGGGCCCTGATCGAGCCGCTGTGCGAGCGTTTCGACCAGGGCACCCTCAGCCTGGTGGAGCTGCGCCAGCATGTGGCCCGCCAGCAGATCGAGAGCACCCCGCAGGACATCACCCAACTGCTCGATGTGTGGATCCGCCTGGACATCCTGGTGCCCGTTGCCAAGAGCCCGAACCGCTTCGAGCTCAACGCCCAGATCCACGACTTCCTCGCCTATCTGCGCCGTGAGCATCGCCTTGGCCTGTGCCTGGAGATCGAGGCTTACCTGCGTCACCTGGAGCGCCTGGCCGGGCACATCCAGGATGCCTTCGACAACCGCGACAGTGACGATCTGGCGCGGCAACTGCGGCTCCTGGACATGCGCGTGCGGGACGTGCTGAAGAAGCTCGACAACGATGAGCAGGCACTGGTGGCCGTAGCCGAGCGGGCCAAGACCAGCAGCCGCCAGATACCCTTGCGCCAGCGCTATGCCGAAGTGCTGGCCACCTGGGATGAATACGTCGAGCCGATGATCCAGCTGGTCAACGCCGACGGCGCCTTCGAGCAAGGGGTGCGCAAGGTCGAGACCGTGCTGCTGAAACTGCTCGGGGAACAGGCGCGCCTTGGCCACCTGGTCGACGACGACATGCTGCTGCGCACCCATGCGCGTATTCTGGAGATGCAGACCAGCGCCCAGCTGACCCTGCGTCATGCCCGTGAACTGCTGCTGCCGCTGCGCGAGGAAGCACGGCGTCACAACGCGGTGACCCGTGGCGCTGCCCTGGCCCTGTCGGTGGTGCGCCGCAAGGGCCTGGACGCGCTGCCCCAGGCAGCCATGCCGTTGTTCACCCGGCCGCAAAGCACTTTCCTGGGCAGCGCCAGCCAGGTCGAAGCCTATGTCTATGCCTTGGCGCGCTTCGAGCCCAAGCCGGCGCGCTTCCCCAAGGCGCACAAGAGCGCGTCCGACGACAAGCCTCGCGCACCGCGCACGGTCAAGGAAATGACCGAACGCTGTGAACAGGCGCTGCCACTGCCAGACCTGATGGTGTGGCTGCTGGAGCAGGAGCCCGAAGGCGCCACCGACGAACTGCTGTACTGGTTCTCGCGCTTGTCACGGGAAAAACGCTTCAACCGCGAGCGCCTCGAGCGCCGTGACTACGACACCCAGGAACACCGCGTCAGCCTGCGTTCGTACGCCCTGACCTCCAGCCGCGAAGACGCCCCCAGTGCGTCCCCAGAACCCCACGCGAGCCCAGCCCATGCATCTTGATCTTTCCGAACTGTCCCAGCTCGCACCGATCTTCCGCGAGCTGTTCAAAGGTTTCCACATCAGCCGCCGCGACCCGGAGCTGTACGCGCAGTTGTCCAACTTCCAGGACCAGTACCGCAGCCTGTTCAAGGCCCTGGGCTTCGAGCTGGTGTGCGACACCCGCGGTTTCTACTACTTCGTGCCGGACATGACGGCGGCCCAGGTCAACAAGACGGCGCAGCGCCTGTCGCTGTTCACCTTCATCCTGGTCGAGCACCTGGCCGATCAAGGCCGTGACCCGATCGCGGTGCTCGACGGCGGCAGCGTTGGCCGCGACGAATTGCCTTCGTTGCTCGACAAGTACCGGGACCTGTTCGTGCAGGCCGAGGTGCAGACCGTCGAGGACCTGGAAGAAAAGATCCTGCGCCGTATGACCCAGCTCGGCTTCGCCCATGAAGAAGGTGGCATTTACCGTTTCCTGCCGCCGATGCACCGGTTCCTGGACGTTTGCCTGGCCGTGCAGCAGGACCGGGACCTGGCGGCGACGCTGCACAGCGCCCTGCCCTTGCCCACGCCAGTGCTGGCCGAAGACCCCGCCGAGCCAATGCCTGAACACACCGACGACCCGCTCGACCTGACGCCGTTCGAGGCTGAGGAAGACGAAGAGCAGGCCTTGGCTCGTGCCATTCGCCAAGAGCAACAGGAGATCGACGCATGAGCCAGGAACGCTATGGCATCCGCCGCTTCGCATTGCTCAACACGGCCGGCTACAGCTTGGGCTTGTTCCCACTGGAGCATCCGCTGTCGGTGTACGGCGCCAACAACCTGGGCAAGTCGGCATCGATCAACGCCCTGCAGTTCCCGATCCTGGCACGCATGTCGGACATGAGCTTCGGCAAGTACAGCCTGGAGCAGTCGCGCCGCTTCTACTTTGCCAGCGATACCTCGTACATCCTCTGCGAGCTGAGCCTGCCCCATGGTCCGCACGTGATCGGTGTCGTCGGCCGTGGGCCGGGTGGCGGCTTCGGGCACCAGTTCTTCGCCTACCAGGGCGAGCTGGACCTGGCGCACTATCAGAAAAACGACACGTGTCTGCGCCAGAAAGAGCTGTTCACCAACCTCGAAAGCAAAGGCATCAAAGCCTACGAGCTCAAGCCGGACGAGCTGCGCCGCCTGTTGGTCGGCGGCCATACCTCGGTGCCCCTGGACCTGACCCTGATCCCGCTGCGCTCGACCAGCGAGCAGAGCCTCAAGACCTTCCGCGCGCTGTTCATCAACCTGCTGCACATGCGCGAAATCACGGCGGCCAAGCTCAAGCAGCTGTTCCTCGATGCCTTCGAGCACAGCCTGCGTTCTGGCAGCGTCGACTACATTGCCGCCTGCGAAGAAGCCTTCCGCGATGTGCGACGCATGGAACAGGACTACAACGCCCTGGTCGCCGCCGGTCCGCTGGTCGAGGCGCTGGCCGGCGGCGTCGCCCAACGCGACATCCTGCGCGGCAAGCTGCACCGGATTTCGCCGGTACTCGACAACCTGCTGGGTACCTGGCAGGACTACGCCATGGCGCGCAAGGAAGAACTGGTCATCCAGGCCGAGCATTACCGGGGTGAACAGGACCGCTTGCAAAACGATCAGCGCGGCGGCACCCAGGAGCTGATGCGCCTTGAGCGTGAGATCACTGGCATCCAGCGCTGGCTGGGCGAGCTGTCGGTGCTACGCCATCGTTTTGCGTTGGTCGATGACGTCAAGGTGCTGGAACAGCAGCTGCTGGCGGCCAAGGATGCCCATGACGAGCTTGCAGGCGCCCTGGCCCAGTCCCGTCAGTTCAGTGCCGAAGACCTCGACCAGCGCGTTGGCGACCTGGAAAAACGCCTCAGGCAGGTCAAGCAGCAGCTCGACCACGCCGACAACAACAGTTACGCCCGCTTGCGCGAAGAGTTCTCGCAGCAGGATGTCGACCGCCTGATGCGCCTGTTCAACGGCGCCCTGTTCAGCCTGCCATTGGGTGAGCGTGGCATCGAGCTGGACGACAGGGACCTGTGGGTGAAATCCCTTGAAGCGGTGCTCGACCGTTTCAAAGGGGAGCGTTTCGAGGCGCCGGGTCTGTCCATCGACCTGACCCACATCGACCCACCGGCCTTGCAGGCGCTGGCTGACCGCGCCGCGCTGCGTGATCAGAGGGAGCGCCTGGACAAGGAGCTGCGCCAGCTCAAGACCCAGCAGGCAGTAAGCGCCGACCGCTCGGCTTCCAAGGCGCAGACCGAAGCGCTGTACCAGCAGGTACTCGACGCCCAGAAAGCCCTGGAAGACTACCGCCGCAGCCAGACCCTGGCCGCCGAAGAGCCTGCCAAGCTCGAACAGCTCGCACAGATGGAGGCCGCCCAGGATGAGCTCAAGCGCTCCAGCGATGCGTTCACCGAGCGCGTGCAGCAGCTGTCGGCCAAACTGCAACTGGTGGCGCGCCAGTTGGGCGACCTTGAGTCCAAGCAACGTACCCTGGACGACGCACTGCGCCGCCGTCAGCTGCTACCGGCCGACCTGCCCCTCGGCACCCCGTTCATGGAGGCCATCGACGACTCCATGGACAACCTGCTGCCATTGCTCAACGACTACCAGGACAGCTGGCAGAGCCTGCAGCGGGTGGATAACCAGATCGAAGCGTTGTACGCGCAGGTACGCCTCAAAGGCGTGGCCAAGTTCGACAGCGAGGACGACATGGAGCGTCGCCTGCAGTTGCTGGTCAACGCCTATGCCCACCGCACCGACGAGGCGTTGACCCTGGCCAAGGCGCGTCGCGCTGCCGTGACCGACATTGCCCGTACCCTGCGCAACATCCGCAGCGACTATGACAGCCTCGAGCACCAGCTTGCCCTGTTCAACCGCGAGATCAACCGGCGCCAGGTCTCGAACCTGGAAAGCTTCCGCGTGGTGCTGGCACCGAACAAGGAGGCACTCAAGCACATCGACCAGATCATCCACAGTGCCGGCCAGTATGAAGAAGGCGAAACCCTGTCGGTGTTCGACCTCACCCAGAACGCCGACCAGGACAACCGGAACGAGCAGGCCAAGGAATACCTGGCGCGCCTGGTCGCCGCGAACCATAACCAATTGGGGTTGAAGGACCTGTTCGAGCTGGCGTTCGAGATCACCAAGGTCAACGGCCAGCCGATCATCCACGCCGACATCGACGGCGCGGCTTCGAACGGTACGACCATGACCATCAAGGCGCTGACCAACATGTATTTGTTGCTGCACCTGATGGACCGTGACTTGGCCGGACGTGTGCGCCTGCCGTACTACCTGGACGAAGCGGCGGACATCGACGAACGCAACCAGGCGGCACTGCTGGAGACCAGCCTGCAGCTGGGGTTCGTGCCGATTCTGGCGAGCGTCAAGCCGCAGGTCTCGGCACACGTGGCCATCGACCTGGAAGGCGGCAGCGGCCCCAACGGCATCTATATCGACGAATCGGACTGGAAGTTCATCAGCCCGCTGGAGGAGGTGAAGGTGGTGGTACGCGAAGATCAGGGTGAAGTGGTTATCTGACGGAGATTGTGGGGCCGCAGAGCGGCCCCGACAGTGGGCGCTGCGAAGCTCAGATGCTGGAACTGTTCCGCCTCCCATAGCGGCCCGTCCCGTGTCATGCCGAGGCCATCGTGGCAAACGACAGCCTCTAGATGCGGTTCACGTCAGTTGCCCGTGCCTCGACACCTGCACGTTTTCAACTCGAAATCGACCAGGCCTACCCGTCACTGAGCCCACGGCAGAATCGGAATCGCCGTCACGGCATTCTGCGGGCTGCCTTCGACGATGCGGTCGCTGTACACCAGATACACCAGCGTATTGCGCTTCTTGTCCAGGAAGCGCACCACCTGCATGGTCTTGAACACCAGCGATGTGCGCTCCTTGAACACCTCATCGCCATCCTTGAGCTCGCCCTTGAAACTGATCGGCCCTACCTGGCGGCAGGCGATCGAGGCCTCGGCGCGATCCTCGGCCAACCCCAGTCCACCCTTCACTCCCCCCGTCTTGGCCCGCGACAGGTAGCAAGTCACACCTTCGACCTTGGGGTCGTCGAAGGCTTCCACGACGATGCGGTCGTTCGGCCCCAGGAACTTGAAGACAGTGGACACCTGGCCGATTTCCTCGGCGCCAGCAAGCATCGGCAACCCAAGGGCTGCCACGACAAACAGTTTCTTCAGCATGTTCATACCAGCACCAGATTGTCACGATGCACCAGCTCAGGCTCGGCGCTATAACCCAGGATAGTCGCGATGGCGTCGGAGGATTGCCCAATGATCTTCTGCGCTTCCAGGGCACTGTAGTTAGCCAGGCCCCTGGCCACTTCCAACCCGTCAGGGTCCACGCACACCACCATCTCGCCACGTCGGAAGCTGCCCTGGATGGCCTTGACGCCCACTGGTAGCAAACTCTTGTTGGCCTGGCGCAGCGCCTGTACCGCTCCCTCGTCCAACACCAGCGTGCCGCGGGTCTGCAGATGACCCGCCAGCCACTGCTTGCGGGCTGCCAGCATGCCGCGCTCAGGCGACAGCAAGGTGCCCAACCGCTCACCGGCCTTGAGACGATCGAGCACGCGCTCGATGCGCCCGCCAATGATGATGGTATGGGCACCAGAGCGTGCCGCCAGGCGTGCAGCGCGCAGCTTGGTCTGCATACCGCCGCGCCCCAGTGCACCACCGGTGCTGCCCGCCACGGCGTCCAGCGCCGGGTCATCGGCACGGGCTTCGAAGATCAGTTGCGCATCGGGGTTGTTGCGCGGGTCGGCATCGAACATGCCGTCACGGTCGGTCAGGATCACCAGCAGGTCGGCTTCCACGAGGTTAGCCACCAACGCCGCCAGAGTGTCGTTGTCACCGAAGCGAATCTCGTCGGTCACCACCGTGTCGTTTTCGTTGATCACCGGCACCACGCCCAGCTCGACAAGGGTGCGCAGGGTGCTGCGCGCATTGAGGTAGCGCTTGCGGTCGGACAGGTCGTCATGGGTCAGCAGGATCTGCGCGGTATGCTTGCCGTGCTCGCCAAAGCTCGACTCCCAGGCCTGCACCAGGCGCATCTGGCCGATGGACGCTGCTGCCTGCAGCTCGTTCATCGCACTGGGGCGTGACGTCCAGCCCAGCTGGCTCATGCCGGCAGCCACGGCGCCCGAGGAGACCAGCACCAACTCCACGCCCGCCTCACGCAGCGCGACCATCTGCTCGACCCACACGGCCATGGCGCCGCGATCGAGGCCTTTGCCATCGGCGGTCAGCAGCGCACTGCCAATCTTCACGACCCAGCGCCTGGCGCCCGTCACCTTGCTTCGCATCGTCTTCCAACCTATGTCGAATCTGTAGATACCGTGGATACAAAAACGCCGCTCAAGCGAGCGGCGTTTAGTGTACTGCAACCGATCAGTCGCGCACGTAAATGATTTCCGGACCGTCTTCGTCGTCCTCGAAATCATCATCCCAGTCATCGTCATCGCCGATGTCGTGCACGCTCTTGACACCGGTGCGGCGCAAGGTGCGGGCATCGTCCAGGGCCTGCAACTGGGCGCGAGCCTCGTCCTCGATGCGTTGGTCGAGGTCAGCCAGCTCCTCGGCATAGGCCGGGTCGTTGGCCAGGCGGTCGGCGCGGTCTTCGAGGTAGCGCATCAGGTCGTGGCTGAGCTTTTCGGTACCTTGCTTGGAGATGGCCGAGATCACATACACAGGGCCCTCCCATTGCAGGCGCTCGACCACTTCCTTGACCCGCTCGTCGCGCTCGTCGTCCATGACCATGTCGGCCTTGTTCAGCACCAACCAGCGCTCACGCTCAGCCAGCGACGGGCTGAAGCGGGTCAGCTCGTTGACGATGACTTCGGCGGCATCGGCCGGGCTGCTCTCGTCCAGCGGCGCCATGTCCACCAGGTGCAGCAGAACACGGGTACGCGCCAGGTGCTTGAGGAAGCGAATGCCCAGGCCAGCACCGTCGGAGGCACCTTCGATCAGCCCAGGAATGTCGGCGATGACGAAGCTTTTCCAGCGGTCGACACTGACCACGCCCAGGTTTGGCACCAGGGTGGTGAACGGGTAATCGGCCACTTTCGGCTTGGCGGCCGATACCGAGCGGATGAAGGTGCTCTTGCCCGCATTCGGCAGGCCCAGCAGGCCTACATCGGCCAGCACTTTCATTTCCATCTTCAGGTCGCGCTGATCACCCGGTTTACCTGGAGTGGTCTGGCGCGGTGCGCGGTTGGTACTGGATTTGAAACGGGTGTTGCCAAGGCCGTGCCAGCCGCCCTGAGCGACCATCAGCTTCTGCCCCGGCTTGACCAGGTCACCGATCACTTCCTGCGTGGAGGCATCGATGACCGTGGTGCCCACCGGCACACGCAGGAACAGGTCTTCACCCTTCTTGCCGGTGCAGTCGGTGCTGCCGCCATTGGCGCCGCGCTGAGCTTCGTGGTGACGGGTGTAGCGATAGTCGACCAGGGTGTTGAGGTTCTCGTCTGCCACCATGAACACCGAACCACCGTCACCGCCATCGCCGCCGTTGGGGCCACCGTTCTCGATGAACTTCTCGCGACGGAAGCTCATGCAACCGTTACCGCCGTCACCGGCTTTGACCCGAATGGATACTTCGTCAACAAACTTCATTCAAAAACCGCCTCTCGCCTTCCGACGAGTTGAACACTGATAAACATGAGGCTCTTGCAAAAATGAGCGCGGCGGCCCCGTACGACCGTAGAAACCCACGCCGGCAACCCATACAAACAGCTTTGCAAGAGGCTCACCACAAACGAAAAAGCCCCGTCGCATGACGGGGCTTCTGGAGCGACGTCGCGATTAGGCTGCGACGATGCTCACGTAACGGCGGTTGAACTCGCCTTTCTTCTCGAACTTGATCACGCCTTCGATCTTGGCGAACAGGGTGTGATCTTTACCGATGCCCACGCCGTAGCCTGGGTGGAATTCGGTGCCGCGCTGGCGGACGATGATGTTGCCTGGCTTGATAACCTGGCCGCCATACATCTTCACGCCAAGGCGTTTCGATTCTGAGTCGCGACCGTTACGAGTACTACCACCAGCCTTCTTGTGAGCCATGGTTCAATTCTCCAAATAAATTCAGGGGATCTAGGGGATTAAGCCTGGATGCCGGTGATTTTGATCTCGGTGAACCACTGGCGGTGGCCCATGCGCTTCATGTGGTGCTTACGACGACGGAACTTGATGATGCGAACCTTGTCGTGGCGGCCTTGCGAAACGACTTCGGCCACTACTTTAGCGCCAGCAACAACTGGAGCACCGATGGTGACTTCTTCACCGTTGGCGACCAGCAGAACGCGATCGAAAGTCACGGACTCGCCAGTGGCGACTTCCAGTTTCTCGACCTTGAGGAATTCACCTTCAGCGACTTTGTACTGCTTGCCGCCGGTAACGATTACTGCGTAAGACATGGTATTTCTCCGATAATCCTGCTCACCCAGCGCTTTATATGATGAGTATTGGCTGGCATGGCTGCACAGGGCTGGAACGGCCCGGCGCAATTGCGTAAGGCAGGTGCTGCCCAGGAAGTTAGGGTGCGCGATTGTACGCAACACAGGTTTTGCTTGCAAGTGCAGCGCCCGACCGACTGGCACCGTGCCTTGACACACCGGGACCCGCAACCTAGCATGCCGCGCAACCTCACTGGAGCAGCCGATGCAACCCCAAACCTTCTACCGCGCGGTGGCTGACGATTTCAGCGCCGTCGACGAGATCATCAAGAAGCAGCTGACCTCGCGCGTGCCGCTGGTATCGAAGATCGGCGACTATATCACGTCGGCCGGTGGCAAGCGCCTGCGCCCATTGCTGGTGTTGCTGTGCGGCAAGGCCCTGGGCCACCGGGGCGACGACCTGCGGCTGCTGGCGGCAACCATCGAGTTCCTGCACACCGCCACCCTGCTGCACGATGACGTGGTCGACATGTCGGGCATGCGCCGCGGCCGCTCCACGGCCAACGCCCTGTGGGGCAATGCCCCAAGCGTGCTGGTCGGTGATTTCCTCTATTCCCGCTCGTTCGAGATGATGGTCGAACTGGGGTCGATGCCGGTCATGCAGATCCTGTCCAGGGCGACCCGGGTCATTGCCGAGGGTGAAGTGCTGCAGCTGTCGCGGGTTCGCGACGCCAGCACCACCGAGGACGTCTACATGGACGTCATCCGCGGCAAGACCGCCATGCTGTTCGAAGCCTCCACCCACAGTGCTGCGGCCCTGGCCCAGGCTTCCGATGCCCAGCGCGAGGCCTTGCGCATGTTCGGTGACCACCTGGGCGTGGCCTTCCAATTGGTCGACGACCTGCTCGACTATGAAGGTGACGCCGAGGCACTGGGCAAGAACGTGGGCGACGATCTGGCCGAGGGCAAGCCTACCCTGCCCTTGATCTACACCATGCGCGAGGGCACTGCCGAGCAAGCAGCGCTGGTACGCCAGGCCATCCAGAAAGGCGGCCTTGAAGACCTGGAGCAGATCCGCGCTGCGGTAGAGGCATCGGGTGCGCTCAAGTACACCGCAGCCCTGGCGCAGGATTACGTCAAGCGCGCCATCGAGTGCCTGGAAGTGCTCCCTGCGAGCGAATACCGGGATGCGCTGGTCGAACTCAGCCAGTTCGCCGTCGCACGCACTCACTAACGGTACGTCCCTTCCCCACACGCGGTTCGTTCCTCGAACCGCTGCGGACTTTTGTCCGGACATAATCACTTCTGAAACCAGACCTTCTACAATGGCGGCTTTTTCCGCCTGTCTGTTCGAGGAACCCAAGTGAGTACGTTGCCACCCTGCCCCAAATGCAATTCCGAATACACCTACGAGGATGGCACGCAGCTGATCTGCCCTGAATGTGCCCACGAGTGGTCGGCCAGCGGCGAAGCCGAATCTGCCAATGACGACGTGGTGAAAAAAGATTCCGTCGGCAATGTGCTACAGGACGGCGACACCGTGACCGTGATCAAGGACTTGAAGGTCAAGGGCTCGTCCCTGGTGGTCAAGGTCGGCACCAAGGTCAAGAACATCCGCCTGTGCGACGGTGACCACGATATCGACTGCAAGATCGACGGTATTGGCGCGATGAAGCTGAAATCGGAATTCGTGCGCAAGGTCTGATTTCATCCAGATCCGCCAATTGGTTCTTGCTATTTTGATAATAAGAATTATTCTCATTGGAAAGTTATCCAAGGAGAATAGTCATGACTTATCTGATCGATGCCTGGCTGGACCGCCCTCACCCATACCTGCGCATTCTTCATCGGGAGACCGGTGAGGTGTGCGCGGTGCTCGAAGCAGAGGCGCTGGATGAACTGCGCGACCAGGGCGACCTGGACCTGCGCGGGCTGAATTCGAATGAGCCTGGGGTACTGAAGGAGCTGGTGCGCAACCTGTTTCTGTTCTGCTACGCACGGGCGTTGCGCCCGATGGGGACAGACTGGAACTGACACATCTGGCGAGCTGGGAAAGGGCCGCAATGCGGCCCCAGCGGTATTACAGAACGTCGAGCAATTCGACGTCGAACACCAGTACGCTGTGCGGCGGGATGCTGCCGACACCCTGGGCACCGTAGGCCAATTCGCTTGGCACATACAGGCGCCACTTGCTGCCGGC
>NZ_DIIQ01000022.1:744-12456 GCF_002420785.1 Pseudomonas sp. UBA5666 | reverse complement strand
CTGGGCCCCAGGATGGGGCCTGCAGCGCGGTCCTCCCGGGAGCAAGCCCGGAGCGAGGGAACCCCGGAGCGTAGCGCAGGGGCCGTATGATAGGAGCAGGCGGTTTTTGCTTACTTTTTGACAAGACAAAAAGTGAGCCGCCGTAAGGGCGGAAGGGTGACTGCGCGCCACCCTCGCCAATGAATGCCTACACTGTTTTAAACGCCCATACCCACGCTTTAAAACTCAGTGATAGCACCCAAACTGCTGAAAGGCCGCAGGGGCCCAACCGCCAGCTGCAAATCAATAATCGTCCTTATCAAACCGCCGCGCCTCACGCTGCAGCTGATAGACAAAACTCTCCACCTTGCGCTGGGCAGGCCCACTGAGGTTATGAAAACGAACCCCAGCAAACGTGGTATTGATGCGCTCTTCATAATGCAGATGGCGCAGCTCGACCATGGTATCCACCAACCCAAGCGGTGCGCCGGCCTTGAAGCGTTCATAGACCTGACCCAGCTGCAGGCGATCCTCGACATTACCGTCAAAGCGCAGCTTGCACCCGGTAGCTGACACATCCAGCAACTTGCCACGCAAGGCACCATTGCCCTTGAGGTGCGTGCCATCAAGCATGATGTCCACCAGCTGCGACAGCTTCAGCGCGGCACGAAATGCGTTGCGGCGCTGGTGGTAGGTCATCTCCAGTGGCAGGCCGCCGCGGTAGCAGCGATGGCCGTCCACTTCGCTGATGCGCAAGCCGTGGGTGCATTCCCAGGCGATGCGCACACCATCATGAAAGCCTTCCACCCGGAAATGCTCGCCGTTTTCGATGAATTTCTCACCGTCGCGGGGGATCAGCTCGTCAAGCGCCAGCACATTGTTTTCCCGATCGACGTCCACCACGTAACTCTGGAAGCGATGGCCTCGGTCATGGAAGGTGATGATCAGGGGGTCGTGACTTTCCTGGAGTTGCCGTAAATTGGCCGCAATTTCCAAGGGTGTGCTCAGCACCTTGGGCGGTTGCGGGGCATCGGATTCATTGAACACGGCTTGACGTTCTCCAGGCAAAAGCAACACAGGCAATTAACAGCATTTTGCCAGTATGTGCCGTGCCTTGATAGGGAAATCACACTTGGCTGAGGGCGCGCGGCTTGGTCAGGGGCGAGGTGCTGCCGCGGCTGTTGTAGAGCGAGGGTGAGTCACCGCCCATGAGAATGCGTACCTGATTATTGGTGACCTGTTGCTGAACCTGAATGATACGGCCATTGGTCAAGTTGACCTGCTGACATTCATCCATCAGCTGCGCCAGCGTATCGAGTCGCTCCAGCATCACGTCACCGTGCGGCGATTGCGCCGCCACCGCCTGTACGCCGGCGCGGTCTGCGCTCAGGCCCAGGTCGGTCAGCAACTGGCCACGGCGCTGGCCGTGTTGTTCGAGCAGGATGATCAGTGACTGTTTGCGCGCCAGGATCTGCTCGAGCAACTGCATGTCGCGACCGTGCAGCGCGACGGCCTCGTTCTGCAGCAGCTCGAGCAGCTCCTGCATGGGGGCAATGTCTTGTTCGATCAGTTGCAGCAGCGTGGTGTCATGCATGGCTAACTCCCGGTTTTCAAGCGTCCATTGAAGTCAGCGCACCCGACGGTCAACGCTGTGCTTCGAAATCAAGCAGCTTGCTGGCGACCCGGCCGGCATCAACCTGGTAGCTGCCGTCGGCAATGGCCTGTTTGAGCTGGGCTACCTTGGCGCTGTTGACGACGGGTTCATCGCGCAGCTTGTCGCTGATCTTTTGCAACTGCTGGGCCTCTGGGCTCAGGTGTACGGCTTCTCCGCTTGCACCCGCGCCCTTTACTGTTTCCTGGCTGGCGGCCGGCTTTTCAGTGCTGCCAGGGGCATTGCTGCCGCGTACGCCGCCGGTGACGGCCGGGGAATTATTCAAACGACTGAAGTCGATGACCATGATCAGAAAACCTCTGGGTTTATGGACGCTTGCCTTGTTTTCGGCCAACTCACGATAAACTTTAGGCACAAATGCGTGGCTGTCTTGAGCGACAGCCTGTTACCCGTTTTCTGACACAGTCTAAAAAAAGCGGTTCCCGTGCGCCAGCGGCTTTCGCCCACTGGCTTACATGCTCACCTCGACCTGGCCCGGGCCTGTCACCATGGCCTTGACCACGCGTTTGGAATTGAGGTTGCGCACCCGAATCTGCTCGCTGATGCCGCCTTTGCTCAGCGCCTCGCCAGGCATGCGTACGCTCAACGTGCCGCTGCGGGCAACGATCACCACATGATCGCCTTTGCGCACCACCTCCGCCTGCTCCAGGTGCTGAGGCGTCAGCACCTGATCCATCACCGTCGGGCGCAGCATCTTCATGCCGACCGCCTGGCCCATATCGGTCAGAAACCCTTGGCCCAGCGTGCCGACGTCCCGTTCGCGCAGGGCCACATCACCTTCGCTCACCACGTTGTCCCGTCGCAGCGGGCGGGTGACCACGACCACCTCACGGAACAAGCGAACGGTGGCGGGCACGAACACGGTCCAGGGCGCCGCGCCGTCGCAACGTACACGCACCGTCACCCGCCCCAGCGGCACGCTCGGGCTTTCCAGCGAGGCGTCGAGCGCCTGGCTGCACAGGGGCATGCGCAACCGTGGGTCCAACGGGTTGACCTGGATCTCGTAGCGGCCGGCCGTTTGGGTCGTGGCGAGATAATCTTCGACGGTGAACTCAAGAAACCCCTGGGTGACACCGATAAGCTGTTCAGGCATGGTGAACGCGTCCGCCCAGGTGCGAACCGGTACCAGCAGGCACAGTGCGGCCAGCAAGCCAGCCAGCAGGCGCGTCAATCGTCGGGAAACTGTCGTTTTCATGTACATGGCGCTCAAAAAAGCAAAGCCCGTGCCGACTTCTTGAGTGAGTGGCAACGAATGGCTGACAGGTAAGGAGTTCGGCATGGCGGGGGTTATGGATTCGGTCAACCAGCGCACACAGCTGGTAGGGCAGAATCGCCTGGAACTGCTGCTGTTCCGCCTCAACGGCGAACAGCTTTATGGCATCAACGTTTTCAAGGTCAGGGAAGTGCTGCAATGCCCTGCGCTGACCATTCTGCCCAAGGCGCACCCGGTAGTGCGCGGCGTCGCCAACATTCGCGGCGCGACGATCCCGATCCTTGACCTGTCGATGGCCACCGGCCTGCGCCCGTTGCAGGAGGACACGCGCAGCAGTTTCGTGATCATTACCGAGTACAACACCAAGACCCAGGGCTTCCTGGTGCACTCGGTCGAGCGCATCGTCAACATGAACTGGGAAGAAATCCATCCGCCACCCAAGGGGACCGGCCGCGATCACTACCTGACGGCAGTCACTCGGGTGGACAACCGCATGGTCGAGATCATCGACGTGGAGAAGGTGCTGGCCGAGGTCGCGCCGTCTTCGGAGTCGGTGTCGGCGGGTGTGGTGGACGCCGAGGTGCAGGACAAGGCCGTGATGCTGCGGGTGTTGACCGTCGACGATTCGTCGGTGGCACGCAAGCAGGTCAGCCGCTGCCTGCAGACCGTCGGCGTCGAGGTGGTGGCGCTCAATGACGGTCGCCAGGCCTTGAACTACCTGCGCCAGTTGGTGGACGAAGGCAAGAAGCCCGAAGAAGAGTTTCTGATGATGATTTCCGACATTGAGATGCCGGAAATGGACGGCTATACCCTGACAGCGGAAATTCGCAGCGACCCGCGCATGCAAAAGCTGCACATCTGCCTGCATACTTCCCTGTCCGGGGTGTTCAACCAGGCGATGGTCAAGAAAGTGGGCGCCGATGACTTCCTGGCCAAGTTCCGGCCGGATGATCTGGCCCAGCGCGTGGTTGACCGGATCAAGGCAGCGCATTGAAAGGCGCCGGGGTTCGCCCCGGCCACAGTGATTGAAAAGAGGCGGCAGCAGTGTCTACGGGTAATTTGGATTTCGAACAGTTCCGGGTATTTCTGGAAAAAGCCTGTGGCATCTTGCTGGGCGAGAATAAGCAGTACCTGGTGTCCAGCCGCCTCAACAAGTTGATGGAGCAGCAGGGCATCAAGAGCCTGGGCGAGCTGGTGCAGCGCATTCAGGCGCAGCCGCGTGGCGGCCTGCGCGAGCAGGTGGTCGACGCCATGACCACCAACGAAACCCTGTGGTTTCGCGATACCTACCCGTTCGAGGTGCTCAAGAACAAGGTCATCCCCGAGTTCATCCGCAACAACCCCGGCCAGCGCCTGCGCATGTGGTCGGCGGCGTGCTCGTCGGGCCAGGAGCCGTACTCCATCTCCATGGCCATCGACGAGTTCGAACGCAGCAACCTGGGCCAGCTGAAAATGGGCGCGCAGATCGTTGCGACCGACCTGTCGGGCACCATGCTCAACAACTGCAAGACTGGCGAATACGACAGCCTGGCGATAGCCCGCGGCTTGTCGGCCGAGCGCCTGCAGCGCTACTTCGACCCCAAGGGGCCGGGGCGCTGGGCCATCAAGCCGGCGATTCGCAACCGGGTGGAGTTCCGCTCGTTCAACCTGCTCGACAGCTATGCGAGCCTGGGCAAATTCGACATCGTGTTCTGCCGCAACGTGTTGATCTACTTCTCGGCCCAGGTCAAGAAAGACATCCTGCTGCGCATCCACAGCACGCTCAAGCCGGGCGGGTACCTGTTCCTGGGCGCATCCGAAGCCCTCAACGGCCTGCCGGATCATTACCAGATGGTGCAATGCAGCCCGGGGATCATCTACCAGGCCAAGTAGGCCTGAGTCGTATATGGCGCTGACAAGACGTCTTGTCAGCGGCCTTCACTGAGTCGGCCCTGCCGCTGACGTCAAATTTTTGTTTTGCCGCTCAAGTGCGCTTCTTTTTGCCGCTTGTGGCCATTCGGCCACGTGCGGTTTGCCGCTTTTCTGGCATCGCGCCCCTGCGAGCAGGCCTGCAAGGCCTTGAATCCGGGCTTTGCAGATGTTGGCACAAGCTTTGCTAAAACCTTCGGCAACGACACTCTGGTCAACCGCTGAAGGTTTCCCCGACATGAGCATCAGCTTCGACAAGGCGCTTGGTATCCATGAAAAGGCCCTGGGCTTTCGTGCGCAACGCGCCGAAGTGCTGGCCAACAACATCGCCAACGCCGACACCCCCAACTACAAGGCCCGTGATCTGGACTTCGCCTCTGTGCTGGCCGCCGAAAGCGACAAGCAGCAGAACGGCGGCCGCTTCGGTCTGGAGCGCACCAACAGCCGGCACATCGAGGCCGACGGCGTGGCGCTGAGCGACGAAGCCCTCAAGTACCGCACGCCGATGCAGCCCTCGATCGACCAGAACACCGTGGACGCGCAGATCGAGCAGTCCAACTACACCGAAAATGCCATCGGCTTCCAGGCCAGCTTCACGTTGCTCAACAGTAAATTCAAAGGGCTGGTGTCAGCCCTGCGGGGAGAATGACCATGTCCCTTTCCAGTGTCTTCAACATTGCCGGTTCCGGCATGAGCGCGCAGAACACGCGCCTGAACACCGTCGCCTCCAACATCGCCAACGCCGAGACGGTCTCGTCGAGCATCGACCAGACCTACCGCGCTCGTCATCCCGTGTTCGCCACCACGTTCCAGAACACCCAGGCCGGCACCAGCCAGTCGCTGTTCGAGGACCAGGGCGAGGCAGGGCAGGGCGTGCAGGTAACTGGCATCGTCGAGGACCAGAGCAACCTCGAGGCTCGCTACGAGCCCAGCCACCCGGCGGCGAACAAGGACGGCTACGTGTATTACCCCAACGTCAACGTGGTCGAGGAGATGGCTGACATGATCTCGGCCAGCCGCGCGTTCCAGACCAATGCCGAGTTGATGAACACGGCCAAGAGCATGATGCAGAAGGTACTGACCCTGGGTCAGTGATAGGACGCCGACATGACCACCACCAATGCCACAGGCGACGTCGGTAGTAGCTACCTGAACTCGCTGCAACGCAAAGAAAGCAAGAACGACGATAAGACCGGCGCCGCCGGCAGTGCGCTGGGCAAAGATGCCTTCCTGCAGCTGCTGGTCACCCAGATGAAGAACCAGAACCCCCTCGACCCGCAGCAGAACGGCGAGTTCGTGGCGCAGTTGGCGCAGTTCAGCAGCTTGGAAGGTATCCAGACCCTGAACAGCTCGGTCAATTACATCGCCGGTGCGTTTCAGTCTTCCCAGGCCTTGCAGGCATCGTCGCTGGTCGGGCGCAACGTGATCGTGCAGACCGACAAGACCATGGTCGACACCAGCAAGGACATGAAGGGCTCGGTGAACCTGACCGGCTCGAGTACCGCCACCTCGGTGGGGGTGTACGACAAGGACGGCAAGCTGGTGCGCACCCTCGATCTGGGTTCCCAGGCTGGCGGCAAGGTGGACTTCACCTGGGATGGCAAGGATGACGCCGGTGAGGCCCTGCCGGCCGGCACCTACAGCTTCAAGGCCACCGCCTCGATCAACGGCACGGCCACGGCCATGACCACCAACCTGCCGGCCACCGTCACCAGCGTGACCATGGGCACCAACGGCGGCGAAATGTCGCTGAACCTGGCAGGGCTGGGCAGCGTTCCACTTTCCACCATTCAAAGCATCGGCATCTAGGGCCTAGGGCACATCTTCAGGAGTTAGCGTATGTCTTACAACATTGGCTTAAGTGGCCTCAATGCAGCCAACAAGGCCCTGAACGTAACCGGCAACAACATTGCCAACGTCGCCACCACCGGCTTCAAGGCCTCGCGCGCCGAATTCGCCGACCAGTACTCAAGCTCCATTCGCGGCACCAGCGCCGGCCGTACCACCATTGGTACCGGTGTAAGAACCGCCGCCATTTCCCAGCAGTTCAGCTCCGGTAACATCAACGGCACCGGCCAGGCACTGGACATGGCCATCGACGGCAACGGCTTCTTCGCGCTCAACGACAACGGCTCGAAGATCTATACCCGGGCCGGGGCCTTCTACAGTGACAAGCAGGGCTTCGTCGTCAATGCCGGCGGCGCCAACCTGCAAGGTTATGGCGTCGATGAGAATGGCCAGGTGGTCCAGGGGGTATTGACCAACCTTCAGATCGACACGGCCAATCTCACCCCCAAGGCCACATCCAAGATCGATCAGACGGTCAACCTCAAGTCCAGCGATGGCGCGCCTACGGTCACTCCGTTCGACCCAGCCGACGTCAAGAGCTACAACTTCACGTTCTCAAGCGACGTGTACGACAGCCAGGGCAATGCGCACCAGTTGAACCAGTACTTCATCAAGGATGACACGTCCAATTCCTGGAAGATGTACAGCACCATCGACGGTCGCAACCCACAGGACCCGACCTCCACGCAGCCGCTGATCAATGATCTGCCGTTCAAGTCCGACGGCACGCTCAACGCCGATGCCCTCACGGCCGGGCCGGTAGCCGGTGGCCTGTCGATCAATGCCAACAAGACCTTCAACCTGGACAACTGGATCCCCGCGCAGAAGAACGCTGCCGGCCAGTGGTCGGCCAACGGCGCCAACGCCAACCCAGGCGGTGTCAGCCTCGACATGCTGGGCATGACCCAGTACAACGCCGCTTCTGCCGTGACGGCCAAGGATCAGGACGGGTTCGCTACCGGTGAACTGTCCAGCCTGTCGGTAGACAAGGGCGGTTTCCTGTTCGCCAACTTCACTAACGGCAAGAACAAGGTCATCGGCCAGGTCGCCATCGCCAGCTTCGCCAACATGCAGGGCCTGACGCCGATTGGCGGCACCAACTGGCAGGAGTCGTTTTCGTCGGGTGTCCCGGTGATCGGCGCGCCGGACACCGGCACCCTGGGCCAGATTGCAGGTTCCTCGCTGGAAGATTCCAACGTCGACCTGACCGGCGAGCTGGTGAATCTGATCAAGGCGCAGAGTAACTACCAGGCCAACGCCAAGACCATTTCCACCGAAAGCACCATCATGCAGACCATCATTCAGATGAGCTGATGACGTGCTCAGGCGTGATACGTGGGGTTCAAGGGCAAGGTCGGTGAAGCATGCCGGTTTGTTGTCCTTGCTCCTGGTGATAGGGGGCGGCAGTGCCCAATGGGCAGAGGCCGCCCCGAGGCCTTTCTTCCTGTGGCAAAGCCTGGTCACCGGGCGATACATCTGCGTCCAAGGCAACCCGGGTTCAGGCTGGACCCGGTTTGCCGGCCCCTATAAAAACGGCGCCTGCCGCGATCACTGATCCAGGCGTGCTGATCCGATGCCAACAAACTGACACCGACGCTAAAGCCGTCGCGCTGAAGTGCCTGATTCACCGGGGTGCAAAGCTGGTTCGATTATTGCTTGACCCTGCCCGATGACAGCGCGGTACTGGCGCGCGGAGGAGATGCTGTGGACAAATTGCTTTACGTGGCCATGACCGGCGCCAGCCAGAACGCGCTGGCCCAGAAGGCCCACGCCAACAATCTGGCGAACGTTTCCACCAACGGCTTCCAGCGTGACCTGGAGCAGGCCCGCTCGATGCCGGTCTTTGGCGACAGCTTCCCGGCGCGGGCCTTTGCCCTGACCGAGCGCCCGGCCACCGACTTCAGCGAAGGGCCGATGATCGAAACCGGTCGCGACCTGGACGTGGCGGTGAGCGGGCATGGCTTTATCGCCGTGCAGGCGCCTGACGGCAGCGAAGCCTACGTGCGCACCGGCAGCCTGAACATCGACGCCCTGGGCGTGTTGCGTGCCGGTAACGGCATGCCGGTGATCGGCAACGGCGGCCCGATTGCCATTCCACCTGAACAGAAGGTGGAAGTGGGTGCCGACGGCACCATCAGTATTCGCTCCATGGGCGAAGACCCACGGGTGATGGCCGAGGTCGACCGCATCAAGCTGGTCAACCCGGACACCAAGGGCCTGAACAAGGGCGCAGACGGCCTGATCCACACGGCCAGCGGCCAGCCGGCCGATGCCGACGTCAATGTTCGCGTAGTGTCGGGCTTTCTTGAAGGCAGCAACGTCAACGCAGTCGAGGAGATGACCTCAGTGCTGGCGTTGTCCCGCCAGTTCGAGCTGCACGTGAAGATGATGAGCGCGGCCAAGGAAGGCGATGAAGCCATGGCGCGGGTTTTGCAAATCGGCTAATGACATTTGAACGGGTGCCGTAAAACAGGCGCGCGAGGAGAACTTACATGCTTCCAGCTCTATGGGTCGCCAAAACCGGCCTGTCCGCCCAGGACACCAACCTGACGGTGATTTCCAACAACCTGGCCAACGTGTCGACCACCGGCTTCAAACGTGATCGCGCCGAGTTCCAGGACTTGCTGTACCAGATCCGTCGCCAGCCAGGCGCCCAGTCCACCCAGGACAGCCAGCTGCCCTCTGGCTTGCAGGTGGGTACTGGCGTGCGCATCGTCGGCACCCAGAAAAGCTTCGTGGCTGGCAGCCTGCAGACCACCGAGAACCCGCTGGACATGGCGGTCAATGGTCGCGGTTTCTTCCAGATCCTGCAGCCAGATGGCACGGTTTCGTACACCCGTGACGGCACCTTCCACCTCAACTCCGATGGCCAGATCGTCACCGCCAACGGCTACGCCCTGGAGCCTGCCATCGTCGTGCCCAACGACGCGCAGACCTTCACCGTTGGCCAGGACGGTACCGTGTCCATCACCACCGCCGGTAACCCGGCCGCCCAGGTGATCGGCAACATCCAGACCGCCGATTTCATCAACCCGGCGGGCTTGCAGGCCATTGGTGGCAACCTGTTCCTGGAAACGGCCGCCAGCGGCGCCCCCCAGGTCGGCACCCCAGGCCTGAACGGCTTCGGTACCACCTTGCAGCAAACCCTGGAGAACTCCAACGTCAGCACCGTGGAAGAGCTGGTGAACATGATCACCACCCAGCGCGCCTACGAGATGAACTCCAAGGTCATTTCTGCCGCCAACTCGATGCTGCAGACCGTTACCCAGCAGCTGTGATCCCAGCAACTTCCGTAGCACCCGCGAGGTATGCATCATGAATCGTCTGTTGTCCGTTTTCGCCCTGGGCGGTGCGGTGTTGCTTGCAGGCTGCGTCGCCCCGGCGGCCAAGCCCAACGACCCGTACTATGCGCCGGTGCTCCCGCGCACCCCTCTGCCGGCAGCGGCCAACAACGGTTCGATTTACCAGGCCGGTTTCGAGCAGAACCTGTACGGCGACCGCAAGGCGTTCCGTGTGGGTGACATCATCACCATCACGCTGAACGAGCGCACGTCGGCCAGCAAGAACGCAGGCTCCCAGATTCAGAAGAACAGCAAGGCCAGCCTTGGCCTGTCGTCGCTGTTCGGGGCCAAGCCGAACACCAACAACCCGTTCGGCGGCGGCGACCTGTCGCTCGATGCCGGCTACAGCGGGGATCGCACCACCAAGGGCGACAGCAAGGCCACCCAGGGCAACACCCTGACCGGCTCGGTGACCGTCACCGTGGCCGAAGTGCTGCCCAATGGCATCATCGCCGTGCGCGGCGAGAAGTGGCTGACCCTGAATACCGGTGAAGAACTGGTGCGCATCGCCGGGCTCATTCGCGCCGACGACATCGCCACCGACAACACCGTGCCGTCCACGCGGGTGGCCGATGCGCGCATTACCTATTCCGGTACCGGCTCGTTTGCCGATGCCAGCCAGCCCGGGTGGCTGGACCGCTTCTTCATGAGCCCGCTTTGGCCTTTCTGAGTACCCTGACCATGCTCAACCTGAGGCAACTGCTCACCGCCACCTTGCTGCTGACCTGCGCCTGCGCGGCGCAAGCCGAGCGCCTGAAGGACATCGCCAGCATCTCGGGCGTACGCTCCAACCAGTTGATCGGCTACGGCCTGGTCGTCGGCCTCAACGGTACCGGCGACCAGACCACGCAAACGCCTTTCACCCTGCAGACGTTCAACAACATGCTCTCGCAGTTCGGCATCAAGGTGCCGCCTGGATCGGGCAACGTGCAGTTGAAGAACGTCGCTGCGGTGTCGGTGCATGCCGACTTGCCGGCTTTCGCCAAGCCAGGGCAGGTGGTGGACATCACCGTATCGTCGATCGGTAACTCCAAGAGCCTGCGCGGGGGCAGCCTGTTGATGACCCCGCTCAAGGGCATCGACGGCAACGTCTACGCCATCGCCCAAGGCAACCTGGTGGTAGGCGGCTTCGATGCCGAAGGCCGCGACGGCTCGCGGATCACCGTCAACGTACCGTCTGCCGGCCGTATCCCGGGCGGCGCCAGCGTTGAGCGGGCAGTGCCAAGCGGTTTCAACCAGGGCAACACCCTGACCCTGAACCTCAACCGCCCCGACTTCACCACCGCCAAGCACATCGTCGACAAGGTCAATGACCTGCTCGGCCCAGGCGTGGCCCAGGCCGTGGATGGTGGTTCGGTGCGCGTGAGCGCGCCGATGGACCCCAGCCAACGGGTGGACTACCTGTCGATCCTGGAGAACCTGGAAATCGACCCAGGCCAGGCAGTGGCCAAGGTGATCATCAACTCGCGTACCGGCACCATCGTCATCGGCCAGAACGTCAAGGTGTCGCCAGCGGCGGTGACCCACGGCAGCCTGACCGTAACCATCACCGAAGACCCCATCGTCAGCCAACCGGGCCCGCTTTCCAACGGCCAGACCGCCGTGGTCCCGCGCTCGCGGGTCAATGCCGAGCAGGAAGCCAAGCCGATGTTCAAGTTCGGCCCAGGTACCACGCTGGATGAAATCGTCCGGGCGGTGAACCAGGTGGGCGCTGCGCCCGGTGACCTGATGGCCATTCTCGAAGCCCTGAA
>NZ_DIIQ01000022.1:0-621 GCF_002420785.1 Pseudomonas sp. UBA5666 | reverse complement strand
GGCCATTCTCGAAGCCCTGAAACAGGCCGGCGCCTTGCAGGCCGACCTGATCGTGATCTGAGGACGGCGTCGATGAACAGCAAGAGCCTGGTTTCCGGCAGTGTCGACAGCGGTGCCTTCACCGACCTCAACCGCCTCAATGCCCTCAAGCACGGTGACCGCGACAGCGAAGCCAACGTGCGCAAGGTGGCCCAGGAGTTCGAGTCGATGTTCATCAGCGAGATGCTCAAGGCCTCGCGCAAGGCCAGCGATGTCCTGGCCGACGACAACCCGATGAACACCGAGACGGTCAAGCAGTACCGGGACATGTACGACCAGCAGTTGTCGGTGAGCATGTCCCGCGAGGGTGGCGGTATCGGCCTGCAGGATGTGCTGGTACGCCAGCTGACCAAAAGCCGCAGCGCCGCCGCCAATACCAGCCCGTTCCCGCGAGGGCAGGCCGGCCCGGTGCTGTGGGGCAGCAAGGTTGCAGACCCGGTTCACGCCACGCAAGCGGCCAGCACCCGCAACGACGTCGCCGCGCTCAATGCGCGGCGCCTGGCGCTGCCCAGCCGCCTTACCGACCGCCTGCTGGCGGGCATCGTGCCTACTGCGGCCCCCGCGCCTGTCGGCGCGGCCCCC